>NZ_JBVKAE010000018.1:0-182216 GCF_055598845.1 Amycolatopsis sp. NPDC039088 | reverse complement strand
CTACCTCGGCTCGCCCTTGATCAACGGAAGATCAGGGACGTTGAGTGTCCCTGATCTTCCGTTGATCAAGCTCTACCTCGACTTTGCCGGGACCCCCTGCTCTCAAGGTAGGGAAGGAGGCCTTCACGGCATGGGCCCCCGGTTATCCACAATGACCCCCCGTCTGTGGACAACTCGCCTCAGCCCCACTCCGCGACCCCCATCGGCGATAGACTGGCTTCGGGGTCGCCCCCCTGGGACGGGTGGGGGCTGGGGTGGTGACCTTAAGAGCGCGGCTGTTCCCAGAGCCAGAATTCGATGCCCTGGTCGTCCACGCATTCGGCGCTCAGGCCGTAGGGCTGCTGTTCGGTTTCGCCCGCTCGGCCACCCTGGGTGCGCACTCGGTCGAGTGCGGCGGCGAGGTCGTCGACGGCGTACATCACCTTCCAGCCCACCTGCCGCCCCGGGCCACCCCACAGACCGCCCTGCAGGCCGGAACCTTCGATGCCCCAACCGCCTTCGACCCGTCCCGGGGAGAACTGCCAGCCGAGGACGGCGCCGTAGAACGCCTTCGCCCGCTGGTCGTCCGGGACCTGGAAGGTGAAGTAGCCCGCTTCGCCGTGTCGGATCGGCTTCGCGCCGGAAGTTTCCGAAGGGGCGGCTTGCGACACCAGCCAACGCTGACCGTACGGGTCCTTGATCGCCCCGCTCAGACCGTAGCCTTCGTCCGAGACGGCACGTTCCAATTCCCCGCCCAGTTCGACGGCCCGGCGCGCGGTCGCGTGCACGTCCGGGACCTCCACCCGGATCAGCGGGCCACCGGCGGACGCCACGACATTGCCCAGTTCGGGGAATTCTTCCGCGAGCATCAGCACGCTGTCCCCGATGGCCAGTTCCGCGTGCCCGACCCGGCCGTCCTCCATCACGATCGGTTCGGCCCGGCGCCGCGCCCCGAACACCTCGACGTAGAAGTCGAGCGCGGCGCGGGCGTCGGTCACCACGAGGTACGGCGTCAACGAACGTACTTCGGCTGTATCGGTGCGTGTCATATCGGCTCCGTTCAAGACGGCGCGACGCAGGTGGTCGCGCAGTTCGGCGGCGAAGAGCGGGTCGGGATCGACCGGCTGCGAGGGTGCGCGAAGCGCGTCGAACGGATCAGGCATCGCGACCCTCCTTCTCCTGGTAAGCACGCCGGAACGCGGCACGGGCCCGCACGAGCAACGCCTCCGTGGCATGCACCGTGCGCCCCAGATGGGCGGCGACCTCCGCGACCGGGAGGCCGTCGACGTAGCGAAGCGTCAATGCGGCTTGATGATGCGCCCCGAGCGACGCGAGCACCTCGCGCGCCAGGAGGGCGTCCAGCCGTTCATCCCACGGATCGGTGACGTCCTCCTCGTGGACGAGCCGCAGCCCGCGTTCCTCACGTTCCTTACGCCGCCAGTGATCGGCGAGCTTGTGCCGGGCGACGCCGATCAGCCACCCGGTGCTCACTGCGGGCGCAAGCTCCTTGCGACAGGCCCTCACCGCACCGAGGAACGTCTCGGACGTCAACTCCTCGGCGAGGGTGCGATCACCGCACCGGGACAGCAGGTACCCGTAGACCTCCGGCAACGCCGTGTCGTACAGCGACAAGAGCGCGAAGGCCGGGTCCCGATGCACCCGTGGTTCCGTCACATCCCCATCGTCGCTCGGGGAGCCACTTCTCCGACGGGTGCGGCCGAACTTTCTCAGCTCCGCGGATCCGGCAGCCGTCGCGCCACCGTGATCACACCGATCGTCAGCACCGCCTGAATCCCGATGACCAGCACGAACGCGCCCTTCATCCCGAGTGGGCCCGCGCCGGCCGAGGCGAACAACGTGCCCAACGTCGCCACCCCCAGCGCCATCGCGGCCTGCTGCGACGTCGTCAGCATCCCGCTGCCGACCCCGGCGATCTCCGGCGGCACCTTGGACAGCACGATCCGGAACACCGTCGTCATCGCGAGTCCCTGACCGAGACCGCACAGCAGCATCCCCGGCGCGAAATCGAGCACGCCCAGGTTCGGCCACTCCAGCAGCACGGTGCCGATCAGCACCAGCAGCCCCAGCAGCTGGACCGAGAGGCCGGCCGCCACGACCCGCTGCCCGAACCGCGTCACCAGGCGGCTGCTGACCAGGCACATCGCGAAGAACGCGAGCGAAAGCGGCGCCGTCACCAGTCCGGAACCCAGCGGACCGAGGTGCAGACCGTCCTGCAGCGTCACCGCGAACACGAACATGAACGCGCTGAAGCCGATGAAGAACGGCACCCCGACCAGCAGCCCCTGCCGCACGCTCGGCATCCGCATCACCGACGGCGGCAGCAGCGGGATACCGCCGTGCCGTTCCATCCGGCGTTCGACCTGGACGAACCCGGCCGCGGCGAACGGGAAGACGACCAGCAGCGCGACCGTCCACAGTGGCCAGCCCAGCACCGGGCCTTCCGCCAGCGGCAGCAACAGCGACACGAGGGAGATCGCCAGGAGAACGGTGCCCCAGCGGTCGATGCCGATCGGGTTGCTGGAGCGGCTCTCCGGGATCAGCCGTCGCGCGATCACCAGTCCGGCGATCCCGACGGGCACGTTGACCAGGAAGATCGGCCGCCAGCTGGTGCCCAAGAGATCGACGGCGACCAGGGCCCCGCCGAGGAACTGGCCGAGCACCATCGAAAGCCCCGCGGTCGCACCGTAGAGGCCGAGCGCCTTGGACCGGCGTTCACCGGTCGTGGTCGCCTGGATGATCGACAGCACCTGCGGCAGCATCAACGCGGCCGCCGCCCCCTGCGCGGCCCGCGCCAGTACCAGCGTCAGCGCCGTCGGCGCGATCCCGCAGAGCAGGGAGGTCACGGTGAACGAAGCCAGCCCGATCAGGAACAGTTTGCGACGACCGAAGGCGTCACCGAGCCGGCCGCCGACGACCAGCAGCACGGCATACGCGATCCCGTAGGCCGCGACCACCAGTTCCAAGGTGGCCGACGACGTGCGGAGGTCGGAGCCGATGGCGGGCAGGGCGATGTTGACGATGAAGAAATCGATGAGCGGGAGTGCCGCCCCCAACAGCACGGTGACCAGGCCCGCCGAGGTCAGGGCCGGTCCGGTGGCGACGCGGGTGGGCGTCACCGAAGCTTGCGTCGAAGTCATGGGTACTACGATCGGGCGAGGTCCAGCCTGGTACCAGGAGTGTGTTTATCCTGGTATTACCACTACCTGGTAACGGGCTCGGAGTTTTGCGAACCTGATGAGGTGACCATGACCGTCGATTCACGAGTGGCCGACGTGCGACGGCACGAACTGGCCGCCTTCCTGCGCAGCCGCCGCGAGCGCATCACCCCGGATCAGGTCGGCCTGCCGATCAGCGGCAGGCGCCGCACGCCTGGACTGCGCCGTGAGGAGGTCGCGCAGCTCGCCGGGGTCGGGGTCACCTGGTACACGTGGCTCGAACAGGGCCGCGACATCAACGCCTCCGAGCAGGTGCTGGAGGCGATCTCCCGCACGCTGCGGCTCGACCCGCACGAGCACCTTCACCTGTTCACCCTCGCCGGCGCTCCCGAGCCGTCGCTGGAGAAGGACTGCAAGCTCCTCAGCGAGAACATCTACCGGATGATGACGAAACTGGAGCCGTTCCCGGTCTGCGTGCGCAACGCGCGATGCGACATCCTCGCCTACAACCGGGCCTACAACTGGCTGATGGGTGACGTCGACGCGATCCCGTTCGAGGACCGCAACACGATGGTCCAATGCCTGACCAATCCCGAGTGGCGGCGCAGGCTGCCCGACTGGGAGACCAACCTGCCGCGCGTAGTCGCCGGTTTCCGGGCGGCGATGGCCGAACACCTCACCGAACCGGCGTGGAAGAACCTGGTCAAGCGGCTCCGGCAGGAGTCCGAGGTCTTCGAGCGGATGTGGAAGGAACACGACGTCTCCGGCGACCGGATCGTGCTCAAGCGATACCTGCACCCGGACGTCGGCCTGCTGCGGTTCGAGTTCTCCTACCTGTACCTCGGGCGGCGTTCGGAGATCTCGCTGGCGACGCTCACCCCGGCGGACGAGGAAACCGCGGCGAAACTGCCCAGTTCCTTCTGAAGAGGGAGGCGCACCAGGCTCGCGAGGGAGTCTTTCCGCCGTGTGGACGCCGAAGCTGACTGCATGACCGCAGCAGTCGCCACCCCCAAGATCTCCAGTGCCCGCCTGATCGTCTGCTACGCCGCGATCCTGGGCACGCTGCCCTATCTGACCCTCAAGGCCTCCTGGGTCACGGGAGGCAGCATCGGCCTCCGAGATCCGTCCTTTGTGGACTCCGAGCTGATGTTCTTCGCGAACCTGCTCACCGGCGGGATGGACGTCGTCGCGGTGGTGCTCGCGCTGGCCTTCACCTACTCCTGGGGCCGTCGGATCCCCGCGCCGCTCGTGCTCTTCCCGATCTGGATCGGCACCGGACTGCTCGCGCCGATCGTGCTGAACCTGCCGGTGATCGTCGCCGACCTGATGCGGCCGCAACCGGCCGAACTGCCGTTGGAGAACTGGGTCTGGGCCGTCGTCTACGGCGGTTTCGCCTGGCAAGGGGTCCTGCTGCTGACCGCGTTCGTGCTCTACGCCCGCGATCGCTGGTGGTTCGTCGTCACCGGCACCGTGCGACCGGGGAGGATCGGCATGCCGGGCGGGCTCGGTATCGCAGCCGCCCTCGTTTCCGCGATCGCCCACACGATCTGGGCGTTCGGCTCCGGCGGGATGTCGGCTCGCGGCCAGGACGTCGTGATCGCACTGCTCGGCGCGCTCGCCGCGGTGGCCTTGGCGACCGTTTCGCGGGGACGGTTCTGGCCGCGGCTGGTGCTGGTGTGGACCGGCGCCGGGGCGATGGCGGGTTCGGGGTCGTGGGGCCTGTTCAGCGCGTTCGCCATGAATTCGTCCGGGCAGGTGCCGGTGCTGGTCGTGCAGGTGATCGGCGGGGTGCTGATGATGACTTCGGTCCTGCGGCGCCTACCGCACGCGGCGTAGCCGAGAAGCCGCTTTCCAACGGACGCGATCCGCCCCCGCCCCCGGTAGCTTTCGTCCTGTGCTGCTGAAAGAACGGTATCCGTGGAGCCCTTGGGCGGGTCGCGTATTGCGCGTGGTGCTGCCACTGGGGTTCGTCCTCGGCGCCACGAGCAGCGCGGCCCGCTGGCAACCGGGCACGCCGCCGCTGACCACCTTCGGCGCATTGTGGCTGGTCGCCATCGCGGTGCCGCTACTGCTGGTCCACCGGTATCCGTTGCCGATCTTTCTGCTGACGGCCGCGTTGACGCTGGGCTACTACGCCTCGGACAATCCCGGCGGGCCGGTGATCGTGCTTCCGACGATCGCGTTGTTCGTGCTCACCAAGATCCGCGGGCCGCTGGTCGCCGGGATCACCGGTGGCTCGCTGCTCGTGGCCGCCGGTGTCGCACTGTTCGCCCGGCACGGGTTGGCCGGTTTCGATCTCCGGACCGGACTGGGGTTCGTCTGGGTGATCGCGGTCGTCGGGGTCGGGACGGCGGTGCGCAACGGCCTGGCCGCGGCACGGGCCCGGCGTGAGCAGGCCGACGAGCATCGGCACCGGATGGCCGAGCAGGAGCGGCTCACCATCGCCCGCGAGGTGCACGACGTCGTCGCGCACAGCCTCGCGATGATCAACGTGCAGGCCGGGGTCGCCGCGCATGTCGCCGACCGGCGCCCTGAACAGGCGAAAGAGGCGCTGCTGAACATCAAGGAGGCCAGCGCTTCGGCGCTGAAGGACCTCCGCGCGACGCTGGCCGTCCTGCGCTCCGGCGAGGACAAGGCACCCGCGCCGAGCCTCGCCCAGGCCGACGAGCTGTTCGAACACGCGCGGGCCGCCGGGCTGGAGGTTCGCGTCGACGGCGAACCGGGTGAGCTGCCCGCTCCCGTCGACGGCGCCGCGTACCGGATCCTGCAGGAATCGTTGACGAACGTCGTCCGCCACGCGAATCAGGCACGCGGGGTCGACGTCAGGTTCGAGCGGAAAACCGGTGCGTTGACCCTGCTGGTCCGCGACGATGGTCGTGACGCCGTCGAGCCCGCGCCCGGCCACGGGCTGCGCGGCATGTCCGAACGGGCGGCGGCGCTGGGTGGCGCGCTCACGACGTCCGTCGTGGACGGCGGGTTCCAGGTTCGCGTGGATTTGCCGATCAAGGGGGAACTATGACGATCCGGGTGGTCCTCGCCGACGACCAGGTGCTGGTGCGCGCGGGTTTCCGGGTGTTGCTGGAGACCGAAGACGGCTTCGAGGTCTGTGCCGAAGCCGGTGACGGCGAGCAGGCTGTCGCGGCCGCCGTCGAGCACAAGCCGGACATCGTGGTGATGGACGTCCGGATGCCGGGCGTCGACGGGCTCGAAGCGACCAGGCGGATCACCGCGAATCCGGAGCTGGCCGGGGTGAAGGTCCTGGTCCTGACCACTTTCGACGTCGACGAGTACGTCTACGAGGCGTTGCGGGCCGGTGCGAGCGGGTTCCTGCTGAAGGACACCGATCCGGTGGAACTGCTGAGGGCGCTGAAGGTGGTCGCCGCGGGCGAGGCGCTGCTGGCGCCGACCGTGACCCGGCGGCTGATCGCGGAATTCGTCGACCGGCCGGAGAACCGCCGCATCGACGTGAGCGCCGTCCGCGAGATCACCGACCGCGAACGCGAGGTCCTCGGCCTGGTCGCCGGCGGTATGTCGAACGACGAGATCGCCGCGCATCTGGTGATCTCCACGGCCACCGCGCGCACGCACGTCAGCCGGATCATGACCAAGATCGGGGCGCGCGACCGGGCGCAGCTGGTGGTGCTGGCCTACGAATCCGGCCTGGTCAGCCCCCGGCGGGCCTGATCCGGACCCCCGCCGCGTTATCCGGCTGGTGAGGATTCCCCCAAAAAGATGAGATTTGCGGGGAAGACACCCGCATCACGTGGGGTGACCGAGGACCGGGGATCGTTGACCCTCCGTTAAATCGCTGAGATGCACGTGCAGATGCACGGCCCTGAGCTGCTCAAGCAGGCGGGATCTCGTTCGGGCATCCTCGCTTCTTTTTCATTTCCACCTGGGAAAACATTCGGGTCCGCATGGTGATCGACGATTCCCGGTGAGCGAGCTCAAGCCATATGCGCGTACGGCTAACCCTGATTTCCCGGTGTTTTCAACCGTGACTCGCCGAAACTTGCGGCGACTTCGGGCACGGTCCGTGATTTTCCGCTTCCGGCGCGCCGGAAATTGCCGTCACTTTCCGTCGCGAAATGGTCGGCCGAAGGCACCCTGTCCGGGTGCGGTGGGTGCGGAGTTGCTTTCACACAATGACTCTGAGCACTAGTCTTCGGTGCTACGGCCGCGCGGCGTTGTCACCTACCTGACGTGATTCTCACCCGGCCGGGCAAGGCTCGATAACACTTCAAGATCACATTTCTTCTCACTGGGAGTCACCATTGGCGACAAATACACCTGACCCCCTTCTGGTGGTCACCGCGGGCGTCGTCGTTCTCGCCTACATCGTTTTCGCCGCGATCCTCACCCGGCTTCTGCTCGCCAGAAAGGTCGCGCAGCCTGCCAAGGTGATCGGCTCGGTGGCGGCATTGGTGGCTGGTCTGCCCGCCATCCTCTACGCGTTCGCGGCGGTGGTGGGCTGATGTCCGGATCCTTCCTGGAGGCGCTCACCGAGCGGCAACGGCGGCGGCTGATCGACCTCGCCAGACATGTCGACTACGCGGCCGGGTCGAACCTGGCGAACCAGGCGGACCCGATCCCGCCGGTGCTCATCCTGCAGTCGGGTTTCGTGAAAGCGCTGCGTACGACACAGGGCGACACGCCACCCACGATCGTCGACCTGTTCGGTGCGGGTGATGTGCTCGGGCTCGAGGACTGCCTGATCGGAGGATCGAGCCACCTCGCCTACGTCGCGACGAAGCCGGTCCGTGTCCTCGAAGTCCCGCAGAAGGCCTTTCGCCGGTTTCTCCACGACAACAAACAGGCGATGGGCGCGGCCGCTGAAGCAATGGCGCTCCGGCTGCGCCGCCGGGATGCCGCGCTGGGCTTCGCGGCCGCCAAGGTCCGGAGCAGATTGACCGCTTTTCTGGCCAGGTTGCAGGTGGTCTATGGAATCCCCGGTGAAGACGGCGTGGTGATCGACGTCGGCCTGAACCACGCCGATATCGCGTCCGCGATCGGGGCGTCGGCCGCGTCGGTGAACTCCGAGATGGTGAAACTGAGGAACGAGGGCTATCTGACGACGGGCTACAAGACGATTCACGTCAAGAAACAACTGCGGGAAGACGGTCCTCCGCTTTTCCCGGCTCGAACCGCCAAGACAAGGCGGATTCCGCAGATGAAGCTGCGGCGCCGCGAACTCAGCCGCGCTTCAGTTGAAGCGCCAGCCGTATGACGAACACGACGGCCAGCGCGGCGACCAGGGCGATCTCCCAGGCCATGGTGGCTCCTCCTCGTCCAGCATCCGAAGGCTCCGATGCTCTGCCTATAAGGCGCACGACCGGGGGAGGACGTTCACCGACACGGCCTAACTCACACTAATGGGGCAACGGAACGTCAGCCCCGCGTGCGAGAGGCACCTGAGGCACCAGGCAACGACTACAGCGCGCTGCCGACCGCCGCCCACACCCGATGCGGGTCGAGGTCCATCGGCCGCGAGTCCGGATCCGGCCGCAGCCGCCGCAGCAGCACCTGCTGCACCAGCGCCGTCGGTTTCGCCGCCGAAGCCACCCGCCGCCAGAACAGGTGGTCCTCCAGGCCCTCGAACAACACCTCGGAGTTCCAGCCGCCGAGTTCGTCGATCAGCGACCGCCGCACCAGGTACCCGCTGCCCAGGTACGGCAGCGTCCGCAGCCGCCGCTCCTCCGGCGGCAGCGCGCCGACCAGGCCGTCCACCGGATCCGCGACCGGGCAGTGCACGACGTCGACGTCCTCCGAAGCGGCCAGGAGCCGTTCCAGCAGGAATTCCGACGCGCGCATCCCGCCGTCGAGCACCAGCAGCCAGGACGCCGTCGAGCGCTCGAGCAGCGAGTTCCTGGTGAGCCCGCGGCCGAGCGGGGCGTCGTGCAGCAGGACGTCATACGGGCGCGGACGCGGCCACGGGTGCACGCCGTCCTCGCCGACAAGCACCTTCCGCGGCAGCACGCTGCCGGTGAGCAGGTCGTTCGCCAGATCGTCCGGGTCGACCTCGCCGGTCCGGCGCACGATCAGCACGTCGACATCGGCCGAGCCCGGCACCGAAGCGGCCGCAGGCTCCCAGCGCCGCGAAGCGACCCTTCGCGCACCTGCCGCCCGCTGAGCGATCCGTGCCGAAAGCGCCGTTCCGCGTGCCGAAGCCGGTCCGGCGGCGGACCGGTCGCCCGCGAACCGCGCGTCGAACGACGGGGTGTCGACGGCGAGCGCGTCCTCCGGGTTCCGCAGGCTCGACGCCAGTGCCCGCGCCGGAGCGATGTCCGCGGTAGGGGCCGAGCCCAGCGACGAGGCCAGGTCGATCAGCCGCCGCGCGGACGCCGTCATGTCCAGCGACTTCACGAAACCGTAGGCGGCCGAACGCAGATGCCGTTCACGCTCGGGCTCGTCGGCCAGCGCGGCGACGACCGCGCCCAGCGCCTCCGGCCGGGCCAGCACCAGGTGCTCGCCGGGGACCAGCGGTTCGACGTCGGCGGAGGTCTCGCTGACCACCACACAGCCGTTGGTCATCGCTTCGAGCGTCCGTACCCATTCCAGGGTCTGCTTCTGCTCGCGGTGCAGGTTCAACAGGAACCGCGACCGCGCGAGGTGTTCGAACTTCGCCTTGCCCGGCAGGAAGTCGACGCGTGCGCCGGTCATCGGTTCGTGCGGCGGGGTCAGCAACCGCGTCCGCAGCCCGGCGAGATCACGCGCGTACGAGCCGAGCAGCACCGAACGCCGCCGCTCGGCCGTGCCGAGGTAGGTGACGTCGAGGTCGCGCGGGCTGTCGAGGTCGCCGCCCCACAGATCCCACAGCGGGCTGTAGCCGAGCTGGAAATGCTCGACGGCGATCCCGCGCCGCCGCAGTTCGGCGGTCGAATCGTGGTTGATGTCGACGGCGCCGCCCAGGATGGAGAGCAGTTCGGCGTTGCGTTCGAAGGTCGCCGTCCCGGGATGCTCCACACAGAACCCGATGGTGCGGCGGCACTGTTCGGCGGTCGGGAAGGCGGCGTCCGGGACGGTCACGAAATACTCGTGGGGGACGACGACGTACACCGTGTCGGCCCCGCCCTCGGGAAACTCGCCGACCGCGGTCCTGGCCTTGCCGCCCGCCGTGCGCACGGCGTCGGCGACCACCTCTAGGAGTTCCTCCATGAAGGCGGAACCACCCTCGGCGGAGACGAAGCAGAGTTCGGTCACGGCCGGTCCATCTTCTTCCGCACCACACGCAGCGGCGCGGTGACCCGCCAGCTGACGGTGCGGCGGGTGGCGTCGAGTTCGCGGGCCATCTCGGCGGCGAGCCGTTCGGCGTTGAGCAGCCGCTGCCGGTCCGCCGACGGCTCGCCGCCGGGCAGGATGTCCGCGTCGACGACGCCCGCCGAAACGACGAGTTCGGCGTCGAGCAGCGCGAGCCGCAGTTTGTCCCGCTCTTCACGGCAGGTCTTCAGCTCGGCGCGCAGCGAGTCGCGCTGTTGGTGGGCGAGCAGGACCTCGGCCTCCAGCGCGCGCAGGCGTGCCTTCGCGACGTCCAGTTCTTCCTGCTGAGAAGCCAGCCGGTGGTTCAACTCGGCGGAGTCGCCTTCGTTCGACGAAGCCCCGGCCGTCGCTTCGCGCAGCTCGTGCTCCGTCTCGGCCAGCTTGGCCTTCAGCCTGTCCTGCTCGGCGGTGAACACCTGCCGCTCGGCACGGAGCCGGGTCAGTTCGGCCTGGACGCGGCCGGGAATTTCGTCAGACATGGACGCCCCCACTCTGGTGCCCGTGCAGGGCGAGTTCGGTCAGGATTTCGGAGTATTCGCGCGCGTAACCCGCCGGGTCGAGCCACGGCAGCAGCTTCTCGTGCGCGGCCTTCGCCATTTCACGGCGACGCGTCGCAGGCGTGCCCAGTGCGCGCAGCAACGCCGCCGTCAGCGCGTCGACGTCGTTGGTCTCGAACAGCCAGCCCGTCTCGCCGTCGACGATCATCTCCCGCGCACCGAACACGTCGGTCGCCGCGACCGGGACGCCGCAGCAGACGGCTTCGAGGATCGACCGCGGCAGCGATTCGATGTCGGAGCTGTTCACGAAGATGTCCGCGGCCTGCAGCCAGCGCAGCGGATCCGGCTGGATCGGCACCAGGCTGACCGACTTCTCCAGCCCGGCGCGCTCGACCGATTCCTCCATCGCCAGCCCGTACGGCGACGGGTGCAGGCCGACGACGGCCAGCTTCGCCTCTGGGTGGACCTTGTGGATCCGCTCCATCGCCGAGATCAGCGGCGCCTGCCCCTTGCGGGATTCCGCGATGCCGATGTTGACCAGCACGATGTCGTCCGGCGTGTAACCGAGCATGTTCCGCGCCTGCCGGCGCGTCTCCGACCGCGTCCGACCGCCGAACTTGTGCATCGGCGTGCCGTAGCGGACGGTCTGGCAGCGTTCCGGCTTGCTGTACGGCAGGAACATCTCGCGGGTCGCGTCCGCGACGAACAGCAGCTTGTCGACCTCGGCGAGCGTGCTCTCCCAGCGCTGCCAGACCGCGGCGGGCGGTTTCACCGGACCCCAGTTCTGGTAGGCGAACGCCGGGAGCGAGAAGCTCTCGTGGATCACCCATGCCGTCGGCATCCCGGCGCGCTTCGCCGCGTCCGCACCGACGAAGCCGCCGAGCGTGTTGACGAGCGCGACGCCCGCTCCGGAGCACTTCGCGAAGCGAGCCAGCTCGGCGACGTGACCTTCGTAGGCCGGGACCGTCTGGTTCCGGTAGTGCGTCGTGACGTGCACGGGGATGCCGAGTTCGTGGCAATCCGCGCGCAGCGGGCCGTCGGTCTCACTGACGAGGCTGACCTGCCAGCCGTGGTCGGTCACCATCCGGCTCAGCAGTTCCTGCAGCCACAGCTGCCCGCCGCCGACCCCGAGGCTGTGCGTGAAGACCAGCACGTGCCTCGGATCGGTCGGGATGTTCACCCGCGCCATCGCCTTCGCCGTGTCGCTCGCCAGTTCGTCGGCGAGTTCGGCGTCGTCGGGGTCCGCGACGGGGTTGCGAAGCGTGAAAGTGCGCTTCGCCGACACGACCTCGCCGACGCCTTCGGTGCGGTACCGGACGCGAAGCGACAGCGTCCGCTCTTCGCCGTACGGAAGGTCGACGGGCACCCAGGCTTCGAAACCGCTGACGGCGGCGTCGTCGAAGCCGGGGAATTCCTTCGGCACGTCCTTGCGCGGCAGACGGGTACGCGCGCTGACCGTGCCGCCACCCTCGACCATGACCTCGATCAGGCTCGGCGCGCGGCCCTGAAGCATGGCCCAGCCGGTCACGTAGACGACGTGACCTTCGGCGACCTTGCCCTGCTTCGGCGCTTCGAGTTCGCCCAGCCACAACGGTTCTTCGCCGGGCAGCGTGCCTACGTGGACGGTCGCCTGGTTCAGCACGCGCTCGTCCGGTCCGGTGACGACGATGTCCTGAGTGCCCGCGGGAACCCACGTCGCCGGGACGGCACGCCAGCCGAAGGTGCCTTCGGGCGCGCCCGGGCACGGCTCGGGGAACAGGTTCGTTTCGACGTCCGCGATGGTCACGGACATCTCGTCGATCCGGCTGATCCCGGTCGTCCAGCCCCGGAGCTCGAACAGGTGCCCGACCGGCCGGTCCGGGGTCAGGATGCCGGCGGTATGCAGGCTCGTCATCGCTTCGCTACCTCGTCTTCGTTCGCCGCCACAACGGCGCCGACCTTGGGTGAACGGTACTCGTGGGGCCTCCGCCGGAGGCGCGATCGCCAGATTTCGGCGATGGCCTCCCGTACCTCGTCCGTGCCGTGCGTGGTGCCGCACGAGCCGATCGTCGAGAAGGCGACCTCGCGGGCCAGTGCACTGTCCACAAAGGAGGGATGGAGGCCGATCAGCACGCCGAGCCAGCCGGCCAGATCGCGCGTCGAGCCGCCGTCCGCGGCCGCGGACCAGCCCGCGTCGGCGAGTTTGTCGGCCAGTACGAGCACGCCGCGCTCGAGCACCTCGGGAAAGCCCGCGCCCGCGTTCCGCCATTCGAGGTCGATCGGGCGCAGCGTCGCGCCGTCGACCAGCACGTTGTGCGGCACCAGATCCCACAGCGTCTCGACCCCGCGTGCGGCCTCCGCGCGCAGGAGATCCCGCCAACCGGTCAGCAGTTCCGCGACACGTTCCGGCTCGTCGAGCAGGACTTCGACCATCGTCGGGGCGTCGTACACCTTGTCCGTGCACGGCCCGACCGAGATCCCGGCGACCGGCGGCGACGGGGCGAGCGGCGTGCGGCGGACTTCGGCGCCTTCACCGGTGCGCACGACATCGGCGCGCGTGCAGGCGAACGCGGCGCGCTCCGCGGTGTTGAAATACGTCGCGAGCCGGTACGCGGGCCAGAGCGCGGCGGCGCCGGGCCCGCACAGCAGGGCGAGGCCGTTCGCGGGACCGCCGGCGATCGCGGCGGACAGGCGGGGGAGCTCGGTGTCGATCTGCGCGCCGCGCACCGCGCGGGCGACTTCGTGACCGGGGGAGCAGAGCAGCTCACGCTGGACTTCGAGACCGGCCGCCGCGAGCGTCTTGACGACGCCGCGCGACGCGGTCAGCACCACGAGGGCACCTGTCGGCGACAGCCGCTCGCGAACCACGTCCAGCAGGCTTCGCGTCGCGTAGGGCTGCTGGACGACGACGAGGTCGTAGGTCCCCGAGCCGGGAGGCCGGTCGTACACCGTGACCGTGTCGAGGTCGCGCGTGCGGAACCGGACCGCGGCGGCACGGACCGGCTCGGCCTCGACGGCGTGCACCGTCGCCGAAACCTCGCCCAGATACCGGGTCAGGCCGCCGAAACCGGCCCCGACCTCGAGGACCCGCGCCGCTTTCGGCAGCACGAGCGCCCGGAGGACGTTCGCGGCGCCGTGGTCGAGCGGAACGCGCTCGGTGGCGTCCCAACCGGCGAAATGCAGTTCATCGGACAGTGACCCGGTGTCCTCGGCCAGCGAAAGCAGAGTCGTGAGCAGCCGGGTCTTCTCGCCGATCATCGGATCAGCTGGTGACGGCGTAGTTTTCCAGCGTCTTCTTCACCGCACGCTGGTACGTGCCGCTCAACGCCTTCTCGCCCTCTTCGCCACCGAGCGGGTTCTGCAGCACGTCCACCCGGACGATGTTGTTGCCGCTGATCCACGTGCCGCGGTACGAGCCCTTGTCGCCGTCGATCTTCTTCTGGAAGTTCAGCTTCGGCGGCATACCCGGCAGCGGCTCGGTGATCTGCACGAACCCGTTGCTCGTCTGGTACTGGCGCAGCTGCTTGACCAGGTCACCGGCGGCACCGGGGCTGGTCAGCGGGATGACGGTGACCGAGATCTTCGCCGGCTGCGGGCCGGTCTCGTCCGGCTGCTTCTGCGAGCCGCGGTACGCGACCTGCTTCACGCCGGCGGCGATGACCAGATCGGCCTCGCCCTTTTCCATGCCGGTGATCTCGGCGAGCTGGGCAGCGGTGAGCACACCGCTCTTCGCGTCTTCTTCGCCGGACTGCTCCGGGATCTTCTCGAACAGCAGCTCTTCGGGCGTCTTCGGCTTGGCCGACGACGTCGGGGGCGCGTTCTGCGACTGGGTCGGCTGCGGCGCGGCGGTCGGATCCACCGGGTCGTCACCGCCGCCGGAGAAGGCGAAGTAACCGCCGACGCCGAGACCGGCGAGGACCAGCACGGCGACGATCGCGATGATCGCGATCTTGCCGCCCTTGCCCTTGGGCTTGTCTTCGAACAGCTCGGGACCCTGCTTGACCCACTCCGTGCTGCCGACCGGCGAGATCGGCGGGAAGTCCGAACCACCCCACGGCGGGCTGGCGTCGGTGTCGGTCCAGCCCTGCTGCTGCGGCTGTTGTTGGTGCTGCTGTTGCTGCGGGTAGCCCTGCTGGGGCGGCTGCTGCGGGAAACCACCGGCGGGCGAAGCCTGACCCTGCTGGGGGAAACCGCCGGCCGGGGATGCCTGGCCCTGCTGGGGGAAACCGCCCGGCGGCGACGCGATCGGCGGCACGACCTGGGTGCGGTTCCGGTCGGCCTGCTGCTGTTGCTGCCAGTTCGGGACGACCTGGGTGCGCTCGCCCTCGCCGTTCTGCGGCGGCTGGTTCACCGGCGCGATGATCTGGGTCGAGTCGGCGCTGTTGGGCTGGCCGGACTGCGGAGCCTGCTGGGGTTGCTGCGGCGCCTGCGGAACGGGCGGCTGCTGGAAGGGCTGCTGGCCGGGTTGCTGGACCTGCTGCTGAGCGGGATCACCGTAGGCGACCGCTGAGGACAGCACCTGGTCGCGGCGGATCCGGTAGTCGTCCGCTGAGAGGCGTCCAGACGCGAGCTCCTCGTCCAGATTGCGCAGCTCTTCCTGCCAGGACACCACCAGCCCCCTTAATCCGATTCAGGCGGGAAAGTACGCTCCCGGCCGTCGCGATACCACCACTGCGGTGACCTCGCACATTCTGCACTGCCCGGCCACGTCACGCCCTCGCGGGTCGAATCCGTGATCTCCCCGCGACCTGCGCTTCTCAGGTCGCCGGGAGGACCGTGTCCAGCGAGGTCAGCGTCTGCTCCAGACGGGTGTCGAGCGCCTGCGAGTCCCCGCCCAGCGGCTGCGAGACCCACGCCGTCACGGCCATCGTCCCGGACACATAGCCGATACCGCTGAGCTGGCCGTTCTGGTTGGCGCCGACGAGGGCGAGCCGGTCGCCGACGCGCTGCTCGCGCAATCCGGCGTTGATCGAGTTCTCCCGGAAGTACTTGACGATCGCGGAGGCGTCCTTCGTGTCGTTCGCCGGGATCACCAGGACGAGGTAACCGTTCGTACCCTCGTTCGAACCCTTGTAGGTGACGGACGCGATGCTCTTCGACGTGAGGTAATCGGCGGCGGCCTTCGAATAGAGGTTGAGCTCGACACCCTTCGCGACCGACATCGTCGAGTTGTCCTTCGACGGCGTCCCCGGCAGCGTGGGCAGCCGGTCTTCCAACGGCGTCTGCGCGCTGTTGGGCTGGCTCGACGGCGCGAGCCCGGAGAGACCGTCCGGCGGCTGGGCCATACTCGGCTGCTCGGCGACGTTCGAGGACGACGACGAGCCCAGCCACAGTGTCCCGCCGATGATCAGCGCCAGCACGACCAGCACCCCGGCGCCGATGAACAGCCAGGTCGGCTTGCGTTTGCCGACGACCGCGTAGTCCTCGGCCGGCGCGCTGTGGCGCGGGCCGGGTTCCGGGGTGAGCGGCGGAAGCGGCCGGTTCAGCTGCCGGGTCGACGGCTTGTGCTTGGCCCGAGGCGGCTCGGCGCGCAGGTAGACCGTCGGGTTGATGTCGGCGGGCGAAGGCGCGGTGGTCTTGTGATCCGCGATGCGCGGGATGGCGCTTTTCTTCTCTTCGCGTCGCTTCGGTTTCTCGGTTTCGAAAGGCTGGGTGCGCTGTTCCGGCGGGGGCGCGTAAGGCTGCGGCTGCTGGACCGTGACCGTCGGCAGGTCGATCGGCCGCGCGGCCGGATTGGTGCTGTGCCAGGCGCCGCCCGGCTGCCGCAGCGGCGAGGGGACCGGTGACGGCATCGTCCCGCCGGAGGCCTCCGCCAGGAGTTCGTCCCGCTTCTTGCGGTGTTCGGCGTGCCCGATACGACCCGCGGCCAGCTCGACGTCCAGCTGTCGAAGCTCGTCCTGCCAGCTCATGTAGCCCCCTGCCGCCGGGTGTGAGCAGCCAGTGTTGCATGCACCCTTATGGGTGGTTGATGTGGTCTTTCCACATTCTTGCCTCCGCCGGAGGCCCGGGTCCAGCGTTTCGATGATCGGTCTGTGCTTGGTGAGGCGTGCCAAGGTGACTCCCCTTGCGGAGCGGGAAGCAGATCGCCTGAACGTGGCGCTGAAGTGCGCTTATAGCATCAAGGCTATGACACGGGGTACCGTGGAGCTGGAGCCGGAGGTTCGCGATTGGCTGGAGAGGTTGTCCACGGCGGATTTCGCCACAGCGGCGTTCTATGTGGATCTGCTCGGCGGAGCAGGGGGCGTTGCTGGGCGAGCCGTACACGAGACAACTTGACGGCAAGTTGCGGGAGTTGCGGTTTCATTTGAACGGCGAAGCCGTGCGGATCACTTACTGGATCGCCTCGGGCAGGCGAATCGTGTTGCTGACCGAGTTCCGGAAGACCCGCATGCGTGAAGAGCGTGAGGTGCGACGGGCACAGAAGGCGATGTGGCAATGCATCGCTCGAAAGCACACGACCGATGAGCACGGTGGGGAGTGAGGACAATGGCCGAGCGGACAGATTGGGCCAGCCTTCGCGAGCGAAGGCTGGCCGAGCCGGGTGCCGGTGACGCTTACGAGGCCGCGCGGCTGGCTTACGAGCTGGGCAAGGCGGTTCGTGAATTGCGTGAGGCGCGGGGCTGGACCCAAACACTGCTCGCCGCGGAGGCAGGGATGACCCAATCCGCCGTCGCTCGGTTCGAAGCAGGTGGCACCGTCCCGACCATTCCGGTGCTGGAACGGCTGGCCAACGCCCTCGAAGCCGATCTCGTCGTTCGCATCACCCCGCGCTTGTCCACGGTGTGATGCTCTTTCGGCTGGTCAGAAGCGGCTGACCGGTCCCGCCGGTACGGTGGCGGACGTGGGAAGCGCCGGATGACGGAAATCGACGAGTGTCGTAGCACGTTGCGCGAGCTGGCCATCGGCAGGCTCGCCGGTCGGGACGTCCGCACGTCCCATTTGGTCGAGGCCGGTCTGGACGCGATCGTCGCCGGGCTCGACGCCCCTTCCCTCGGCCTGCTGGCCGGGCTCGAGTCCGCGGGCGAAGCCGCCGTCGACAAGGCGCTCCATCAGGTGGTCGACGAACTCGGTATCGAACTGCCCGCCGACCCCACGGCCGCGCGGTGGCTGCTCATCCACGGCTGGCTCACCGCCATGGTCGAGGGCGACCTGTCACCGGCGACCGGTGGCGCACTGGTCAGCGAGGTCGGCGAGCTGCTCGGGTCGCCGCCGTCGTTGCGGGGGATCACGCGTTGGTCGGCGATGCTCGACGACTGGATCCCCACCGATCTCACCCCGCGTGACGTCTGCGAGGTGCCGATCCTCGAAGAATCGGCCGAGCTGCTCGAAGGGCCCTGGCCTCCCTCTCCGCGTCACCCGTAAGGCGCCGGTTTCTGTCGTACATGTGTTCTAAAATTGGCGTTGTACAGCAGGAACAGCGGCGAAAGGCAGACACGGATGGCCTACATCACCCTGCCCACGTTCGTGGGATACAGCACGAGCTCGGGTCCCTCGCGTTCCTCTTTCGTCCGGCGCTGGCGCCGCCAGTACGAGGATCCGGCGCGGGGCGGGTTCAACTTCTATCTCCGGGCCGCGAACGCGATCCGGGCCGGCCGCATCTCGGGGCGGGATCGCGAGGTGATGCGGGCACTCGTCGAGAACGCCGACGAGCGCACCCGGCCGCATTACGCCGAGATCGCCAACGGCTGGCTGCGCTATCTGGGGCGGCGTGACCTGCGGCTGGCCGAGGTCGGCCGGTCACGCTGGCGGCTCGGCGCGCTCGAAGTCGGCATCAATCCGCACCTGGGGCTCCGCAAGGGCGACGGTCCTGTCCACGTGACCTGGCTTTACTTCAAGGAGGAGCCGTTGAGCAGGGACGCGGCGCAGATGGTGCTGTGGCTGCTCGAACAGACCATGGACGAGCTGCGGCCGGGCGGCCGCCCGCTGGTGGTCGACGTTCGGCGCGCGAAGGAGTTCGCGTTGTCCCCGCGCGACCGCGACAAGGTCAAGCCGTGGGTGCGGAGCGAGGCGTCGGCCTTCATGAGCCTTTGGGAGGCAGCCGCATGATCGAACGACGGCGAGCCCGCATTCGGTGGGCTC
Source organism: Amycolatopsis sp. NPDC039088 (assembly GCF_055598845.1). Lineage (NCBI taxonomy): Bacteria > Bacillati > Actinomycetota > Actinomycetes > Pseudonocardiales > Pseudonocardiaceae > Amycolatopsis > Amycolatopsis sp. NPDC039088. The sequence continues at coordinate 163,249 of NZ_JBVKAE010000018.1, read as the reverse complement.
GCCGTTCACACACCGTCATTCTCACGGTTCCGGCGGCGGCGCAAGACACCTGATCAGGTGACAGTTTCACGGAGTATGCCCGCGAGCTGGACAACTCGGGCCCCGAACACGAAGCTTTCCCAGTCTTAATCGGCCGAACCACCGAGGGTCGCTCGTGAACAACGCTTGGGAAGCCATCTCCAGGGTCGCAGATGAGCCCGCTTGGTACTGGGTCTACGACAAGCTCGCGTTCTGGCCGAGCACCTACTCGCACGCCTGGCCGGGTTTCCGTGAACCCGCCCCCTCCGTCGCGTGGGACCTCGCACCCGGCGGGCTCGACAGGTCGTCCGCCGAGTTCCGGCTCGGCCCGTACGCCGTCGAGCAGAACGACGTCGCCCGCGTCGCGCTCTCGGCGTTGAAGGAGTGCGTCGCCGAGAACGAGTGGGTGTGGGTACTGCACTGGCAGCACCAGTCGTACCGCTTCTACCCGCATCGCCACGCCGCCCTCGACCCGTGGCCGGTCCCGGTGTTCCCGCGCACGGACTACCACCTGTTCCTGGCGAGCGACTTCCGCTTCGGCACGCTCGGGCATCCGTGGGAGCGCACACTGTGCGTCTACGGCGAGAAGCTCGTGCCCGCCTTCGAACGACACGGCGAGCGAGTCTTCAAGAACGCGCTCCGGCGCAACGGGTCGCCGGTCGCGATGGCGGGCTGACCGCCGTCCGGTGGGCGGACCTGCCTAAACTCAGGCCGGTGTTCGAATATCACGGGTGGGTGACCATCCAAGCGAGCCCTTCCGGCGACGATGACGCGGCGCTGCTCGAACGGATCGTCGAGCGGGTGCACCGCGCCGTCCGCGACTTCGACGACGGCGACCTGGTGGACCTCCGCTGGTCCGCCGGAGCGCCGGTGCTGCACCTGGGCGGCATGGACAAGCACGGCACGACGATCGGGCCCGAGCTGGTGGACCTGTTCACCCGCGTCGGCGACCTCGCGCCCGGCTCGTACGGCCTCTTGCACGTCTGGGACGACCAAGACCCCGAGCACGACAACGAATTCAAGGTGTACCGGATGGCCCGCGGCCTGGTCACCGAACGCGGCGACGACCACCTGTCCCCGGTCGCGCCGACGGTGCTGGACGGCTACGAGATCTGAGCCGTCTGCCTGCGGTTTCGTCGATGATCGAATTAGGCTGTTCGGCTGCTTTCCCCGCCCGTCCGAATAGGACAGAGTTCATCTGGGCGCGGGTGGCAAATCCCCGCGGAACGAGGGGGAATCGCCGTGAGATCGTCGTGCCTGAGACCGCGTCTCGGCGTCGTCGTGGTGGTGTTGGCCGTGGCTTTCGGGGTATTCCCGGCCACGGCTTTCGCATATCCGGGGGATGCTGCGACCCCGGCGCCGCCGGTGTTGCCGAATTCCGCTCCGGACACCGCAACGGCGACGAAATTTGCCAAACAGGGCCAAAAGAAGGTCCGGGTCGATGACCTGACCTCCGAGCGTTCGGAAACCTTCGCGAACCCGGACGGCTCCATGACGTTGACCCAGAACACCCGCCCGGTTCGGGTTCCCCGTGACGGCGGCTGGGTTCCCGCGGACTCCACCCTGAGCCCTGCGGCGAACGGCGCGCTGTCGCCGAAGGCCGCGATGGCCGACATCTCGCTTTCCGCAGGTCGGCGCGCAGACGTCCAGACCGCGGGAGCCGCACCTCTGCTGCAATTGAGCGCCATGGGCACCTCGGTCGGGCTCGATTGGCCGGGTGTCCTACCCCAGCCGGTCGTTTCGGGCGCTACCGCCACCTATCCCGATGTGCTTCCCGGCGTCGACCTCAAGGTCGAGGTGGACGTGGACAAGGTTCACGAGGTCGTCGTGATCAAGACGCCGGAGGCGGCGAAGAATCCGGCCATCGCGAAGATCAAGCTGGGCGTGCCGGTGAAAAACGGCAAGCTCACGAAGGACGCGGACGGTGCTCTGCGGGTCAAGGACCCCAAGGGGGCCGACATCTTCCTTGCCAAGGCGCCTTTGATGTGGGACTCGTCGGGAGTCGAACCCGACGTGACGGATTTCGTCCGCGGTCCCGCGACCGGCGGTCGTCAAGCCAAGGTGCAGACTGAGGTCTCGGGCAAGTCGCTGCTCCTCACACCCGACGCCGACCTGCTGGTGAACGCCGCGTACCCGGTCTATGTCGATCCCACCTGGCAGACGAACTACTGCTCCAACTGCGGTCGTAACCACTACCTGGTCCAGCACGCCTGCGGCTCTTCGAAGACGCCGGGTGAGGCGGTCTGGGACTCGTCCGACCAGCTCAAGGCCGGGTACATCTACGACTCCAGGTCGAACTGCGCGGGAAACCTCGTCACCGCTCGCTCCTTCGTGGAAATGAACCTCGGGGGCCTGGCCGGGAAGGAGATCTACACCGCGCAACTGAACCTGGCCGTGACCAACCCGAGCAACTGCGACGGCTCGAACCACGTGGTGCTGACCAATCCGATCGTCCCTGGACTGAAGTTCGGGAGTGGCCCGGCACTGGGCAACTGGCTCGGAAGCGTGAGCGGCTGCCCGACCAACGTCGGCTTCGACGTCACCTGGGTCATCGACAGTCTCGTGAAAGCTGGTGGGCCGACCTTCACCTTCGGCATAGTCTCGCCCGACGAGAACGACCAGAAAACCTGGAAGCGGTATTCCCCCCAGGTCGGGTTCTCGGTCACCTACAACTCACGTCCGAACTCGCCGGCCAATCTCGCCATCGTCAACGGGACTTCGACTTATCCCTGTGGCCCGCCCGCCCCGGGCATGCCGTGGGTACGTCCGGTGCTCGGACGTACCAGCACCGGCTACGTGGTCAAGGCGAACGTCCAAGACCCGGACGGCGGCATGCTCTACACCGGTTTCCGCGTTTACAAGGGTTGGGTCAGCTCCGGAAACTACGCCTGGGACCAGCGTGAAGCAGGTGTCGACAACGTCTTGAGCGACTCGAACGTCGCCAATCGCAACGCACAGGCCACCTTGTTCAAGGATTCCATGCCCGCGGACGGGATCTACTCCTTCGACGCGCACGTCACCGATGGCCGCGAAACCAGTTGGGCTGGCGCGTGCGAAGTCGAAGTCCAGCTCTCCGCTCCCGCCGCGCCGTCGGTGTCATCCCAGACGTATCCCAGTGGTACCTACGGCGGTGGTCCCGGACGGGCGGGTGACTTCACCTTCACGGTCTCCAACTCTCCGACCTCGGTCGGCAGTTACGTGTGGAAGCTCGACAACACCACGCCGCCCACCTGTGACGGTACTGAGCCCGGGACGGTGAAGCCCGCCGCCTACAACGGGCCCGCCACCGTCGCCATCGCTCCGCAGACGAAGGGGACGCATGTCCTGAGCGTCTGGTCGTGCAACCGCGCGAAGACACCGTCGACCAGGGTCGACTACAACTTCAGCGTCCGCGACGTGACGGCTCCTCTCGCGTCCTGGCAGTTCGAAGGGAACGGTGCTTCGCAGGCGACCGGCCTGCGCTACGTCGGTGAAGGCAAGGGAGCCTTCACCGAGGGGAAGATCGGAGAAGGCGCGGCACTGTCCGGCCAGGCAGGCGACTACTTCGCGACGGGCGCGCGTGTGGTCGACCCGACGAAGTCCTTCTCGGCTTCCGCGTGGGTGAACCCGACCGGACTGAACAGCAGGCGGGTGGTGCTGTCGCAGGACGGCACTCAAAGCAGCGGTTTCGCCTTGCAGTATCACGAATCCGGCAAGTGGGCGTTCAGCATCGCCGACTCGGCGCAGAGTTCCGCCTTCTCCACGGCTGCTCCGGCGGAAGGGGCGTGGACTCACTTGACCGGCGTGTACGACGCCGTCGCGAAAACGGCCACGCTCTACGTCAACGGGAAAGCTCAGGCCACTGTCGCCGCCACCGGTTCCGGTGGCGCGGGGCCGTTGGTCGTGGGCGGTGGGAAGGCAGGCGGTGGGCGGACCTATCTGTACTCGGGGAAACTCGACGAGATCGCGATGTTCGACCGGGCACTGACCGCGACGGAAGTCGGTTCGCTGCACGGGAACAACGGCGTCCCGACCGGCCTGGCGGCCATCCGTGAATACGCATTCGAGAGCAACACGGTGGACGCGACCGGAAACGACGGTGCGCTCACCTTCGCTCCCGGGTCGGGATTCGCGACCGGCTACAGCGATTCCGCCGGGCAATCCGCAACCGAGAGCAAGGTCGGACAGTCCTCCGGACAGGCTTTCTTGAGCGATGGAAACGGTTACGGCCGAACGAAGACACCGGTGATCGACACGGCTCAGAGCTTCACGGTTTCGGCGTGGGTGAAGCTGGCTGACACCAACGGTTATTACGCTGTGGCCGGGCAAGACGGTGTCCATTCCAGTGGCTTCCAGCTTCGCTATTCCAAGGACGCGAACCGGTGGCTCATGGGCCTTCCGTCCGCGGACATCGACGGTGACGGCTATCGGTGGGCGGCTTCCACCAGCACTCCGCAGGTGGGCGTCTGGACGCATTTGACCGCCGTCTACGACGCGTCCACCGCTAAAGTGCTGCTCTATGTGAACGGTGCCCTTGAAGGGCAAACGGCCATCCCGGCGGGGACCACGTGGACAGCGACAGGCGGCTTCGCAGTCGGTCAGGTGCGGTGGAACAGTCAGCCGTCGACCTTCTTCAAGGGAAGTATCGACCAGGTTCAGGTCTGGGATCGCGCTCTTCCCGCCGCGGAAACCGCCGGTCTCGCCAACACCGCCGTGCTCCGGGCGAACTACCAGCTCGATGGCAGCACCACCGACGGAGTAACCGGCGCGGCCGGTGTCGTCTCGGGCGGTGCGGCCATGGTGAGTGACAACGGCGTCAACGTCGCGAAGTTCGACAAGTCCGGGACCGGGCAGATCGCGGCACAGCGGCCGGAGAGTTTCCGTGGCGACCGCAGTTTCACCGTTGAGGCATGGGTGAGGCACCGGTGGACCGCCGAGGACGCCGCCGCGGCGAAACAGGCGAACCCCGCCAACACGACCGGCGTCGACGAGGTGGGTCGGGCCGCGGTCGGTATGGACTCCGCGCAGTTCCCGCCTTTCATGCTCGGGTATCGAGGAATCAAAGATCAGGCGGGCAACTGGCAAGGTCGCTGGAGCTGGATGATGGGTTCGTCGACCGCCACTCCGACGAATCCGTTCGCGTGGTTCGCGGTTTCCGACAGTAACGCGGCCGACGGGGTGTGGACTCATCTGACTGGCACGTATGACGCGACGACCGGTACTTCATGCCTGTACGCCTCCACGGACGAATTCCAGTTCTCACCGGTCTGTCTGACCAACGTGGCCGGGTGGAACGGTGCCAGTCCGCTCGAAGGTCTGCTTCTCGGCCGAGGTGCGTGGAGTGGCAACAAATCCGATTACTGGTACGGCGACGTCCGCGGAGTCCGCGTCTACACCGGTGTGCTGGACGCGCAACGGATCGCCGCGGACATGATTCTCGACCACCCCTGATCTCTCTTCCGGTTCGGCAGACGCTCCATCTGAAACCTTGGGCAGGCTTCGTCATGCGTAAAGACACCCGCTGGACCCACATCGGCCGGTTTTCCCGTGCCACGGCGGTGATCGTGTCCGCGATCATGCTCGCGTCCGGTGGCGCGGCGATCGCGCTCGAAAGCAAGGGGAGCGCACCGGGCTGGTCGCTCGGCCCCGGCCAGAAGGACCAGAGCGTTCCGGTCACGCCGCTCGTCGCCCCACCGTCGCCGCCGCCGGTGTTGCCCGACGCGAAGGTGACTTCGCCGGTTTGGCCGGGAGCGACGGAAGCCGAGGTCGAACTGACGGCCGGTGCACGCGACGGCCGTCAGCCACAGGGGCTCGGAGTCCAGAACGCCGCTGATGGCACCCCGGTCAAGGTCGGCTGGACGCGGGCGAAGGACGTCGCCGCCAAGAAGGCGGGGCCCGCCCCGAAGGTGCGAGTCCGTGTCGCGGACCAGAAGACCAGCGACGCGCTCGGACTTCGCGGCGTGGTGCTCTCCGTGACCGACACGGGCGTGGGCGCAGAGCCGGTGAATGTCGCGGTGGACTACCGGGCGTTCGGGAGCGCCTACGGCGGCGGCTGGGCCGATCGGTTGCAGCTGGTGGAACTGCCGGGCTGTTCGTTGGTAACGCCGTCGAAGGCCGAGTGCCGGACGAAGGCCCCGGTGCCAGGGACGGTGAACAACAGCAAGACGCGGCAGGTCTCGGCGGATGTCGCGCTCGCCGGTTCCGCGCCTCGGGTCTTCGCTGTGACGGCAGCCGCGAGCGGCTCCGCCGGAAACGTTTCCGCTCAGCCGTTGTCGGCGGCGGGGTCGTGGTCGAGTGGCGGATCGTCCGGAAGCTTCTCCTACAACTATCCGTTCGCGGTCCCGGTCGCGCCGAGCGGCGCGTCGCCGAGCCTCGGGCTCTCGTATTCGTCCAGTGGCGTCGACGGGCTGACCTCGGCGACCAACAACCAGGCGTCCTGGGTCGGCGACGGATGGGACTTCACGCCAGGCGGCTACGTCGTCCGCAACTACCTGCCGTGCAGCGAGGACCTCGGTGGCAACAACGGACAGACCAAGACCGGTGACCAGTGCTGGGGCATCGACAACGCGACCCTGGTCCTCGGTGGCAAGTCGACGGAACTGATCAAACTCGCCGGAACGAATCAATGGCGGCCGAAGAACGACGACGGCTCCAAGATCGAACTGCTCACCGGTGCCGCCAACAACGCCCAGGACGGCCAGCACTGGAAGGTCACCACCGGCGACGGAACCCAGTACTTCCTGGGACTCAACCGCCCGCCCGGCTGGGTTGGCGGCAAAGCCGAGACCCAGTCCACGTGGACGGTCCCGGTGTTCGGCAACAACGACGGTGAAGCCTGCTACAAGCCGAACAACTTCGCCGGCTCGTCCTGCCGGCAGCCCTGGCGCTGGAACCTCGACTACGTGGTGGATCCCCACGGGAACGCCAGCACGTACTACTACCAGCCGGAGATCAACTACTACGGGCTCAACCAGAACGTCACGACCGCCGGAACCGAATACACGGCGGGCGGGTATCCCCTGCGGATCGAGTACGGCCTGCGGTTGAAGGACGGCAGTGTCTACGGTTCCGCACCCACGAATCAAGTCGTCTTCGAAACCGCGGAGCGTTGCCTCCCGTCCGGAGCGATCACCTGTGATCCCTCGCAATTGACTTCGACGACGGCGGCGTCCTGGCCGGATGTCCCGTTCGAGCAGATCTGCGCCAAGGACAAGCCCTGTGACTACGGCTCGCCCGCCTTCTTCACCCGCAAGCGGCTGACCACGGTCCGGACGCAGTACAACAACGCGGGCACCCAGACCGACGTCGACGTCTGGAACCTGGCCCACACCTTCCCCGGAACCGGGGACGCCTCGCCGTCCGCGCTGTGGCTCTCCTCGGTCACCCACACAGGGAAGGGCGGTGGCGGAAGCATCACGCTCCCCGCCACCACCTTCGGCGGATTCATGTTCGCGAACCGGGTCGACACGGCCAACGATCAGTACTCCCCGATCACCCGCTACCGGGTCAACGAGATCAGGACCGAAACCGGTGGGCGGATCGGTGTCGCCTACTCGGGCCCCGATTGTGTCGCGGGGACACGCATGCCGGCGTCACCCGAGACCGACACGATGCGGTGCTACGCGTCGTTCTGGAGTCCTCCGGCGGCGAAGGACCCAGTTCTCGACTGGTTCCACAAATACGTCGTCACGGACATTTCCGAGGAAGACTTGACCGCCGGTGGAGTCGCGGTCAAGACGCACTACGACTACCTCGGTGACGCGGCCTGGCACTACGACGAGGGCCAGTTCACGCCGAAAGAGCGGAAGACCTGGAGTCAATGGCGTGGCTACGGCGTCGTGCGGACGTCCATCGGCCACCCGTCCGCCACCCAGACGGTGACGGAGTCGTTGTACCTGAGAGGGATGGACGGCGACCACCTGCCGAACGGCGGAAAACGCTCGGTCTCCGTCGAGGATTCCGAAAAGGGAACGATCGTCGACCAGGATCCCTTGCAAGGGTTCCTCCGCGAGTCCAGGACCTATCTCCCGGGTACGACGACGGTGGACAACTCGGCCATCAACGATCCTTGGGTCCGCGGTCCGACGGCGACGAGCGCGGACGGCCTGCTCAAGGCGCATTCGGTGGACACCGCGACCGTGCGCGGCCGCACCCTGCTCTCCGACGGGAAGACGTATCGCCGCAACCAGGTGAACAAGAAGTTCAACGACAACGGTCTCGTCATCGAACAGGAAGACCTCGGCGATACCGGCGTCGCCACGGACGACACCTGTACCAAGACGACCTATATCCCGAACACCGCGACCGGGATGTTCGACAAGTCGAACGAAGTCGTGATGTTCGCCGGGCTCTGTTCCGGTACGGCGACGGCGTCCACGGTCATCACCAACGTCCAGGTTTCCTACGACAAGCAGGCGTTCGGCACGCCGCCGACGGCGGGCGACATCACGCGCACCGACACGCTGAGCGCCTGGGACACCACGGGCAAGAAGTTCTTGACGACCGCGACGAACGAGTACGACGCCTACGGCCGCGAGACGTTGTCGACCGACGTGTCCGGCGCGGTGACGAAGACCGCGTACACGCATAGCGCCGGAGGACAGGTCACCGAAATCGCCGTGACGAACCCCCTCGGCTGGGTCTCGACGACCACCAAGGAACCGGCGCGGGGAAACCCGGTGTTCTCGGTCGACGTGAACAAGGTCCGCACGGACATCACCTACGACGCGTTGGGGCGCAAGACAGCGGTCTGGAATCCAGGGCGCAGCAAGCTCGACGGTGACAAGGCGACGGCGACCTTCGAATACACCGACGCGGCGACGTCACCGGCCGCCATTCCGACCACCGTGGCGACGAAAGCCCTGCAGGACAACGGCGAGTACACGACGTCGTACGCGATTTACGACGGCCTCGGACGAACGAGGCAGGCGCAGTCCGCGGCATCCGGTGGCGGACGGATCATCAGCGACACCGTCTACGACTCGCGCGGGCTTCCGTTCAAGACGAACAACGGCTACTTCAACAGTGCTTCCGGCCCTGTCCCGAAGCTGGTGACCGTCGCGGACAACACGGTGCTGAACCAGACCGTGACGGAGTACGACAGCCGTGCCCGTGTGACGGCGTCGATCCTGATGTCGAAAGGCGTCAAGCAGTGGCAGACGTCGACCATCTACGGCGGCGACCGGGTCACGACCATTCCGCCGCGGGGCGCGTCGCCGCAGACCGTGGTGACCGACGTACACGGGCAGACCGTCCAGCGGCTGCTCTACACGAACGGTTACACACCGGGAGCGGCGAATCCGGCCGACGCGACGAACTACACCTACAACGCCGCCGGTGCCATGACGTCGATGAGCGACGCCGCCGGCAATGTCTGGTCGACCGGCTACGACCTGCGCGGCCGCAAGGTCTGGCAGGCCGATCCGGACGCGGGACGGTCGACCTACACCTACGACGACAGCGGACAACTGACCTCGTCCACCGATTCCCGCGGTAAGACCCTCGCCTACACCTACGACAAGCTCGGGCGTAAGACCCAGGTCAACGCGGACTCGGCCACCGGCACCAAATTGGCGAGCTGGACCTACGACACCCTTCCCAACGGGATCGGCCTGCCTGCCTCATCGACTCGATGGGCGGGCACGGACGCGTACGTCACACGAGTCGTGGCGTATGACAGGTACGGCAGGCCGACCAAGAAGGCCGTCGACGTTCCGGCTGTCGAAAAGGGCTTAGCCGGAACGTACGAGTTCAGTACCGCGTACACGGCTACGGGCGCTGTCGCCTCGACGGTGAGCCCGAAGGCCGGAAATCTGCCGCTGGAACACGTTCGGCACACCTACAACGAGCTAGGGCTGCCGTCCACGACGTATGCGATCGATTCTTCGGGCACGACCACGAACCTGATCTCGAAGACCGACTACACCTCGTTCAACGAGATGTCGCGGATGCAGTTCGACGGGGAGAAGTCCACCGCGAACGTCGGCGTGACCCAGACCTACGACGAGGTCACCAGGCGTCCGCAGACGACCACCGTCAACCGGGCGACCCAGGTCGGATCGCAGCTGACCAACCGGACCTACGGGTACGACCCGGCGGGCAACGTCACGAAGATCTCGGACACCCCGTCAGGTGCGCCCGCCGACACGCAGTGTTTCGAGTACGACTACCAACGACGGCTGACCGAGGCTTGGACCCCGTCTTCGGCCGACTGCGCGACGGTCAAGTCGGCGTCCGCGCTCGGTGGTGCCGCGCCGTATTGGAAGTCGTACTCCTTCGACAAGACGGGAAACCGCACGAAGGAGGTCGACCACAAGTCGACGGGTGACGTGACCAGTACCTCCGCCTACCCGGCGGCGGGGCCGACCGCGGTCAAACCACACGCTTTGCAGAAGGTGGACACGAGCGGTCCGAACGGAACCTCGACCAGCGGATATACCTACGACGAAGCCGGCTCGATGCTGACGCGGAACGTCGGTGGTGACACCCAGACGTTCAGCTACGACCACGAGGGAAGAACGGTCGGCGTCGCGACGAAGACCGGTGAAAGCAAGTATCTCTACGACGCAGACGGCAACCGGCTCGTCACGCGTGATCCGACCGGCACCACGTTGTCGATCGGCGACCTCGAGCTGGTCATCACCACCGGCACGACCGGCGTGACCGCGACCCGGTTCTATCAGCACGGCGGAGTCCAGGTCGCCGTACGAGTCGGTGGATCCGGTCTCAAGTGGATGCTCAGTGATCTCCACGGAACAAACGGCCTGGCCATCTCGGCAGGAACGCTCACACCCACCCAGCGCTACATGGACCCCTTCGGTAATCCGCGCGGTCCAGCGCCGTCCACCTGGCCGGACAAACACGGTTTCGTCGGCGGCTACCAGGACACGACCGGTCTGACCCACCTTGGTGCCCGTGAGTACGACCCGGCACTAGGCCGGTTCACCAAGACCGACCCGGTGCTGGATCCGGCGGTCCCGCAACTGTGGAATCCGTACTCCTACGCGAACAACTCCCCGGTGACCATGACGGACCCGTCCGGCATGTCGGCCTGTTTCCACATGGGTGAGGACGGCCTGTTCTGCCACGAAGGTACCGAACAAGCGGCGGCCTGCACGGGCAGTTGCACCGTGATGGCCAGCTCTCCGTCGTCACCGCAAGGCAAGAAGTACGCGGCCGAACAGCGGGAGAAGGCCAAGCGGGGCTACAACGAAAAGTCCTACAAAGAGGCGCAGGTCGTCGCGAAGAAGTCCAAATGGGACGTCTTCATAGACGCGGCCGGCGAGCTGATCAAGAGCCTCATCGGTTGGGACGACATCATGGGCTGCATCGAGGGCTCGGTCGGCTCGTGCATCAGCACCCTCCTCAACTTCATTCCCTGGGGCAAAATCCTGAAGGTCGGCGAGATCGTCGCCAGCTTCTGGAAGGGCGCGCGGGCTCTCGCGACCTTCGGACGCGAGGTGGAGAAGGCCCAAAAGGTCATCGCCGACACCGAGCGCATCCTCGCCGACGCCGAGATGGCGGCGAACGCGGTCCAAGTTGTGGTCGCCGTCAGCGAAGGCGAGGGCGTCGTCGGTGCAGCGGCCGCGGCCATGGGTGGTGCTGCCGCGGCGAGCGACTCGGGCTGCAACAGCTTCGTGCCCGGTACGCGGGTCCTCATGTCGGATGGCACGACGAAGCCGATCGAGGAGGTGAAGCTCGACGATCAGGTGCAGGCGACCGATCCGGAGACGGGTGAGACCACGGCCCGGAAAGTCGTGGCCACGATCATCGGCCAAGGTCAGAAGCATCTGGTCGAGATCAGCGTCGCTGGTGAGGCACCGATCGTCGCCACCGATGGCCACCCGTTCTGGGTGCCTGACCTGCGGAAGTGGGTCCCCGCCGCTGAGCTGACGGTGGGCAGCTGGTTGCAGACCAGCAGCGGCACCTGGGCGCAGGTCACCGGAGTTCGTGCCTTTGATGACGTTGCTCGCGTCCACAACCTCACCGTCGACTACCTCCACACGTACTCTGTGCTCGCTGGGGCGACTCCGGTCCTGGTTCATAACGCTGGCGGCGGGCACTCGTGCGATATCTCTGTGTCGTCGCCAGGTGGAAGCAAGAGCGATATCTCGCTGAAGAGCGGCAGCATGACGCCTGAAGAGGCTTCGCTCGGGTATCCTAACAACTCGGCTTTCACGCACACAGAGCATCGATTCTCGCGCATGGCGGGCGCTTCGACGGGGTCGAAGGTCTCCCTGCCGAATGACCCATTCGCCGGCAAGTTCCCGTTGAGCGCCGGTGATGAGGTTAGGATGCAAGGCCAACTCCCTCCCTGCTCGCGGTGCAAGGGTGCGATGAATCGTATGGTCAGCGAGTTGGGAGTGTCGGTTACGTACGAATGGTCCGGCGCCAAAGGTGATGGATCATGGACAGCTGGAAGGAGGAAGCGCTAGCAATGCGATTGACCGCCGCAGAGGTTGGGTTCTTCGAGGATTATGAGGATGAAGAGGCCCTTGAAGTGGGCGTTGCCGGGGTGGACGAGTTCGGTACCCCGAGAACGTTCTCATTTCAGCGATCCACGTACGAACCGGATGAGCAGGAAATCCAGTCCGGAATGGATTCCTACAACGTTTCTACCGAGCGAGGCGCCACCGTCTACGGCTGTCTGCGAAGTGTGCGACTCTCCGAAATGGTTCTCACGCTGGAATTCTCCGCCGAGGATGCCGAGATTCTTGAGATCTCGACGCCCGTTGAAGTGAACCTGAGTGAAGCGCAGGTAGATGAGGAAAATCTGTCTCGGAAGCTTCGTGAGGTTCTTGACTGGGGCTCTCCTGAGAAGCGGCCGGATCTGATTGGCTTGGACGTCCAGGATCCGCCCACCGGCGCATAGGTAGCGATTTTTGGGGCTCCGTCATGTCATTCGCCGATGATGAATCGGCAGGCTCCGAACATATGAGGGTCCTCTCGCGATTCTGCACGGAGAGGACCCTCGGGGAACGTTGCCGTTAACCCTTCCCGGCGTCCTTGATCGTCGTGATGCGGTGATACGTGCCGTCGCGATAGGCGAGGACCACCGGGTCCTTGACCTCGGGGGCCGCGACAGCCTGCCAGCCCGAGCGGCCGGTGCCGTTCATGAACTGGGAGATGTCGTCGCGCGGGAGCCCGACCGTGCCCCCGCCGACGACCTTGCCCGCGCCGTCGGTGATGAGGATGCACTGGGCCTGTTCGCCGCCGATGAGGGCCCAGCCGTTGATCTGCTTGTCGCCGGTGACGGGCGCGGTGTCGACGGCACCGGCGGTGTCCTTGGTGCCGTAGCCGGGGCCCTTGAGTTCGACGGCCTTGGAGAGGTCGACGGTTGTTCCGAGTTCCGGTCCGCCCGCGCCGCACCCCAGGGTGAAGTCGGGGGTGAACGGGTAGATGCCCATCGTCCGCTCCTGCTCGAGGAAGTCGGGATAGGCGAACATCTTGCTCATCACGCTGCCCGCGTTCACCTGCATTGCCACGCCGAGGACCGGCTGGTACGCGTACCGGTAGCGGGTCGCGCCCGCGGCGGTGTTCCCGATCGCGTAGACGCAGAGGGCCATGACGAGCGCCAGCGGGATCGCCTTGAGCCGCAGTGCCCGCGGCCCGCGGGTCACCAGCAGCACGAGTACCGCGCAGACACCGAGCAGCCCGATTCCGACGTAGCGGGACGACATGCCTTCGGTGGCGTTGTAGCCGCCTCGGCTGACGCCGATCATCGCGCCGTTCAACGTCACTTGGGCGGCGAGGCCGAACCAGCCCGCGACGGCCGCGACCGGTGCCGGACCGTCGAGGGTTCCGGTGAAGTTCTCGGTTTTGGTCGCGAGCCGCTGCTTCACGGCTGTCGCGGCGAGGACACCGAAGAGGCCGACGGTCAGCGCGCCCGCGAGGAACGCGAGATCCGGTGACTTGGTGGACCAGGACTGGCCGATGGTGCTGGTCATGGCGCCGAGGTAGGTGTCGGCGCCGACGACGTTCGGCTTCTGGTAGCTCGGCGGCCATGGCGCGATGCGCCAGAGGATGAAGACGACGAGCCCGAGCCCGAGCGGCAGCGCGGTCTTGAGCCGGCTCTCACCGCGGAGCCAGAGGACGAGCGCGAGGACGATCCAGACCGGGAACGCCACGCCGTGCCCGAGGCTGCCCAGGAAGGCGAAGAGGAAAGCCGGAATGAGCTTGCCGTGGTGCGCGAAGGCGATCGCGATGACGGCGGGGGCGAGGCCGAGGAGCCACTGGACGCCCATCATGCCGTCGCCGAAGTACTCGACAGTGCCTGCGGAGAACACCAGGCCGGAGAGTCCGGCGACGACACCGGCTCGGCGCAGGCCAGTGAGCGTGCGGGGCAGCATGCTCCACAGTGCGGCGAACATGCCGGCGGCGAGGATGACGCTGAGGAAGCCGAGCGGCGGCTGGGTTCCGGCGAACAGCTTCGCGTCCAGCCAGAAGACGAGGCCGACCAGCACGATCGGGTGCTCGTGGTAGAGGTGAAACAGCTGGGCGACGTCGAGGTTGCCGTTCTTGTCGGCGACGAGGCCGAGGACGACCCAGTAATCCGCGTGGTTGATCTTGGGGGCGCGGACGACCTCGGCGATCGACAGCACGATCGGTACGGCGGTCAGTGCCCACAGGGCCCAATAGGGGAGGCGATCGAGCAGTCCGCGCTTCGCGGGCTTGCCCGGTTCAGGCGTTTCCCGCTCGGTTTCCATGGTCGCGACGGGGCCGCCGTCGCGCGCGCTCTCACTCATCCGTGCTTCCCCACCCTCGAAGATCCGGTCCACAAAGTACCGAACTCCCAGGTAGACGCCATCGGCGGCGTAGCGACATATGCGCAAATACGAATTACTACGGTCGTGTGACTCTGCTCACCGGACCTGTAGCACGTAGTAACCAAAAGGATCAGGAAGAACCGCTGCGAACTTGGAAGATCTCGCGCCCAATACCCACCCACAAGGGTGAGTTACAGGAACCGCGGGGTCCGGGGGCTCGGCCCCCGGAAATTATGGCGAGCAGGCCATGGTCCAGGTTTCCCCTGGACACAGCACTCCCACCTACGAGCGGATGACGGGATTCGAACCCGCGACCCTCACCTTGGCAAGGTGATGCGCTACCAGCTGCGCTACATCCGCATGTCACTTCGTGCTTCAACACTCGTTTGAAGCAGTGGAACAACCATACACCGACCGTCTGTAGCCGTTTGCACCCACCCCGACAGGTGCTTCGGTGTCACACCTGGCGTACAAGGGGTGACGACGGCTGCATACCTCCGTATGGTGTCCCCATTCGACCGAATGGTGAGTCCTTCGGGGAGGAGGTGCCTGGCCGGATGACCGAGCAGGGCACGGTGCCGCTTCAGGCGGCCTCGGAATCCGACGAGCAGGCATTGCTCCAGCGGCTCCGCGATGGGGAGGACGCCGCCTTCGGGGAGCTTTTCGAACTACACGCCGCCGCGGTGCGGCGATTGGCGCGCAGTCTCGCCTCCGATCGGTCGGAGGCGGAGGACATCACGGCCGAGACCTTCTTCCGGGTGCTTCAGGCGCTGCGCCGGGGCGCGGGGCCACGCGACTACGTCCGGGCGTATCTGCTGACGGTGGCTCGCCGGGTCTCGTGGGAGTGGCACGGCGCGCGCCGTGACGTGCCGGTGAGCGACGACGAGCTGACCTTCCGGGCCGGGGCGGGGGCGGACACGAACGCCCGCACGGCCGAGCATTCGCTGATCACGACGGCGTTCACGAGTTTGCCCGAGCGCTGGCGTTCGGTGTTGTGGCAGACCGAGGTCGAGGGCGAGCAGCCTTCGATGGTCGCGCCGCATTTCGGCTTGAGCGCGAACGCGACGGCGGCGTTGGCCCGCCGGGCGCGGCAGGGGTTGCGGGCGGCGTATCTGCAGGCGCATCTGTCGGTGAACCGCGGGCCGGATTCGTGCCGGGCGGTGGTGGAGAAGCTCGGCGGGTTCACCGCGGGCAGTGTCACCGGCGCCGAGGCGCGCCGGATCAAGACCCATCTGATCGCGTGCCAGTCCTGCCGTGCCACGCACGACGAGCTGCGTGACGTCTGCTCTTCGCTGCGGGCGCACGCCGGTGTGGTGGCGCTGCTGGTCCCGGGCGCGGCCGGTCTCTACGCGGGCGGGTCGTCCGGGGCGTTGTCCGGATTCGCCGCTTCGGTGAAGGGGCTTCTGCTCGGGTCGAAGGTGAAGGTCGGCATGGCGGTGGCGTCGACGGCCGCCGCGGGCGCGGTCGGGATCGTCGCCGGTCCGGCCGTGTTCGGTACCGACGTGACTCACACCATCGGGTTGTCCGGGGGTGGGCTGCCGGAGCTGGCGCTGCTGCCGCCGGCGCAGGTCGCGCCGCCCGGTCAGCAGCAGCCGGTGCAGATTCCGCCGCAGCGGATCGCCGAAGACCAGCTTCACGGCAAGGGTGCCCAGCCGATCCAGACCGGGTTAGGGCCGAAGGCCGAACTCGGCGTGGCGGACGTGCCGAGCCTGCCTGGCGCGGGTGACACCTCGCGGAAGGAACTCGGCGGCGACGGCGGCGACGTCGTGCAGCCTCCCGCCGCGCGGTATCCGTTGCCGGAGGAGACCGCGCCGCGCAACGAAGAGGTCCCGGAAAGCGGCTCGAACCAGACCACCTCGAAGCGGGACGACATCCCGCCGCAGGAATCGCTCACCCCCACTGAGGAGTCGGTGAGCCCGACGACGACGCCACGGGACTCCACGGAGCCTTCGGAGCCGAACAAGCCGGAATCGACGACTGACCCGGAAGGGTCTACTTCGCCGGTTACCGGCACTCCGGAGAGCTCGACCGAGGAGCCGTCCGGCGAGCCGTCGGAGGACGAGGAGAGCCCGGTGAAGCCGACTTCCCACTATCCGGAACCGGGCGTCGACTACCCGACGTGCCCGTAACGCCCGAGAGGGACGGATAGCCTTCGAACTCTCGCGAATCCTCCCGTGATCACGGTACGGTGGAGGTCGCTCACGACGAGCGAGCGGCCGCGCGGGAGGCGACTGAATGAACCGGCTGGTGCACGGCGAGGACGGCCGTGACTGGGTGGTCCGAGCCCAGATGGAATGGCGTGCTCCCGCGACTGCGGACGATTTCGAGCACGATGTGGCAGGCAGCTACGGCCCGGGGATCGCGATGATCGTGGTGACCGCGCTGCTCGCGATCGTGCTCATCATGTGGACACCGGCGGACGTGATGATCCCGTCCTGGGTGCCGCTGGCGCTGTTGCTGGTCGCGTTGTTCTTCCCGCTGCGGTGGATCCTGCGCCGCCCGTGGACCGTGGTCGCCGAAACCGAGGGTGATCTGGCGGGCGACCGGCCGTCCGAACGCTGGGTGGGCACCATCCGGGGCATGTTCACCGTGCGCGGTGAGGTCTCGAAGATCACCAAGACCATCCAACGGCACTCGCTGCCCGATTTCGACGGCCCGCTGCACCCGGTGGAGTAGTCGCGACGACCTGAACGCGCGAGACTGGGGTCATGCCCGAGCTACCCGAGGTCGAAGCGCTCGCTCACCACCTGCGTGAACACGCGGTGGGCAAGACGATCTTCCGTGTCGACGTGTCGTCCCTCAGCGTGCTGAAGACGGCGACACCGCCTTGGACCGAGTTGCACGGCCGCGAGGTCACCGGGGCGGGCCGGTTCGGCAAGCATCTCGACCTCGTCGCCGGGGACCTACATCTGGTCGTCCACCTGGCGAGGGCGGGCTGGCTGCGCTGGTCCGACGCGTTGTCGCCGACGCCGCTGAAACCCGGCAAGGGGCCGATCTCGCTGCGGGTCCACCTCGACGCGGCCGCGGGGCCGGGCTTCGACCTCACCGAGGCCGGTACGAAGAAGGGGCTCGCCGTCTGGATCGTGCGCGATCCGGAGAAAGAGGTCGCCAGTATCGCGCGGCTCGGGCCGGACGCGTTGTCGCTGGACCGGACGGGACTCGAGAAGCTGTTCGCGGGACGCACCGAACGGCTGAAGACGGCGCTGACCGATCAGTCGCTGATCGCCGGGATCGGCAACGCCTACTCCGACGAGATCATGCACATGGCGAAGCTTTCCCCTTACGCCACAACCGGAAAGCTGTCCGAAGGGGCGCTCGACGGGCTTTCGGAGGCGATCCGCGAAGTGCTGACCAGCGCCGTGACGCGGTCGGTCGGCCAGTCCGCCGCCCGGCTCAAGGGGGAGAAACGCTCCGGGCTGCGGGTGCACGCGCGGACCGGGCTGCCGTGTCCGGTCTGCGGCGACACGATCCGCGAGATCTCGTTCGCGGACAAGTCGTTCCAGTACTGCCCGACCTGCCAGACCGGCGGGAAGCCGCTGGCCGACCGGCGGATGTCGCGCCTGCTCAAGTGACTCCCCGGCCTTGGGTAGGGTCGGCCCCACCCTCAGTTGTCACAACTCAACGGAAAGTGGGGAGCAGGCCTTGCACCCGGTTGGTCGAGCGCAGAGCATGGACGCCGTGTCCGGGCTCGATATCGCGCAGATCATCCCTTGGGGTGTCGCGGCGCTGCTCGCGATCCTCGTGGTCGTCCTGCTGATCAAGCTGCGGCGTCCCGCGAGCATCGTGGAGAACGCGGTGCTGCAGGCCGTCCACCGGATGTCGAAGGCCACGCCGGACCTCCGCGAGGGGCTCGACGAGCAGGTCGCCGACAAGATCACCAGTCAACTGCTGGAGATGCTCGACTGCGTCGCTGTCGGCATCACCGACAGCGAAGGCACGCTGCTGTCCTGGGACGGCGAGGCCAACGACCACTACGTCGACCTGGTCGACGCCATCGGCAACGCGATCCGCAAGCACCGCCGCGAGGTCGTCGCGCACGACAAGATGCCGTGCAACCACCGCGGCACCTGCCGGATGCGGACGGCGGTGATCGTGCCGCTGATCGTCGAAGGCGAGACCGAGGCCGCGTTGATCGTCGTCGGACGCACGCGCGGGCGGCTGGTGCAGATGGCCGACGCGGTCGCGCAGTTCGTCTGCACCCAGTTCGAGCTGGCGCGCCTCGACGAATCGAAGAACCAGCTCCAGCAGGCGGAGATCAAGGCGCTGCGCGCGCAGATCTCACCGCACTTCGTCTACAACGCGCTCAACACGATCTCGTCGCTGATCCGGACGGACCCGGAGGAAGCGCGAGAGCTGCTTCAGGACTTCGCCGACTTCACGCGCTACTCGTTCAGGACGTCAGGCATGTTCACTTCGCTCGCCGAGGAACTGCGGAACATCGACCGGTACCTGACCATCGAGAACGCCCGTTTCGGCGGACGGCTCGAGGTGCGGATGAAGATCGCGCCCGAGGTGCTGTCGGTGGTCGTGCCGTTCCTGATCATCCAGCCACTGGTGGAAAACGCCGTCAAACACGGCCTCGCGTCGAAGCCGTCGGGCGGCTGCGTCACGGTGATCGCCGAGGACTACGGCGCCGAAGCGCTGATCAGCGTCGAGGACGACGGCATCGGCATGGAGCCGGCCAAACTCGCGGACCTCCGCAGCCAGCACCGCACGGGCGCGCACGTCGGCCTCGGCAACATCAACCAGCGGATGCAGCAGGTGTTCGGCCGCGACTACGCGCTCATGGTGGAGACCGCGCCCGGCGCCGGCATGAAGGTGACCCTGCGGGTGCCGAAGTTCATGCCCGGTGTCCGGCCGAACCTGCCGGACTTCTCCGCCGACAGCGCCGCGGTCCCGCCGCAGGGCGGTCCGAACGAGGCCAGTGGGGTGAGCGGTTCGCGCAGCGGCGTGCTGCCGTCGTGAACGTCGGTAACCTGGCGGTATGAGCGTTGCGGACAAGCTGACCTCCCGTCTCCCGATGATCGGCGAACGGGGTGATCGCAAGGACGTCGTCGCCGTGGTGAAGCTGCACGGGGTGATCACGCCGACCCCGTCGCCGCTGGCCAGGGGCTCGATCAACCTCGCCGCCGTCGAATCGGCGCTGACCCGCGCGTTCGCGCACGACCGGCTGAAGGCCGTCGCGTTGCAGATCAACTCGCCGGGTGGCGCGCCGACGCAGTCGGGCTTGGTCGCGGAGCGGATCCGCCAGCTCGCCGACGAGAAGAACGTGCCCGTCCTCGCCTTCGCCGAGGACGTCGCCGCGTCCGGCGGATACTGGCTGGCCTGCGCCGCCGACGAGATCTACGCGCACCGGACGTCCATGGTCGGCTCCATCGGCGTGATCAGCGGCGGGTTCGGGTTCACCGGCCTGCTGGAGCGGTTCGGCATCGAACGGCGGCTGCACACCGCGGGCGCGAACAAGTCCCGGCTCGACCCGTTCAGCCCGGAGAAGCCGGAAGACGTCGAGTGGCTGAAGAAGATGCACGGCCAGCTCCACGAACTGTTCGTCGACTGGGTCACCGAGCGTCGCGGAGACCGGCTTTCCGGCTCCGAGGACCTGTTCACCGGTGACGTCTGGCTGGGTGCCCGCGCGGTCGAGCTCGGTCTCATCGATGGCGTCGGCAGCCTCCGCCAGGTGATCACCGAGCGGTACCCGGACGCCGAGATCTCGGTCGCCGAACCGAAGAAGGCGTTGCTGGCGCGGCTCGGCATCGGCGCTCCTGCCGCGGCGAGCGCGTTGCTGGACGCTGTTCAGCACAAGGCCGCTTGGAGCCGCTTCGGCCTCTGACCGCGTGCAATGAAAGGTCCTTTCCTTGCAAAATTTGCGAGGAAAGGACCTTTCCTTGCGTTCGGGGCAGGAGTGGATTCACCCGAACGGTGGTAGGCGTAGCTGGTCCAGACCGGGTGTCATATCGGACATACCGCTTTGTTGTGAGCGGCAACAAAACCTCGACAAAGGTGACGAGGAGGTCCGATGTCCGTTACGTCTCCCCGCCGGAGCCGCTGGAAGATCGCACTCGGCTCAGCGATCGGCGCGGCATTGATCACGGTCCCGCTCACGCTCCCCGCCGCGGCCGCCGTCCCGCCACCGCCCTCAGGCTGGACCACCGTTTTCACCGACGACTTCACCGGCGCCGCCGGCTCCCTCCCGTCGAGTGCGAACTGGATCATCGACACCGGCCACGGTTACCCCGGCGGCCCCGGCAACTGGGGCACCGGCGAGATCCAGAACTACACCGCGAACCCCGCCAACCTCGCTCAGGACGGCTCCGGGAACCTGCGGATCACCCCGCTGCGCGACGGCGCGGGCAACTGGACCTCGGCGCGGATCGAAACGCAGCGCACGAACTTCAAACCGCCGTCCGGCGGCGCGCTGCGCATCGAAGGCCGCATCCAGATGCCGAACGTCACCGGCGCCGCGGCACTCGGCTACTGGCCCGCGTTCTGGGCGCTCGGTTCGCCGTATCGCGGCAACTACTGGAACTGGCCCGCCATCGGCGAGTTCGACATCATGGAGAACGTCAACGGGATCAACACGGTCTGGGGCGTGCTGCACTGCGGCGTCAACCCCGGCGGCCCGTGCCGGGAGACCGACGGCCTCGTCGGCAGCCGGACCTGCCCCGGCGCGAGCTGCCAGAGCGCGTTCCACACTTACACGTTCGAATGGGACACGAGCGTCAGTCCCCACGTGTTCCGCTGGCTCGTGGACGGACAGCAGTTCCACTCGGTCAACCAGAACCAGGTCGACGCCACCACCTGGGCCAACATGACGAACCACGCCGGTTACTTCGTGCTGCTGAACGTCGCGATCGGCGGCGCGTTCCCGAACAACAACTCCGGCACCACGACCCCGGGGCCGGGAATCGTGCCAGGGCATCCGATGCTCGTCGACTACATCACCGTCCTGACCCGCGGCGGCGGGGGCACGACACCCACCCCGACGACAACGACGAGTAATCCCGGTGGTGGCAGCGCGTACAGCACGATCCAGGCGGAGTCCTACAGCCAGGCCGCCGGACTCGCCAAGCAGGCCACGTCCGACACCGGCGGCGGCCAGAACATCGGCCCGGCGGGAAACGGTGACTGGGCGCGGTACCCGGGCGTCGACTTCGGGACGCAGACCGCCAGGCAGTTCCAGGCGCGGGTCGCGTCCGGCGCGGCGGGCGGGGTGAGCGGTCTGGTCGAGGTCCGGCTCGACAGTCCTGCCAATGCGCCCGTCGGCAGCTTCGCCGTAGCCAACACCGGCGGCTGGCAGAGCTGGCGGACCGTACCGGCGAACATCAGCGGGATCACCGGGAAACACGACGTCTACCTGACCTTCACGAGCGGACAGCCGGCCGATTTCGTGAGCGTCAACTGGTTCACCTTCACCCCGTGAAGGAAGAGATGTGGCACGGCTAGGCGGTTCGTGCCACCGGAAAGATGACGGCACCGGCCACCCCAGGCGCGGGGGTGGCCGGTGCCGTCCTTTTCGTTCGACTTTCGGGCAGCGGGCTGGACACGGAACCCGGCAGTGGGCATTATGCGACTCACTGTGAGTGCCCACGATGACACCCGGAAGCTCATTGTCCTTGCGGTGGACGATGAGCCCAAAGGGCTAGACGAACTCGTTCACTGTCTCCGGAACAGCCCGCACGTCGCCCTGGTCTTCCCGGCGATCGATGCTTCGGAGGCGCTGCGCCTGCTGTCCACCGACGATCCGAGGCTCGGCGATCGCAAGGCGCGTGGCCTGCCGATCGTGGACGCGGTGTTCGCCGACATCGACATGCCCGGCCTGTCCGGGATGGAGATGTCCCGCGTGTTCGCCGCGCTGCGCCCGTCTCCGGCGCTGGTCTTCGTGACAGGGCACGCCGAAGAGGCGGTCAACGCCTTCGACCTCGGCGCGCTCGACTACGTGCTCAAGCCGTACCAGCAGGATCGTCTCGACCGCGCGATCACGCGTGTGATCGAAAAACTCGCCGCCAACGCCGCGCCGCCGCCCGGTGCCGCCGGCCTCGGGCAGGTCAAGAACGACGACGAGGTCATCCCCGTCGAACTCGCCGGTACGACCAAGCTGATCCCACGGTCCTCGGTCCGCTGGGTGGAGGCACAGGGTGACTACGCCCGGTTGTTCACCACCGACGGCAGCCACCTGGTCCGCATCCCGCTCGCGCAGCTCGAAGAGCGCTGGGAGAAGGCGGGTTTCGTCCGGATCCACCGGTCGTTCCTGGTCGCGCTGCCGTTGATCACCGAGTTGCGCATGGGGCAGGGTGGCTACCAGGTCGTCATCGGCAACGAGGAAAAGGTGCTGCCGGTGAGCCGCCGCCACACCCGCGCGCTCAAGGACCGGCTCGTCGGCGCCAACCGGTCGACGTAGCGGCGGGACATGACCGACGACTTCTATCGCCGGGTCAACGGTGTCCGCGAACCGGACCCCACTCTCGGCAAGGGCAGGCACACGAAACCGGCGCAGCCCGAGGGCGCCGCCGTCGAGCCGGTGCCCGGAGCTCCGTCCGGTCCCAAGCACGAACAGGCGAAGCCCGAACACCACGCGAAACCCAAGCGGCAGCGGGTGATCCTCGCTGATCCGCGGCAGGCGACGAGCACCTTGCGGGCGAGGGTCGAACTCGAAGAGCAGACCAGCTGGGGAAAACTCCTGGTCAAGGATCTGGTGAAGATCCAATTGCGGACGGCCGCCCTGCTGGCGCTGCTGGTGATGGTCACGCTGTGTTCGCTGCCGGTGCTGTTCTACCTGGTCCCGTCCTTCGGCAGGGTGACCGTCCTCGGTATTCCGGTGCCCTGGCTGATCCTCGGCGTGGCACCGTTTCCGTTCCTGTTCGGCATCGGGCTCTGGTACAACCGGCTCGCCGAACGCCATGAACGCGACTTCGTTGACATGATCGAGAACTGATTGCGGAGCGGCACATGCGAGGATTCGTGCCGTGGCGCTGAATCCGTGGGCTGTGGCCGGCATCGTGCTGGTCGCGGTCCTGACCTTCTACCTGGGGCATCGCTCCTCGAGGTCGGCCGTCAGCACGCACGACTTCCTCGTCGCCCGCCGGACCGTGCGCTCCCGGCGCAACGCCGCCGCGATCTCCGGTGAGTACCTTTCCGCCGCGTCGTTCATGGGCGTGGCGGGCATCGTGCTCAAGGACGGCGCCGACGCGCTGTGGTTCCCCATCGGTTTCACCGCGGGCTATCTGGCGCTGATGCTGTTCGTCGCCGCGCCGCTGCGCCGGTCCGGCGCGTACACGCTGCCGGACTTCGTCGAGATGCGGCTGGGTTCGACCATGCTGCGCCGGGTTTCGACGGCGTTCGTGGTGTTCATCGGGATCCTCTACATGGTCCCGCAGCTGCAGGGCGCCGGGCTGACCCTGGCGACGATCCTGCCCGTGCCGGCGTGGGCGGGCGCGATCCTGGTGACCTGTGTGGTCGGGTTCAACGTGATCGCGGGCGGGATGCGCGCCATCACCGTCGTCCAGGCCTTCCAGTACTGGCTGAAACTGTTCTCCATCGCGCTGCCGGCGTTCATCCTGTGCATCGTGTTCCTCAGCTCCGGCGGACCGGGCAGCGCACGTCCGCTCGGGCAGCCCGCCCCACCGACGTTCATCGAGAACACCACCGTCACGGTGCAGACCGACGTCATGCTGAAGGTCACCTCGGTGACCGTGCTCGAGGCGTACGGCCAGGTGGAAGGCGCGCGGGCCAACGGATTCGCGGTGTGGACCCCGGAAGCCGGGCACAAGGTCGCCAAGGGCACGACCCTGAAGTTCACCGCCGGAACGCCGGTCCCGGTGGTCAGCGACGCACCGGCGTCGAACGGCGACTGGCTCCGGCCGGGGTCGGGCAGTCTCACCGATCTGCTGCAGGTCTATTCGCTGATCCTTGCGACCTTCCTAGGGACGATGGGCCTGCCGCACGTCCTGGTCCGCTTCTACACCAACCCCGA
Source organism: Amycolatopsis sp. NPDC039088 (assembly GCF_055598845.1). NCBI lineage: Bacteria > Bacillati > Actinomycetota > Actinomycetes > Pseudonocardiales > Pseudonocardiaceae > Amycolatopsis > Amycolatopsis sp. NPDC039088. The sequence goes on along the minus strand of NZ_JBVKAE010000018.1, from coordinate 138,517 downwards.
CGGCAAGGCCGCGCGCCGCACGACGGTGCACGTCCTGCTGCTGCTCGGCCTGTTCTATCTGTTCCCGACGCTGCTGGGCGCATTGTCGCGGATGTACGTCCCGGAACTGCTGGTGACCGGGAAGACCGACGCCGCCGTCCTCCTGCTGCCGTCGGCGGTTCTGCCGGGGCTTTGGGGGCAGATCCTGGGCGCGGTGACGGCGGCGGGCGCGTTCGCCGCGTTCCTGTCCAGCTCGTCCGGGCTGCTGGTGAGCATCGCCGGGGTCGTGTCCACCGACGTGCTGCCCGGCCGGGTCCGTGATTTCCGGGTGGCGACGGCGATCGTGGCGATCATCCCGGTCGCGCTGGCGGTGCTGCTGCCGTCGGAAGACCTGTCGCTTTCGGTCGGGATGTCGTTCGCGCTGGCCGCGTCCACGTTCAGCCCGCTGCTGCTGCTCGGGGTCTGGTGGCGAAAACTCAGCTGGCCCGGCGCTCTGGCCGGGATGCTCGTCGGCGGCGGCCTGGTGCTGGCCGCGCTGGTGGCCAACATCGTCAGCAAGTACACCGGCGGCTGGGCGCCGTGGTTCTTGAACCAGCCCGCGCTGATCACCGTGCCGTCGGCGTTCCTGACCACCTATGTGGTGAGCCGGGCGACCGGATACGGGCGGCCGGACGACGTCCACGGCGTGATGCTGCGCCTGCACGCACCCGATCCGCTCGGTTTCATGCGCGATCGCGCGGTCGCCCGGTTCGGGCAGGCCGAAGAGAAGACGCGGACCACGGGCAAGGGCCGACACCGGAAGTAATTCACCCGTTCGTGCGGCGCCCCTCTACTCAGAGTCGTACCGTTCACTCAAATGGATTGCTCCTTTCACGCCCTATAAGGGGCATGATCTTCCGTGACAACGAAATCACCGAATGGTTGCGGCAGGTGGGAGGTCCGACGTGAGCGACCCCGATCAAGACCTCGGGACAAATCCGGAATCCGACTGGGAAAAGGTGCAGGCGAGTCCGGAATTCACCGAGCTGCGGCGACGTCTGCGGGTATTCGTTTTCCCGGTCTCGGCACTGTTCCTGGTCTGGTATCTGCTTTACGTGCTGCTCGCCGACTACGCGGCCGGCTTCATGAGCACGAAGCTCTTCGGCAACGTCAACATCGGCCTCGTCTTCGGCCTGTTGCAGTTCGTGTCCACTTTCGTGATCACCGGCCTTTATGTCCGGTACGCCAACCGCAAACTCGATCCACTCGCCGACAAGATCCGGCATGAGGTCGAAGGGACCGGCCGATGAGCACCCTGGCCGCAGGGGTCCAGGGCAGCGACCCGGCGCTCAACATCACCATTTTCGCGGTGTTCGTCGCGATCACACTGGTGATCGTTTTCCGGGCGAGCCGGAATACGAAGACCGCGTCCGACTACTACGCGGCGGGACGCGCGTTCACCGGTCCGCAGAACGGGATCGCCATCTCGGGTGACTACCTTTCGGCGGCGTCTTTCCTGGGTATCGCCGGTGCGATCGCGATCAACGGGTACGACGGTTTCCTCTACTCGATCGGATTCCTCGTCGCCTGGCTGATCGCGCTGCTGCTGGTCGCGGAACTGCTGCGCAACACCGGCAAGTACACCATGGGCGACGTGCTGGCCTTCCGGATGAAGCAGCGCCCGGTCCGCGCGGCGGCCGCGATCTCCACACTCGCCGTCTCCTTCTTCTATCTGCTCGCGCAGATGGCGGGGGCGGGCGGTCTGGTGAACCTGTTGCTCGGCATCGAAGGAAGCCTCGGCCAGGACCTGGTGATCGCCGTCGTCGGCGTGATCATGATCCTGTACGTGCTGATCGGCGGGATGAAGGGCACCACCTGGGTGCAGATCATCAAGGCCGTCCTGCTGATCGCCGGCGCCTTCGCGATGACGCTGTGGGTGCTCGGCAAGTACGGTTTCAACCTCTCCAGCCTGTTCCAGGCCGCCGTCGACAAGGGCGGCAAGACCGGCGAAGCGCTGCTCGGCCCCGGCAAGCAGTACGGGAAGACCGGCACGACCAAACTGGACTTCCTCTCCCTCGGCATCGCGCTGGTGCTGGGCACCGCCGGCCTGCCGCACGTCCTCATGCGCTTCTACACCGTGCCGACCGCGAAGGACGCGCGCCGTTCGGTGGTCTGGGCGATCGCGCTGATCGGCATCTTCTACCTGTTCACCCTGGTGCTCGGCTACGGCGCGGGCGCGCTCGTCGGCCCGGACGTGATTGCGAAGGCGCCCGGGACGACCAACTCCGCGGCACCGCTGCTGGCGCTCGAACTGGGTGGCCCGGTGCTGCTCGGGTTCATCGCGGCGGTGGCGTTCGCGACGATCCTCGCGGTGGTCGCGGGCCTGACGATCACGGCGTCGGCGTCGTTCGCGCACGACGTCTACGCGAACGTGATCAAGAAGGGGAAGACCGACCCCGACAGCGAGGTCCGCGTCGCGCGGATCACCGCGCTGGTGATCGGGGCCGTCGCCATCGTCGGCGGGATCCTCGCGAAGAACCAGAACGTGGCGTTCCTGGTGGCGCTCGCGTTCGCGGTGGCGGCGTCGGCGAACCTGCCGACCATCCTGTACTCGCTGTTCTGGAAGCGATTCAACACCCAGGGCGCGCTGTGGAGCATCTACGGCGGTCTCGCGGTCTGCGTCCTGCTGATCGTCTTCTCACCAGCGGTCTCAGGTAAGCCCGTCGACGCGAAGACCGGCAAGAGTGCCTCGATGATCCAGGGCGTCGACTTCCACTGGTTCCCGCTCGACAACCCCGGCCTTGTCTCCATCCCGGTCGCGTTCTTCCTCGGCTGGCTCGGCACGGTCCTGTCCAAGGAACACAACCAGAAGAAGTACGCCGAGATGGAGGTCCGCTCCCTCACCGGCGTCGGGGCGGAAAAGGCCGTCAAGCATTGAGTCCTTCTTCACGCGCGCGCAACGGGGCGGGATGGGAAGATGGCAGGGTGGTGAGCCCTGCTGACATCCCGACCGTCGCCGTCCGTGATCTGCCCAAGGACGGTGTCGCGCTACTCGACGTCCGTGAGGACGACGAGTGGGCCGCCGGGCACGCCCCGGGGGCCAAGCACATCCCGATGGGTGAACTGCCCGCGCGCGTCGGCGAACTCGACGATCTGCCCGACGACCAGCCGGTTTACGTGATCTGTCGCAGTGGCGGCCGGTCCGCCCGTGCCGCCGCGTGGCTCAACGCGAGCGGCTGGGACGCGGTGAACGTCGCCGGCGGGATGGGTTCGTGGCAGCAGGAGGGACGCCCGATGGTCGGCGACCATCCCGGCGTCGAACCCGAAGTGCTGTAACCGTGCAGCCTGGCCACTACCCACCGAGGACGCCGGTGCCGCCCGTGCGTCCGGCGCCGACGCACCAGCCGCGGCACCAACCGGTGCGTCACCGCCTCCGTTGGGTCGCTTCGCCGCCTCCCGGCGCCTGGCCGCAGCGGCGCAAACCGGTGGCCGAGCGCTACTCCGGGCCGCCGTCCTACCCGGTCCCACCGCGATGGGGCTTCCCGAACCTGGTCTGGCGCCGTCCGACCGCGGTCCCCGGCACGGCGTCCGGCGAGATCACCGCCATCGAACGGCTCCGGGTCATCAAGCGCAGCCTCCTGCCGGTGCTCTGGACCTTCGCCGCACTGGCGCTCGTCGCGGCGGCCGCCGAGATCTGGCGCTATGTTCTGCTCGTGCAGAGCCGCGACTCCGCGTTGTCGACCTCCGTCGTCACGGTTTCCGACAGCTTCGTGATCACCGCCGGTCTGCTCACCACGATCCTTTCGCTGCTGCCGTCCGGGCTCACCGTGTGGTGGCTGCTCGTGGCCCGGCACGCCGCCGCGGACGCCTCCGGCGAGACTCCGCCGAGAAGGCAGTGGCAGGTGCTGACGTTCGTCCTGGCGCCGGTGGTGAACCTGATCATGGTGCTGCCGGTCGTCGCCGAACTCGAACACACCGTCCTGCGCCGGGCGCGGGAAACGCGGCCGAAGCCGTCGCGGCTCGTGTTCGTCTGGTGGGGCGCCTGGGTGGTCAACTGGGTGCTGCTCGGGCTCGTCATCGTCTGGCGGTTCCGCGATGGCGTCCAGGCGCTGGCGGACGGGGTCATGCTGGTCGCGCTGACCGATCTGGCCGCGGCGGGCCTGGCCGTGGTGACGGCGCTGCTCGTGAAGCGCATGTCCGGCCTTCTGTCGCCTGTGGAGGAGAAGCAGCTTCGCCTGCTTCGCGTGCTGAAGGTGGACGGGGCTCCGGACCCGGACCGGCGTGAGCGTCCGGCCTCTTCAGTGCGCTGACGCAACTTCTCCACAGAACGTTGAATGCGGATCTACGCACCACGCTGGAAGCGGATCGTCTGTAATATGGAGGCATGAACAGCGAGCAGCAGGAATGTGACCTGCCTGCCGGGGAGACCGGCCGGGCGAGGTCTGCTGCGAGCGGTCTGTACAAGTCGTCCGCCGCAAGGACGAAAAGGGTGACCACGCCTGTTACGGGCCGCTTTTCGCCTGGAGTGGGCACAAAGCTCACCGGTCATGGAATCCGCAGGCCTGAGCCGGCCGCGGACGAGACGTCGAAGCCGTATTCGCTGCCACCCTTCTTGGGAATGTTCGATCTTCCCGCTGATGCGTCCGAGCGTGTGAAGGCCGTGGTGCGCGACCAGGATGTCGCCTGAGTTCACGACGGGAACAGGCGAAGGTCGATGGCACGTCCGATCGTGGTAGACGCTGGCCCGCTCATAGCCATGGTCAGCCGAAAGATGATCACCACCAGGCGGTGGTCGGGTGGCTCGAGACCGCGGCCACGCGTGACCTGCTGGTGCCGTCGCTGGTGTTGACCGAGGTATGCCACTACATCGAGAAGTATCTCGGCGGTGAAGCCGAGGCGGCGTTCATCGAAGGACTCATGCGCTCGCCGCAGTTCGCGATCTATCACCCTATGGACGACGATTTCCGGCGGATGGCCGTGCTGATGCGCCAGTATTCGGATTGGCCGCTCGGCCTGGCCGACGCGGCGGTCGTGGCCACGGCGGAGCGGTTGAAAACGGTCGAGGTGGCCACGGTGGACCGTCGGCATTTCGAGCACATCAAGCCGGTGCACGTCTCCCACTTCACGCTTTATCCCGAATCTGCGCGCTGACCTGCAGTAAGAGAACAAGGGACCTTTTGCTGTCGCCCTCTGCGAGGTCGTCGATACCCCTAGCTCGTGGTGACCGGCAGCGATCGAAGGCCGCGGATCACGAACTCCGGCCGCCGTTCGGGCTGCTCGGCCAGTTCCAATCCCGGCAGCTTCGTGGTCAGCGAGTGCAGCGCGGCCGCGATCTCCACCCGGGCGAGCGGGGCGCCGACGCAGTAGTGGATGCCCATGCCGAAGCCGAGATGCGCGTTCGGCGTGCGGCCGATGTCGAGGGTGTCCGGCCGGTCGAACACCTTCGGATCCCGGGCGGCGGCGCCGAGCAGCGCGCCGATCTTCTCGCCCTCGGCCACCCGGAATCCGGCGATCTCGACGTCGGTGGTCGCCGTCCGCTCGAACAACTGGAGCGGCGCGTCGAAGCGGATCAGCTCTTCGACGCACGGGTCCAGCAGTTCCGGGGACGCCACCAGCCGCTCCCACTGGTCGGGGTGGGTCAGCAGCGCGTTGACGCCGTTCCCGATGACGTTCACCGTCGCCTCGTGCCCGGCCATCAGCAGCAGGACCGCGGTCGCGACCAGTTCGTCCTCGGTGAGTTCGCCGCGCAGCAGATCACTGACGATGTCGTCGCCAGGGGAACTCGCGCGCTGCTTCGCGATGTCGCGCAGGTACTCGACGAACTCCGCCGCGGCGGCTTCGGCGGCGTCGCGCTTCTCTTCGGCGAGGCCGTACTCGTACATCTTGACGACGTGGTTCGACCACGTGACCATGCGCGGCCCGTCCTCGACCGGGACGCCGAGGAGTTCCGCGATGACCGCGACCGGCAGCGGCTGCGCGAGATGAGCCAGCAGATCGGCCGAACCGGTTTCGGCGATCTCGGCGGCGAGCCTGTCGACCATGCCGTCCGCGAGCTCGGCGACCATCGGCCGTAGCCGCTGGACGTGCCCGCGCCCGAACGCGCCCGCGATCACCCGGCGCAACCGGGTGTGGGCCGGCGGCTCGTTCTCCAGCAGTGAGTTGCGGTGCAGCAGGTTGAACGACGCGAACCGCTCCACCGGCAGCGCGTCCTGCCAGATCCGGCCGAGCCCGCGATGCCGCAGGACGGCGGCCGAAGCGGCGTGCGACACCGCCACGGCGATGCCGAGCCCCTCGTGACGGTGCACGTCGGCGGTTTCGCGCAACGCGGCGAAGGCGGGATAAGGATCGGCGAGGAAGGCGGGATCGCGAGGGTCGAACACGTCCCGACTGTAACCGCGCCGCGCCGGGGCGGACCGTCCCGGCGCGGCGCTGGAGTCACAGATGCAGCCAGAGCCCCAGGCGCAGGCCCAGACCGTGGTGATGATGGTGATGGTGATGGTGGTGGTGGCCGACGCACAGCAGCAGGCAGTGGCGGGCCTGGTCGGCTTCGTCGGTCCGCGGCGCGGCCGAGGCCGTGCCCATCGCGGGCCCGGCCAGCATCAGCCCGAGTGCCACGGGGAACGCGGCCAGCGCTGCCCGGCGCTTGGAGGTGCTCATCTGTGATCCCTTCTCCGCACTACGACGCCGGTCGGCGTCCTGACCGAGTATTCGGTGCGGGACGGGCAAAACGGCAGGCTGATCACCCGCGATTAGATCGACCGGATGATGACAACCGTTTTCAGTCATGTTTCCGTGGTACCCGAACGGCCGCTGAAACCGGCCTATCCGGTCGACTTCGGGGACGACGGGTGTCCTGCGCGATCTATTCGTTATCAACCCCGCTGAACCTGACCGAGGCCGCGGCGTCTCTAGGGATGTCGGAACGCGGAAGCGCGGGACGGCAAGGGGATTCCGTGGCCTTCGAGCCCGGAAGTTGTTTCTGTCTGGGGTAATTCATCAAAAGAACTGGGGTATTTCCATGCGTATTCGTCATGCCTTTTTCGCCGGTCTGACCGCTGCCGCTCTCGCGTTGCTGCCTGCGACCGCGTTCGCCACCGAAGCACCGGTCGAGGCGCCTGAGAAGCCGAAGGGCACCAAGTTCTGGGTGGCGCCGAAGACCGTCGAAGCCGGCGGGAAGGTGACCGCGCAGGGCCGATGCGTCACCCCGCACGGCTTCTCGATCATCGCCCCCGACGGGTTCAAGCAGGTCTCGGACAAGTCGGTCAAGCGCGACGGCGGCACCGACGTGAAGGTGACCTACCAGGTCCAGCCGAGCGTGAAGCCCGGTGAGCACCTCTTCGTCATGCTGTGCGACACCGTCGAGCCCGCGGCGACCGTGAAGGTCGTCCCGGCGGTCAAGAAGGAGCCGGTCAAGAAGGAGACGGCCAAGCAGGTCTCGAAGGTTCCCGCCGGCGCGCCGCAGACCGGTGGCGGGCCGGTCGAGGAGCCGGCTTCCGCCGGTTGGCTGATCGCGGGGGTGGCCGCCGCGGGGGCCGCCGGCGCGGGTGGGGCCATGATGCTCCGCCGTCGTCCGGCCTCGCGGTCCTGATCGCACGCGGGAAGGGCGGGGGTCTTACGAGCCCTCCGCCCTTCCCGCGATAGCGTTCCCACCGAGCTTTGAGGAGGCTGACGTGGGCAAGGGTTCGCGCAAGAAGGGTCCCAAGACGACCTCGGACCGCAAGCCGAAGGTGCGCGACGTCTTCGTCGGCCAGCCCTTCGAGGGTCTCGCGGCGGAGACCGAGCTGATCGCGCTGCGCGAGTTCGTGCCCTCGGCGACGGCTTCGCTCAAGCTGGCGGGCTCCGACGAGAAGGTCACCCTCGGCACGGTGCTGCCGATGGCGGCGGCCGCGTTCGTCCGGTCCGACGGCGAGCGCTACATCGGGATGCAGGTGCAGACCCGGTCTTCGGACATCAGCCGCGACCTCGGCCGGGCGCTCCAGTGGGTACTGGACGCCAAGGAGGGTGACGTCCTGTCCGTACCGGACACCACGACGCCGCCCACCGCCGACGAGAAGGCCCGCCTGCAGGACCTGCTCGACACGGGCGTCGAACTCGACGTCACGCTCTACAACGACTTCGCCTGGTGGCTGCCCGAGGACGCCGACGCGAGCGGCGACGTCGCGTTGTCCCTCGAGCGCGCGAACGCGGCGATCATGCCGACCGAACGCCTCGGCGCGGGTGCGTACTGGGTGCTCGCCGGCGAGAAGGCGCACCTGCGCTGGGTCCGCCCCGAGCCGGAGAACCTGCTGCTGCAAGCGCTTGCGCGGCTGTCCGCGGCCGGTGAACTGAACCTCGGCGAGGGCTCCCGCTACGCCGGTTCGTTCCGCGCGCACGGGCTGCTCGTCCCGGTGTGGGACCTCGACCCCGAGGCCCACGCGCGCGAATGGGCCGACGCGAAGGACCAGCTCGGCGTCCGGCTCGAAGCCGCGCTGAAGTCCCTCGACACCGAGCCGCTCAACGCCACCGAGCGCCGCTCGCGCGACGGCCTGATCGGCCGCCAGCTCACCATCCGCTGACCCCTCGCGTTTCGTCCTCTGAACGCGGTAGTTGCGCACGCAACCACCGCGTTCAGAGGACGAAATGCGTCAGGATGGTCGCGTGATCCTTCATATCTGCGGGCGGGACGACTGGGCGGCGGTGCCGGAAGGCGGCGTCTACACCGCCCCGTCCCTCGACTCCGACGGCTTCATCCACTGTTCGGACCCGGGAACCGCGCATATCCCCGCCAACGCCGTCTTCCCCGGCCGCACCGATCTCGTGCTGCTGGAGATCGACCCGGCGCTCGTCGGCGCGCCCGTCGTCTGGGAGGACGGTGACCCGCCGCATCCGGCCGGAATCCAGTTCCCGCACGTGTACGGACCGATTCCGCGTAACGCTGTGGTGGCCGTACACGAATTCCCTGTTCGGGGGGACGGTTCGTTCAGAATTCCCGACTCCTTGTCGAGACGTTGAGGCGGGCAACTCCTCATCCGTATGGGCGTCTCTCGAACTAGTTCGCGGTAAGAGACAACCTGCGGGGGCGGCCATGCGTGTCGAGAGAGGCGAGCCAGATATTCCTGGCCGAGTGACCCCGGGAGGAGGCGATACGGTGACCGCTGCCGCGACGGTCATCTCGGGGACGGATGTCTGGGTGTCCGGCGAGACCCGAGGGAGGGACGTGCCGGGTGAGCTCACCGACTTCGGCGACTTCGTGCGGGCGAGCCTGCCGGGTCTGCTGAGGTACGGTCACGCCCTCACCGGGAATCCGCACGACGCCGCCGACCTGGTCCAGACGGTGCTGGAGAAGATCGGCTCCCGCTGGTCCTACGTCCAGCACAAGACCGGCGATCCGATGGCCTACATCCGCCGTTCGATGGCCAACGCGCACGTCAGCCGGTGGCGCCGGACCAAACGCGAGAACCTGGTCGCCGACCTGCCGGACACGCAGCCGTACAGCCAGTCCGACCCGTTCGAGCACGAGCCGTTGTGGCAGGCGTTACGGGCGCTGCCGCCGAGGCAACGAGCGGTGATGGTCCTGCGTTACTACGAGGGACTGTCCGAAGCGGAGATCGCGGACTCGCTCGGCATCAGCCAGGGCACCGTGAAGAGCCAGGCGAGCAAGGCGATCTCGTCGTTGCGTACGAAACTGGCGTTGATCGAGCCCAAGGGTGAAGGGAGGGAAGCGGGATGAACATGTCCGAGGAGGATGTGCAGCAGAAGCTGCGCGACCTGTTCTCAGACGAGCGGCTGGGCGCGTCGTCCACGCTGAATCCCGAAACGATCGTGGCGGGCGCCAAGCGTCGCCGCCGTCGCCGTCAGATGATGCAGACGACGACCGGGATGGCCGCCGCGGTGGTCATGCTGGGTGGCGGCCTCACGGTCTTCACGGTCCACGACACGGACAACGGCGCGTCCTTCCCCGGCGATCAGCTCAGTTTGGGGGCGTCTTCGCCGAGCCTGATGCCACCGGGGCCGGCGAGCCCGGCACCACCGGTGTCCTCGTCGGCGCCGCCGACGAGCCAGGTGTCCGCGCCGCCGCCGTCGACGGCCGCCGATGGGCCCGCGAAGCCGCCGAAGACCACCGCGGCCACGAAGCCACCCGCGCAGGGCAAGGTGACCACGGGCGCGCTGCTGACCGCCACCGGCTTCGGCAAGCTCCGGCTCGGGATGAGCGAGTCCGAGGCCGAGGCCGCCGTCGGGCCGCTTCGGACGAAGGAGGTCCGGGGAGCCTGCACGTACGGCTACGCGGAAGGATCCGCCGTTCCGGGGCCGACGTCCGTTTCGCTGACCGAAGGTGACGGGATCACCGTCATCAACCCGGCGGGCACGGTGCACACGCCGGAGGGGATCGGGGTCGGCTCGACCGAGGCGGAGATCCTCGCGGCCTATCCCGGCAGTACGAAGGACGGCGCCGCCTACGTCGCGCCAGCCGGCGCGGTGAGCGCGTACCGCATCTTCGTGTCCAAAGACGGATCCGCCGTCAGCATCCTGCTGACCAGCCTCGACCAGGGCTGCCAGTTCAGCTGAGCCGTCCCGAACGCGAAAAACCCGGGCTGCTCCAAGGGGGAGAGCCCGGGTTTTCCGTGTGGTGGGAGAGCGGTCAGTACGTCAGAGCGCCCCGCCCGCGACCGGGGGCATCCCCGAGTCGGCGCCGCTGTCACCGATGGACTCGCGGTGCAGGTGGTTCTCCACCTCGAACAGATTGCCGTCGGCGCGTTTGACGATGTTGAGCAGCGTGGACATCTGGGAGATCTCTTCGACCTGCTCCTTGAGGAACCACTGCGTGAACTGCTCGCCGATGAAGTCCTCTTCGTCGCGGGCGGCCTTGGCCAGCTGCTGGATGTCGGTCGCCACGTCCTTCTCCTGCTGCAGCGCGAGCTCGATGAGCTCGGTGACGTCGGAGAAGGTGTTGCGCACGTCGCCGGTACCGGGGATCTCCACGTGGTGGTCGGTGTCCAGCATGTACTGGACCAGCGCCATCGCGTGGTTGCGCTCCTCGACGGACTGCTTGTAGAAGTGCTTCGCGAGCTGCGGCAGGTCCTCGGCGTCGAACCAGACCGCCAGCGCGATGTACTGCTGGGAGGCGTTGAACTCGTTGTGGATCTGCGCCTGCAGCAGTTCATAGAACTTCGAGCGCGGTTGCTTCTTGATGAGGGCCATGCGTTCGACAATACGTGATCCGCTATTCGATTTCCACTTTCACCTGGTGATCTACCCCCTATTAGGTTAGTATTCCCAATACTAGGTCCACCTCAATTAAGTAAGCCTTCCCTAATCAATGGAACACAATTAGGGAAGGCTTACTTAATTTCCGTTTCAGATGCTTTCGCGGCGGATCGGGCACGACATGCAGCGCGGCCCACCGCGGCCGGAGCCCAGTTCGGAGCCGGTGATGGCCAGTACCTCGATGCCCGCTTCCTCAAGCCTGGCATTGGTTTCCACGTTGCGTTCGTAGCCGACGACGACGCCGGGGGCGAGGGCGAGCGTGTTGTTCCCGTCGTCCCATTGCTCGCGTTCCGCGGTGACCGGATCGAGCCCGGTGTCGATGACGCGAAGCCGGTCGATTCCCATCGCTTCGGCGGCCGCGGTGAGGAACGGGGCCGGTCCTTCCACCTTCATGGAACCGTCGTCGGTCGGCCGCATGGTGAATGCGGTGAGCGAATCGCGGGAAAGCGGATACATGACGACGGCGTCGGCGTCGACCATCGTGCAGACGGTGTCCAGATGCATGGTCGCGCGGGTCTGCTCGATCGGGACGGCGAGCACGGTATGCGCGATCCCGTCGGCGAACACCGACCGCGCCAGCGATTCCGCGCCGGCCGCGGTGGTCCGCTCGCCGACCCCGATCGCCAGGACGCCCGGCGAGAGCAGCATGACGTCACCGCCCTCGATCGGCGCCGAATGCGCGCCGTACGCGCGCGACGCGTGGCGGAACCACGGGTGGTAGGCGTAGATCAGGTCCAGTACCGCGGTCTCGCGGACGCGGGCGGGCATGGTGAGCGAGGACACCGCGACGCGGTCACCGATCCACGCCGACGAGTCACGGGTGAACAGCAGGTTCGGCAGCGGATCGACGGCGAAGTCGTTCGGGTGGTTCATCAGCCGGACCAGCGAGACACCCTCGGCGGCGGGCAGTTCTTCGAAGGTCATCCCCGCCATCAGCGCCTCGGCGAGCACTTCGGGGGAGACGCTCGACAGATGGGAACGCAGCGAATCGGCCAGGTCGACGCCGAGCCGACGCTCGTCGACGGCCGCGTGCACGCCGGCGGCGTGGGCACGGGTGTCGCCGAGCGCCGTGCGCAGCGCGTCGGCCAGCAGGAGCACCTCGACACCGCGGCCGCGGAGCACCTCGGCGAACGCGTCGTGTTCCTCCTGCGCGCGGTCCACCCAGGGGATGGAATCGAACAGAAGCTGGTCGTTGTTGCGAGGCGTGAGCCTTTTGAGCTCGTTGCCGGGCCTGTGCAGCAGCACCGCACGCAGGGGGCCGACTTCGCTGTCAACTCGGGGTGGAGTCGTCTCGTCAATCACCGGTTCACAGTAGCTAGGGAAGCCAGGAAACTCGCCCCTTGAGCAGCGCGTATCCGACGAAGGAGACGAAGTCGAGCGCGGTGTGCGCGGCGATCAGCGGCCACAGCCGGTTCGTCTTCTGCCACAGCCTGCCGAACACCAGGCCCATCACGACGTTGCCGACGAAACCGCCGAAACCCTGATACAGGTGATAAGAGCCGCGAAGGACCGACGACGCGACCAGTGCGGTGTTCTCGCGCAGCCCGAGCTGCCGCAGCCGGGTCAGCAGGTAAGCGACGACGAGTACCTCTTCGGCGAACGCGTTCCCGAACGCCGACAACGTCAGCGTGATCGGACGCCACCACGTCTCGCCCAAAGTGGACGGTTGCACCGAGAGGCTGAACCCGAGGCTGTAGGAGAGGAAGTACAGCCCCAGCCCCGGGATCCCGATCACCGCGGCGAGCAGGAGACCGGTGGCGATGTCACGGCCGGGGCGCTTTTTGTCGAGCCCGATCTCCGCGAGCTTCATCCCGCCACGCCACAACAGGTACAGCCCGAGCGCGCCCCAGCCGACCAGCTGGCCCGCGCTCAGCAGTTGCTTGAGCAGGTCGACCAGGCTCAGCGTCGCCTGGGGGGCGTTGAGCTGCGCCTGCTGCTGCGCCAGTGGAACCGGCTGCAGCAGCGAGTCCACAAGGGACAGCAGGCTCCGCAGCCCGGACAGGCCGAGGGTGATGCCGAAGACGACGACCAGTTCGATGACGATCGCGCGGCGGCGCGCCGGATCCTCCACGAATTCCGGCAGCGCCGGGCGTTCGGGACGCAGCCAGCTCATTCGCCGCACGCTACCGTCGAGTCATGCCAAGGAGCATCGCGACCAACGAAACCGTCGACCGTGCCGCGCTCGTCGACTTCCTGACCACCCGCCACCGCGCCATCCTGATGACCACCAAGGCCGATGGCGGCCCGCAGCTCTCGCCGGTGACCTGCGGTGTCGACGGCGAAGGCCGCCTGGTCATCTCCACGTATCCGAAGCGCGCGAAGGTCGTCAACATCCGACGTGAGCCGAAGGTGTCCGCCTGCGTCCTCTCCGACGAGTGGAACGACCAGTGGGTGCAGCTGAACGGCACTGCCGAAGTCCTCGACCTCCCCGACTCGGTCGAGCCGCTGGTCGACTACTTCCGCGCGATCTCGGGGGAGCATCCCGACTGGGACGAGTACCGCGAAGCGATGGTGAAGCAGGGTAAGAGCATCATCCGCGTCACCATCGAATCCTGGGGCCCGATCGCCAAGGGCGGCTTTCCGGCGGAGCTGGCCTAACCCTCCGAAAAGAACGGGCAGCCGATCAAGCGCCGGATCTCGGCCGCGAGCTGCGGCGGCCCTTCGACCGGCCGCGAGAACGCGAGCCGGACGTCGTGGTCGCCGGATTCCGCCTCGACCCGCAACCGCAGCCCGTAGCGGTCCAGCCCGAGCGGCCGGATCCGCCCGCCGCGCAGTGCGGTGGGGACATGCTTGGCGAGCTGCTGGACGACGTCCGCGTGGTCGGTCTCCAGATGCCGCAGCCAGCCTGCCTCGTAATCGTGGAACGGGTCCGGCGGCGCGGCGCTGAACATATGCGGCCGGAGTGAGTGCGTGCCCTCGGCGTCCGCGAGCACCAGAGACGCCGGGGTCAGCCTCAGCAGCGTCAGGCCGTGTCCGACGTCGAGCAGGCGCTCGTCCGGCCGGGTTTCGGCGATGGTGACCGCGCGGGCGCGGGCGGAGACCTCGGAGAGCGGGCGGAGCCAGCCGGTGATCCACAGCAGCCCGCGGACGGGTTCGCGGAGGTCGACCGGGGCCTGGTCGGTCAGCTCCACCATCACCGCGAGCTCGCCGCGCTGGGCCTCGTGCGAGCGTTTCACCAGGTGGTGCTCGTCCGGCAGCAGGATGCTGACGCTGCCGCTCGTGTGCACGTGGTGCAGGACGGGGATGACGCGGCCGTACTGTCCCGGCTGGTCACGCTGTTCGGCGGTCGGGGTCAGCGTCGCCGGTCCGTTGCGGGTGGCGATCGTCTTCGCGCGTTCCGCGGGGTTCGGCGCCGGCGGGCGGCGGATGGACGTGGGTGTGGTCACGGCTCACCTCCTAAGTTAGGTGAGCCTAACCTGATTTACGCGTCGAACGGAAGTAGCCTCGATCACGTTCCGACTCATCCGTATAGGTTGACCAGGTGGAAGACCGAAGAATCGGGGTGCTCGAACCACCCGAAGGGATTCCGGCGAAGAACATGCCGATCCTGGTGAACACACTCGACCGTTCGGCCGTCACCGCGGGCACGCTGGCCTTCACCAGCGGACTGCTCGTCGTGCTGGGCGCCGTCCTGCTGATCGCGGGCCGGTTCGGAATCGCCGTGCCGGTCTTCCTCCTCGTCTACATGACACCGGTGACGGCCTACTACGGCTTACTCGCGATGGCCGGATCCTTGTCGATGCGGAAGCTCGTCCACAACCCGTTCCGCCTGGTGAACGGGCTCGACGGCGCCGTCGTCGCCGGTGCGAAGGTGAGCGTGCCGCTCGACGGACGCTGGCTGGTCGTACGGCTGCCTGCCCCGCTTCGCGCGCAACTCGCGGCCCAACGAAGGCTGTGGGTGCTGGGCCGGTTCGTCATGCTTCCCGGCGTCATCGCCGCCCGGCGCGGCTCGTTCCACGGAGCTCCGCCGAAGGGCTCGACGCCGTTGGGTGCGGAGCCGGTCTCGCCGGGAAGGATGCTTTCGCTGCAACGACGGCTGCTGGCCTCGTACTACCTGCTCACCGCCGGGTTCGCCCTGGTGGCGGGCGCTTTCGCGGTCTGGGTGGCCGTCGATTTCCCGGACCGCCGCAGCGTCGTCGTGCTGGGCGCGCAGGTCCTGGCGGTTCTCTGCGTACTGGCGACGATCGGCCTCGCCGTCGCGGCGCTCGTGCTGTCCAGGCCGGTGCCCGAACCACGATGGACCGAGCTGTTCGTGGTGGCCGGGCCGGCGTCGGTCAACCTCTTCGGCATGGTCACCCTGAAGGGACGGACGGTCTTGCCGGACGGCCGCGAGGTTTCGGTGCTGGCGGGCGGTTCCGATCCCTCGCTCGCCGCCAACATCGCCGCCACCGGACGGCTCTGGGTACTCGACGTGCCGATGGCCGGGAAGACCGCGAAGGCCGGAGTGCCTGGTCACGCGGTGTTCGGGCCGGTCAAGTTCGGGCGGTAACGAACCCTCCCAGCCCCGCGATCTACCGGCAACCGGGGGTTGGGGGAGTCATGCACGAAACTTCGCGTGTCCACGTACTGGAACCGCTTCGCGAGCAGCGGGCGATCGAGATGCCGGTCTTCGATTCCCTGCTCGGGAGCATGCGCGGGGCCCGCGGCTTCTGGCTCCTCATCCCGTTGGCCACGCCCGGCGCCGCCACCGTTTCCCTGCGTGGAGAAGTCACCGCCCTCACGATGGCCGCCGTCTCGGCGGTCGCGGTCCTGGTGCTCGTGATCCCCGCGGTGGTCTGGCGGCTCCGGCGGTCGACTCCGTGGAAAGCCTTGTCCGAACTGGCGGGGAAGTCAGCCTTTTCCGAAGTGTCCTTGCCGCCGGAGGGCCTGTTCGCCGTGGGGGCGAAGGTGTACTTCAAACTGCCGGACACCGAGGACGGGTATGCCGAGGCACGATTGCCGGAAGCCGCCCGGCTCCAGCTCGGTGCGCAGCGGCGGATCTGGCTGCTCGGCCCTGACGAGGAGGGACGCCGGTTCCTGCAACTGCCGGGAGTGCTCTGGCCGCATCAAGTGAAGGCGGTGCCGTCCCTGCCCGACGACGCGGTGCGGCTGGACGAAAGCGACCAACGGATCGTCCCGCCCGAAGAGGATGTCGTCCTGATCGCGCACCGGCAGCGGATCGTCCGGGGGCTCCGCGCCTTGGTGGCGGTGGGAGTGGGTGCTCTCGGCCTCCTCGTGGCGGTACAGGTCGGCATGCTCCTCGAAGACCGTCCCCGGCTCGAACCGGGACTCGTCATCATGGCCATCTACTGGCTGGTCCTTCTCATCATCGGAATCGACGCGGTCAAGGGGATGCTGAAGCCGCTGCCGCGGGGGAAGTGGACCGAGCTGGTCGCGGTCCCCCACGCCCCGCCCCGCATCGGCGCCTCGGGGCTGGCGGCCTTCGGCTGCCGGATCCAGTGGCCGGACGGCCGGTGGAGCGACGCCTTCATGTCCAAAGTGGACCCGGCGCTCGCCGCGAACATCTGGGCCACGCAGCGGCTGTGGATCGTCGGCGAACCCTTCCGCGGCGCGACCACGTTCGCCGGCGTTCCCGGGCACGCCGTCCTCGGCCGCGTCAGGTTCAACTGAGGGAACGCCGCGTCGCCTCTTCGGTTTCGACCACGCCCCGCCGGATCCCTTCCAGCTGATCGCTCAGCTCGCCGATAGTGGTCGTGTCGAGTAGCGAATCGCCGGTGGCGGCCGACAATTCGGCCGCCCTGGCGACCAGGCCATCGAGGCCGAGCGCGCCGGATCGCAGCTGTGCCAGCAGTTTCCGCTGCGCGCTCGAAAGCCGTGCGTGTACGTCTTCCTGTGCCTGCACGGCTTCGAGCGACTGGAGCAGGTCGCCGCGGATGTCGTCGTCGGCGGTCTTCAGTTCCTTTCGCAGCCTTGCCTTCTCGGCGGCGACCGCGGACGCGTCCACCCGGGCGAGCGCTTTTCCGGTGGCGGACGTACGACCGGCCAGGCGCCGGAGGGTGTCGACGGTTTCCCGGACCACCGGTTCCATGTCGGCGACCCGGTCGGCGAGCGGGCCGGTGTCCAGCGAATCGGAGATCGACGCGAACCCGGCGGCCGCCGCCTCGGCGCGCCGAAGCCACTCCGCCTCGGGAGAGCCCGGTTCGACGTCGGGCGGCACCCGCTCCTCGGGCTCCGGCGCGGGTTTCTCGCGGGAGGCGACGGCGATGCCGGCACGGGCGGCGAGCACGGTCACGCCGACGCCGAGCGCGGCGACCACCGGCAGTTGCACCGCCCAGGCCGCACCCGCCGACGTCGCCGCGAGGAGCAGTCCCCACGGTTCGGCTAGCTCACGGACGAAGCGCATGACCGAGGATCTCAGAAATTCGAGATCACGGACGTGAAGACCTGGTCGATCGAGTCCGGTTTGGACGAGTCGTACCCCACGCCCTGCGTCGTCTCGGCGATTTCCTTGAGGATGCCGAAGTCCGCGTCGGCGCCGTAGGCGATGGTGAACATCCGCACTGCCTCGCCACCGCCCTCGGTCCGCAACCGCCCGACGAGGTTGGGCAGGTCGATCCCGCCCGGATCCTCGTTCCGGCCGTCGGTGAGGACGACGACGGCGTTGATCGCGTTCGGATCCAGCCGCTGCTTCATGAACTCGTAGGCCGCGAGCGACGAATCGTAGAGCCCGGTCCCGTTCTGTGGGGTCAGGCCGTTCAGCCGCGACGCCAGCTCCTGCCTGCCCGGCTCACCGCCGATCGGCGTCACCGGCCGCAGCTCCAGGTAGTCCTTGTCGCCGTCCAGCCGCGTCGAGAACATCCACAACCCGACCTTGTCCGCGTCGCTGAACTGCGGCAACGACGCCACGGCCGCCTGTTTCGCGAGATCCATCTTGTTCTTGCCGGTCCCACTGACGCCGTCGCTCATCGACCCGGAGACGTCGACGACCAGCAGCACGTTCGCCTTCTTCCGCAGGTCCTTCCAGGACTTGAGGACTTCGGCGAGCACCGGCGGGCTCGGCGGCCGGATCAGGTTGAGCTTCGCGTCCGGCTGGGCGCCGTTGTCCGAAGTGGTCTGCGAGCCGGGCTTGCCGTCGAACGTCCGGAAGCCGATGTCGCTGAACTTCTGCTGCGCCTCCGCGCCGCGAAGGTGGGCGAGGAAGTCCGCCGCGACCTGCTTGCGGATGTCGTCGGCCCAGTTCAGCACGGTGAACGGGTGATCGGAGTTGAGCGTGCCGTCACTCGGGTAGATCCCGACGAGCGGCACCTTCGGCGGCGCGTGCTGCCCGCGCTTCGCCGGATCGTTGGTCGGATTTCCCTGGTTGTAGCCGACGAGCGAGTTCTCCTCGACCGTCACCGCCGAGATGTACGACAACGCGGCGCCGCGGTCGTCGGCCTTCTGCAGGTTCGTCAGGAAGGTCAGCGTGTTGTCGCCGTAGTGGACGATGGCCTGCTCGACGTTCTGCACGAACGTCCGCGCCTCCGGCTTGGCGAGCGCGTTCGCGGTGAGGTCCGAAGAGGTGCCCGTCGCCGCGTAGTAGGCGCCGATCGTGGCGTTGAGACCGGAGGTGGAGATGTTCGGGTTCGTCTTGCCCAGCCGGAACCGGCCCCATTCCGGATGTCCGTACTTCGCCCAGCCCTGCGGATCGGTGGCGAGCGCGGCGAGATCCTTCCAGCCGATGCCCTTGCCCGGCCAGCCGAGCGCTTCGGCCATCGGTTTCGGCATGGCGACGACCAGCGGCGCGTTCGCGACCGACTCCGGGTCGCCCTCGGGCACCAGCGCGGGATGGTCGGTGCCGGTGAGTTGCTGGCGCAGCAGGTTCACCCAGCCCGACGCGGCAGGCGTCCAGACGTCCGGACGCGGGCCGTCCACCGCCTCGTTCCAGCCGCGGGACAGCGCCTGCATCGCGGTACCGGAGGACTTCGACTGCACGAGGACGTCGACGCAGCGTCCGGCCACCGTACGGCCGCTGTAACCCTTGGCGATCTCGGTGACCACGCCCGCCTTCTCCGGCGACGAGGACACCTGCAGCTTGACCGCGTCACCGGTCGTGCATTTCGCTTCCGCCGGATCCTCGCCGGAATCGCTGGTGAGCGCGCGCAGTCCGATGATCAACCCGATCGCGACCACCGCCGCGGCCACGAACGCCAGGACCTTGCGGCCGCCGCGTGACTGACCGGGATTCACGACCATGGAGAACCTCCAGCGGTGGGAACACCGATTATCCGGAGGTTTCGCCCCGCCCGGGGCCGCGTTGCCGAACTGTTGCGGCCGTGGCGGTACTTATCCCGCCAACGCGACGCATTTAGTCCTCTAAATGCGTACCCAGCGCATTTAGAGGACTAAATGCATGAGTCGCTAGGCGCCGGGGCCCCGGCCGGACCAGGTCCACGCGTAGCCGGGGTCCTCCGAGGCGTCGGCCGCCTCGCCGAGGTCCAGCGGCGCGAAGGTGTCCACCATGACCGCGGTCTCGTCGAAGAACTGGGCCCCGATCGACGCCTCCGCCGCGCCGGGCTGCGGCCCGTGGGTGAAGCCGGACGGGTGCAGCGAAAGCGAGCCGACCTCGATCCCGGAACCCTTGCGCGCCTCGTAGTTCCCACGGACGTAGAACATCAGCTCGTCGGAATCGACGTTCGCGTGGTTGTACGGCACCGGGATCGACTCGGGGTGGTAGTCGACCTTGCGCGGGCAGAACGAGCAGACGACGAAGTTGGGGCCTTCGAAGGTCTGGTGCACGGGCGGCGGCTGGTGCACGCGGCCGGTGATCGGCTCGAAATCGTCGATGTTGAACACCCACGGATACAGGCAGCCGTCCCAGCCGACGACGTCGAACGGGTGGGTCGCGTAGGTGTAGCGCGTCAGTCCGGCGCGGTGCCGCACGAGGACCTCGACGTCGGTGCCCTCGGCCAGCATCGGTTCGGACGGGCCGCGGATGTCGCGTTCGCAGTACGGCGAGTGCTCCAGGAACTGACCCTTCGCCGACAGGTACCGCTTCGGCGGGCCGATGTGGCCGCGCGCCTCGATGGTCAGCAGCTTGACCCCGCCGTCGTCGTGGGGGAGCACGCGATAGGTGCACGACGTCGGGATGACGAGGTAGTCACCGTCGCCGACCTCCAGCGCGCCGTAGATCGTCTCGACGGTCGCGCTGCCGCCCTGCACGTAGAAGAGCTCGTCACCGGCAGCGTTGCGGTACAGCGGCGAAGGACGCGTCGCGTGGACGAAACCGATGGTGACGTCGGCGTTGCCGAACAGCCGCCGCCGGTCGGTGACCGCGTCGGCGTCGCCGAACTTGAGGTCCTGCGTCTTGAAAGCGCGGGGCTTGAGCGGATGGTTCGGGCTGATCGGCCCCCGCTCGTCCTCGATCGCGACGGCGTCGACGATCGCGGTGGGCAGGCCGCGGTGGTACAGCAACGCGGAGTCCGCCGAGAACCCCTCGACACCCATCAGTTCCTCGGCGTACAAGCCGCCGTCGGGCTTGCGGAACGCGGTGTGGCGCTTGTGCGGGATCTCGCCTACCTGCCGGTAGTAAGGCATCGGATTCTCCCCGGAACGTGTCCGTTGTGCGAACGATTTTGTCCTGATGTCGTACGCTACTAGCGTGTCAGTCGTGTCAAGCGCTGTGGAACTCACGCCACCCGGCCCCCGAGGAATCCCTCCCCTGTTCGCGCGGCTCGTCGACGACTCGGCGTTGTTCCCGCCCGGCGAGGCGTCCATGCCCGAAGCGCTGCGTGCGCACTTCGCGTCGAGGTCCGGTGAACACTCCGGCGTCCTCGGTGTGTTCCTGTGCCAGGCGTCGAGGCTGCCCGAGCTCATCACCGAACTGATCAAGATCAAACCCAAGGAACCGCTGCCGCTGTCGCTGATCATCGACACCGGTCTCGGCGGCGTCCCGAAGGCGATTTCGATCGTCGAATCGCGCAGCGAGATCCTCGCGCTGCGGATGGTCGAGATGCCGGCGCCGTCGGACGTCGACGAGGTCTGGCTGGAGCGCGTCTCCGAGTTCGTCCCCGAAGACGTCATCCGGGTGGTCGAGCCGCGGCGCGGTGTCGGCTGGCTCGACGGCGTGCGGAAGGTGATCGAGCACGGCAGCTGGCCGAAGATCCGCTGCGGCGGCCAGGCGGGCGAGAACTTCCCCAGCGTCGACGAGGTCGCCGACTTCCTGTCGGTGGTCAGCGGTGAGACGGGGGCGTCGTTCAAGGCGACGAACAGCCTCCATCGCGCCGTCCGGCACACCGACGAAACCAGCGGTTTCACCCACCACGGGTTCCTGAACCTGATCGTGGCGTCCGCGCGCTGCCTTTCCGGCGGAGACGTGCGCGCCGCGCTCGAGTCGACCGACGGCGCCGCGCTGGCCGCCGAGGCCAAGGGCCTGTCGGACCCCGCCGCGAAGGCCGTTCGCGGGCTCTTCGCCTCCTACGCGGCGGCGTCCTTCGACGAGCCTGTCGCCGACCTCGGGGAACTCGGGTTGTTGTGACTCGCGAAGGGTCGCTGACCCTGGACAGAGGGCTGGCGCTGCTGCAGGCCGTGGCGGACGCCGGTGGTGAGGCGGCGACGATCTCCGAACTCGCCGTCGCCATCGGCGCGAGCCGTGCCGCCGTCTACCGGCTGCTCGTCCCGCTGTCCGAACGCGGCCTGGTGTGGCGCGACGGGAACAAGGTGCGGCTGGGCGTCGGCCTGCTCCGGCTCGCCGGGCAGGTCCTCCCGCAGCTGCGGGAGGCGGCCAGGCCCGTGCTGCGCGAACTGGCGGAGAAGGTCGGCGCGACGGCGCACCTGTCGGTCGCGCAGGGCGATCAGGCGCAGGCCGTCGCGGTCGTCGAGCCCTCATGGACGAGCTTCCACGTCGCCTACCGCGTCGGCACCCGCCATCCGCTGTCGGCCGGCGCGGCGGGCAAGGCGATGACCTTGCGTCCCGGCGGCGAAGGCTGGGTGACCTCGACCGGTGAACTGGAGGCAGGCGCGTCCGGTGTCGCCGCGCCGGTGCGCGGGGTGCCGGGACTGCGCGCCAGCGTCGGCGTCGTCTCCCTGGAGCCACTGGACGCCGGTGTGGCGGGTCCGGCGGTCGTCGCGGCGGCTGTCCGGCTGGCCGAGGTGCTGAAGCAGCCCGAGTAGCTGCTCAGCGGTCGCTGAGCAGCGGGCGCACCATCGTCGCCAGCAGCGTGAGGTCGACCGCGAACAGCAGTCGTTCGAACAGGCCGAGCGTGATCTGCTGCTGCGACGGCCCGGTGAGCATCGTCCAGACGAATCCGCCGAGCACGATCACCACGGCGGCGAAACTGGCCACCGAGAGCCGCCGGATCGTCGTGCGGCGCGGCTCCCACGGGCAGCGAGCCCGGCCTGGGCGGGTCAGCACCCAGGCGGCGGCGGGAAGCGCGAGGAAGGCCGTCAGCGCGGCGTAGTTGTGGATCTGCCCGGCCAGCGAACGGGCCTGGCCCTCGGGGTCGACGGGGACGAGCGCGAGGACGAACAGCCCGGCGCACCACACCCCGAGCAGGACGAGGACGGACCGGTAACCGGTGCGATGCGCCTTCGCGATGCCGCCGAGCAACGCGAGCGAACCGAGGCCCAGCGCCAGGCACATCGCGCCGAACAGCGGCGCCGCCGTCGAACCGGGCGAGAGATAGCCGTAGACGTACTCGGACAGTGTCTGCCAGATGGGGCTGACCTGGCTGGACAGCCGCAGGTGCAGGTCGATCGAAATGGCGACGGCGACGGCCATGCCGAAGATCGCGAGCCTGCCGTGCACCGGGGAGACGGCACGGGCCGCGAGGATCTTGGGCGAGGTCACAAGCGGGTTCTCCAGGCACGTCGGGGCGGGTGTTCACCTTTTCGTTCCCGAAAGGTTACCTGGCCAACCTGTGAAAACCCCGTGCGCCTCAGAAGACGAGCTGGGTCAGCGCGAACAGCGAGAAGCCGGCGAAGACGAACCCCGCCACGCGCTGGATGAGCTTGGGGCGGATGCGGCTGCGGACCTTGGCGCCGATGAAGACGGCGAGACCGGCGACGGCGACCAGCGCGACGAAGGAACCGAGCGCGACCGCGAACGGGTTGCCGAAGCGGGCGGTGAGGCTGGCTGTCGCGAGCTGGGAGGCGTCGCCCCACTCGGCGGCGAACAGCACGCCGAACGACGTCAGCGCGGAGCGGAAGAAGGTCGCGGGACTCGGTCCGGAACGCGACGCGTCCTCTCCGCCGTCCTTGCCGGGTTTGAACCCTTCGCGAAGGAGCATGTACGCGCCGATGCCGAACATCGCGGCGACGATCGCGGTGACCAGTGCCTCCGGCAGCAAAGTGAGCACGCTGCCGAACGTGGCGGCGATCGCGCATTGCACGGCGAACGCGGCGGTGACCCCGGCGAATACCGGCCATGCCCGGAAACGGGTGGTGAGAACAAGGGTCGCGACCAGTGTCTTGTCCGGCAGCTCCACGGCCAGTACCAGGCCAAAAGCGCTGATGAGCGCCAACATCGAACTCGACATGGTGATTGCCACCCCTTTCACTGCAACGATAAAGGAGCGATTCAGGAAAGGGCAAGCTGATGGCTTTTCCGAATTGCACGGCATGTGTGAGCGAATTGTATTTCGCGGCGGGGCGGAAAGGAGTTTTCGGTAAACCGAATTCTTTTTTCAGGCTTCACTGGTAGCGTTCGATCATGGCTGGAAGAGCGCGTGTCGACGAGGTGTGCAGGCGGCTACGGGAGCACTACGTCTTCCCCGACGTCGCCGAGAAGCTGGCCGTGTTCCTGCAGGCGAGGCTGGGTGAGGGCGCGTACGCCGGGCTCGACGACCAGGCGTTCGCCATCGCGGTGACGCGGGACCTGCAGTCGGTCAACGGGGACAAGCACCTGCGGCTACGGCACCACGTCGACCCGCTGCCCGAGGTGGACGGGGAGTCGTTCGACCCCGAGGAGTACCGGCGTGAGGCGGAACTGAACGGTCACGGCATCGCGTCGGCGCGTCGGCTGGCCGGGAACGTCGGTTACCTGGAGACCAGGCTGTTCTACGGGGCGGACATCGCCGGTGAGGCGCTGGCCGCGGCGATGACGCTGCTCGCGACGACCGACGCGCTGATCGTCGACGTCCGGGAGAACCGGGGCGGGGATCCGATGGCGGTCGCCTTGCTGATCAGCTACCTGGTCGACGAGCCGACGCACTTCAACAGCATCTATCTGCGCGACGGTGACGTGACCAACCAGTTCTGGACGCTGCCGTACGTACCGGGCCGCAAGTTCGGCGCGGACAAGCCGGTGTGGGTACTGACCGGGCCGACGACGTTCTCCGGCGCCGAGGACCTGAGCTACTCGTTGCAGCAACTGGGGCGGGCGAAAACGGTCGGCGCGGTGACCGGCGGCGGGGCGAACCCGCGTCGACAGTACAAAGTGGACACGCACCTGGATGTCACCGTCCCGGGTGGACGGGCCGTGAACCCGGTCACGGGGACCAACTGGGAAGGCGTCGGCGTCCAACCCGATATCGCCGTCGATGTCGAGGCGGCGTTCGACACCGCGTACGCGTTGGCGCTGGCCCACGTGCTGACACTGGGGGATTCGGGGGTGCGGCGGCAGGTCGCCGACGAGGCGCGCCTCACGCTCGCGAGCCTCGGCTGAGCCGGTCGTGGGACCTACGTCCCGGCGAGATCGGGACCACTTGAACTGGCGGGCCCACCTCGCGGTGAGCAGGCTTGAGGCGTGGAGGTACTCGATCTCGCTCGGTGGCAGTTCGGCATAACCACCGTCTATCACTTCCTGATGGTCCCGCTGACCATCGGGCTTTCGGTACTGGTCGCCGGGATGCAGACGGCGTGGGTCCGGACAGGGGAGCAGCGCTATCTGAAGATGACCAAGTTCTGGGGGAAACTCCTGCTGGTCAACTTCGCGATGGGCGTGGTCACCGGCATCGTCCAGGAGTTCCAGTTCGGGATGAACTGGAGCGCGTACTCGCGGTTCGTCGGGGACGTTTTCGGGGCGCCGCTGGCGATGGAAGGGCTCGTCGCGTTCTTCGTCGAGTCGACCTTCCTCGGCTTGTGGATCTTCGGCTGGGACAAGCTCCCGAAGAAGGTCCACCTGGCGTGCGCCTGGGCGTATTCCCTGGCGACCGTGGCGTCCGCGTACTTCATCCTGGCCGCGAACTCGTGGATGCAGCATCCGGTCGGCGTCGAGTTCGTCGACGGGAAGCCGACGATGAACTCGATCTGGGCGGTGCTGACGAACAACACCGCGCTGGCCGCGATCCCGCACACGATCGCGGGCGCCTTCTCGGTGGCGGCGGCGTTCCTGGTCGGGATCGCCGGCTGGCAGTTGTGGCGCAAGCGTACGGAGGACGACGAGCACCGCGCGGTGTGGCGTTCTTCGGTGCGGCTCGGCGGCTGGGTCGGCGTGGTGGCGTTCGCGGTGCTGGCGATTACCGGTGACGTGCAGGGCAAGCTGATGTTCGAGCAGCAGCCGATGAAGATGGCGTCGGCGGAAGCGTTGTGCCACACGGAGAAACCGGCGAGCTTCTCGATCATCGCGATCGGCGACGTCCGGAACGCGAACTGCGAGGACGTCAAGACGTTCAACGTGCCTGCGTTGCTCTCGTTCTTGGCGCACAACGACTTCTCGACCGAGGTCAAGGGTGTGGAGAACCTGGTGACCGAGTACCAGGCGAAGTACGGGACGAACTACCCGGACGACCCGCAGCTGGGCTCGCTCGCCGGCAAGCCGATCGACTACGTGCCCAGCCTTCCGGTGACCTACTGGGGTTTCCGCGCGATGATCGGCTTCGGCGCGATTTCGGCGGGGATCGGGCTGCTCGCGCTGTGGCTGACCAGGCGGGGGCGGATCCCCGGACAACGGTGGTTCCCGTGGCTCATGCTCGGCGGGATCGCGACGCCGTTCATCGGCAACAGCGCCGGCTGGATCTTCACCGAGATGGGGCGTCAGCCGTTCGTGGTGGTGCCGAACCCGACCGGGGTGGACGGGGTGTGGATGTTCACCGCCAACGCGGTGTCGAAGTTGTCCACAGGCGAGGTGTGGACGTCTTTGATCGCTTTGACGACCGTCTACGCGGTACTCGGCGTCGTCGAGGTCTACCTGATCCGCAAGTACGTGCGCGGCGGTGTCGACGCCGTCATGCCACCCAAGAAAACATCCTCTACCAGCAAGAATGGCGACTCCGAAGGCGGTGACAGCGATGATGAAGCACTCGCCTTCGCCTACTGATCGCCTCTTAACGTCACCTACCCAGCCCCCCGCCCTTCCCGGGGGACGGCCCCGCACCCAGCGTATCGGGAGTATCGCTCAGGTGGGTTACCCACAGGCGATCTGTGGACAACTTGCCCCGTTGTGGATAACTCAGGGCGACGGGGGCTGGAGGGGCCGGTCCGGGCGGGCTCGCGTGGTAGCGGCGGGGGCCGTCCGGCAAGTCACCGAAGAAGCAACCGAAGCGCTCGGAGTGAACGAAGCGAGCAGGAGCACCCGATGACCCTCGAAACGATCTGGTTCTGCGTCATCGCCCTCTTCTGGCTCGGCTACCTCTTCCTCGAAGGCTTCGACTTCGGCGTCGGCATGCTCATGCCGGTCCTCGCGAAGGACAACACCGAGCGCCGCGTCATGGTCAACACGATCGGCCCGGTCTGGGACGGCAACGAGGTCTGGCTGATCGTCGCGGGCGGCGCGATGTTCGCCGCGTTCCCCGGCTGGTACGCGTCGCTGTTCTCGGCCGCGTACCTGCCGCTCCTGCTCGTCCTGCTCGCGCTCATCGGCCGCGGGGTCGCGTTCGAATACCGCGGCAAGGTCGACTCCGACCGCTGGCGCCGCAACTGGGACCGCGTCATCGGTCTCGGCTCGTGGATCCCGCCGTTCGGCGTCGGGCTGCTGCTCGCGACCACCGTCCTCGGCCTCCCGCTCGACGCCGACGGCGACCGGGCGGGCGGCGCGTTCGCCGCCATCCGCCTCGAGACGCTGCTCGGCGCGCTCGCGGTCGTCGGCTTCTCGCTGGTCCACGGCGCCGCGTTCCTCGCGCTCAAAACCGAAGGCGACCTCCGCCGCCGGGCGCGGAACCTGGCCACCCGCCTCCTGCCGGTCGCGTTGTTGCCGTTGCTCGCGTTCCTCGTCGTCGTTCAACTGCGCTCGGGCGACCTGTGGACGCTGCTCCTGATCGGCGTCGCGGTCCTCGCTGCGGTCCTCGCCTGGTTCAGGATCCGCATGGGCCGCGAAGGACAGGCGTTCGCCGCGCTGGGCGGGGTCATCGCCGCCTCGGCGGTCGCGATCTTCGTCGCGCTGTACCCGAACGTCCTGCCGTCCACTGTGGACCCGGCGAACACGCTGACCATCGCGGGCGAGGCATCGAGTCCGTACACCCTGACCGTGATGACCTGGGTCGCGCTGTTCGGCGCCCCCGCGGTGCTGATCTACCAGGGCTGGACGTACTGGGTGTTCCGCAAGCGCATCGGCACCAAGCACATCCCGCCGGTGCACGCACCATGACCGAACTTCCCGGCCGCGACACCCCTTCCGCCACGGAGTCCACAATGGACCCAGCGCGACCGGGAAAGGGTCCGCTCGGCGCGCTGGCCCCGCTTTCGGCGGCGGCGCGCCGGGCGTTGATCCTCAGCGGATTCCTGTCTTTCGTCAACGCCGGTTTGCTGGTGGGGCAGGCGTTCCTGCTGGCCGACGTCCTCTCCGCGGTGGTCCGCGGCGCACCGGGGGACCGCACCGTCCAGTTGGCCGTGCTGCTCGCGCTCGTCGCAGGGCGCGCGCTAACCGGCTGGGCGGTGCGGATCGTCTCCGCCCGCGCGGCGGCCCGCGCGAAGGAGGAACTGCGCGCCAAAGCCCTCGACCATGCCCTGAAACTCGGTCCGGAATGGATCGCCCGCCGCGGCCACGGCGAGCTGACGTCGTTGACCACCAAGGGACTCGACGCGCTCGACGCCTACTTCACCCAGTACCTCCCGGCGCTGGTCACCGCGGCGATCGTGCCGCTCGCCGCCGGTGTCGCGATCCTGTTCGCCGACTGGCCGTCGGCCGTGCTCGTCGCGATCACCGTGCCGCTGGTGCCGCTGTTCGCCATCCTGATCGGCAAGCACACCGCCGAACGCGTCGCCGACGCCGCCGACGCCGAACACCGGTTGTCGGGACATCTGCTGGAACTCGTCCGCGCGCTGCCGATCCTCAGCGCGTTCCGCCGCGCCGAGGCGCAGGCCGAGACGGTCCGGAAGATCTCCGAACGGCATCGTCGTACGACGCTGAAAACACTGAAGGTCGCGTTCGCGTCGGCGTTCGCGCTGGAACTGATCGCGACGCTTTCGGTCGCGCTGGTCGCGGTCGTCATCGGCGTCCGGCTGGTCGACGGCGAACTGCCGCTGGCCATCGGGCTCGGCGTCCTGATCCTCGCGCCGGAGTGCTACCAGCCGCTACGCGCGGTCGGTGCCGCGTTCCACGCCAGCGAAGACGGCGTCGAGGCCGTGCGCCGGGTCGCGGACGTGCTCGCGGAACCCCTGCCGCCCACCGGTTCCGAGACCCCGGCCAAGGGCGAGGTCCACGTCGAAGGCCTGCGTGTCGCGCGGCGAGGTGGATTCGCGCCGGACGGCGAGACCTTCGCGGTCCGGCCAGGGGAAGTCGTCTGGCTGCGTGCGCCCAGCGGTGGCGGCAAGTCGACGACGCTGTCCGCATTGCTCGGCTTCGTGCAAGCCCAGGACGGGACGATCACCGTCGGCGGCACCAGTCTCGCCGACGCCGATCTCGACCGCTGGCGTGAGAAGGTCGCGTGGGTGCCGCAGTCGCCGGTGTTCGGCGGAGGCACGGTCCGCGACGAGGTCGGCGCGGACGACATCCTCGGCGAGCTCGGGCTGAGCGGCCTGGCCGGACGCCCGGTGGCGAAACTGTCGCAAGGACAACGCCAGCGGGTCGCGGTGGCGCGGGCCTTGGCGCGGGTCCGGACGGGTGCGTGGCTGCTTCTGCTCGACGAGCCCACCGCCCACCTCGACGAGGTCAACGCCGGACTCGTCATGGCCGCCGTCGCCAAGGCCGTCGGCAACGGTGCCGCCGCGATCATCGCCGCGCACGAACGCACGTCCGGTATCGACATGTCGGCTACGCGAGTGGTCGACGTCGGTACCGCGGACGAGGAGCCGACGGTCCGGCCGCTCCCGTGGCGCGATCTGCTGCACCGCAGGTTCTTCGGCGGCGCCTTGCTCGGCGCGGCCGCTTTGCTCGCCGGAGTCGCGCTGGCCGCGCTTTCGGGCTGGCTGATCGCGAAGGCGTCCCAGCAGCCGCCGATCCTGACCCTGACGGTGATGATCGTCGGCGTGCGGACCTTCGGCCTCGGCCGCGCGGGACTGCGGTACCTCGAACGGCTGGTCACGCACGACGCCGCGTTCCGGATCGCCGGACGGCTGCGGGTCCGGCTTTGGGAATCGCTGGTGCGGCTCGGCCCGGCGCGCGCGCTTCGGGCCGGTGAGGAACAGCGACGGCTGGTCGGGGACATCGACACGGTGCGTGATCTGCTTCCCCGTGTGATCACGCCGCTGGTCGTCGTCACCTTGGTGGCCGTGGGCGCCGTCGCGGTGCAGACCGCCGTGCTGCCCGAAGCCGGGCTCACGCTGGCCGCGGCCGTGCTGGTGA
This sequence comes from Amycolatopsis sp. NPDC039088, assembly GCF_055598845.1. Taxonomy (NCBI): domain Bacteria; kingdom Bacillati; phylum Actinomycetota; class Actinomycetes; order Pseudonocardiales; family Pseudonocardiaceae; genus Amycolatopsis; species Amycolatopsis sp. NPDC039088. The sequence goes on along the minus strand of NZ_JBVKAE010000018.1, from coordinate 108,741 downwards.
GCGCGTTCGCGCCGCTGCTCGCGCTGCGAGCGGAACGCCGCGCGACCAGTGCGCTGGCCGCCGGACGGCGTTCGGTGTCGGCGCAGGTGCTCGGCCTGTTCGAGGCCGCCGCCGAGTTGATCGCGTTCGGCGCCGACAAAGAGCGTCGCCGTCACATCGCCACGACCGACGCCGCGTTGACCGCCGAAGCGCGGCGGCAGGCCTTCGGCGCCGGTGCGGCCGACGCCCTGATCATCCTGGCGACGGGCGCCGCCACCGTCGTGAGCACCGGGTTCGCCGTGAGCGCTGTCGCCGCCGGCGCGCTGAACCCCGTCCTCGCACCGGTGGCCGGCCTGGTTCCGCTCGCGCTGGCGGAAGTGCTCTCCCTGCTTCCGCCCGCCGCGCAGCACTGGGACACCCTGCGCCAGGCCCGTCTGCGCCTCGCCGCGTGCCAGGAAAGGTCCTTTCCTGGCAAATTTCGCCAGGAAAGGACCTTTCCTGGCACCGGCGGGGTGCGGATCCGCGACGCCGACCTCGGCTGGCCCGGCACCGAGCATCCGGTCCTCACCGGTGTCGACCTCGACATCGCGCCCGGTACGCACGTGGCCGTCATCGGCCCGAGCGGGGCAGGCAAGTCGACGCTCGTCGCCGCCCTGCTCGGTTTTCTCAAGCCGAGCAAGGGCGACGTCGCCGCTCCCGAGAACGTCGTGTGGGCGCCGCAAGAACCGATGCTCGTCTCGACAACGGTCGCCGAGAACCTGCGCCTCGCCAACCCGACGGCGTCCGAGTCCGACCTCCGGAAAGCCTTGTACCAGGCCGTTCTCGAAGACGTCGAACTCACCACGATGCTGGACAGCGCGGGCGCCGGGCTCTCGGGCGGGCAAGCGCAGCGGGTCGCGCTCGCACGCGCCATGCTCGGCGCCGACCGGGCCGACCTGGTCCTGCTCGACGAGCCGACCGCACATCTCGACGAACCCACCGCGCGCACCGTCCGCGAACGCCTTGCCGAGGCTCTGGCGGGAAAGACCGTCGTCCACGTCACGCACAACGCCGCCGAAGCCGACGGCGCCGACGTGGTCCTGGAGGTACGAGAGGGTCGCGTCACAGCGCGCGCACGGGCCGGAGCGGGCTAATGTCGATAGCGCTCATGGATCCCACACTTGCCGCGCGCGCACTGTCCGCCGCCACCGAGATCACCGGCACCGCCCTGTCCGGCGACGACCCGGGCGACGTGCTCGAGACGGTGGTCGCCCGCGCCGTCGAACTGGCCGAGGCCGACCTCGGTCTCGTCATGGTGCGCGCGGACGACGGCCAGGTGGTCGTCGAGGCCGCGCACGGAGCGACGACCCAAGGCTTGCGTGGCTTGGCCTTCCCCGCCGATTCCGCCGCCGGTCAGGTCGCCCGCGGCGGGAAACCGGTCGTCAGCGAGGATTTCACCGTCGATCCCCGGACGGCGCCGTTCGTCCCGCCGGACCTGCAGGGCTTCGGCCCGTTCGCGGCGTCGCCGTTCGGTTCCGGCGGGCGCGTCCTGGGCGCGCTGACCGTGTATCGCCGCCACGGCGGGGCTCCGTTCTCCGACAGCACCGTCGAAGTCCTCACCGCTTTCGCGGCGCAGGCTGGCGTCGTCCTCGCTCTGGCCGAAGGCGCCAACGCGCGGCACCGCGTGACGCTCTACCAGGAGCGCGAACGTATCGCGCGCGAACTGCACGACGTCATCGTGCAGCGGCTTTACGGCGCGGGCATGCAACTGGACCGCGTGCGCAAGAACATGCGGAAGCGGTTCGCGCAGGCCGACGGCGCGCGGCTGTCCGAGGCGATCGACCAGCTCGACCAGACCATCGAAGAGATCCGCGGCACCGTGCGCGCGCTGCGCAGCCCGGAACCCGCGAACGAGAAGGTCGTCGCCACCGATCTCGCCGAGTCCGCCCGGGGCGAGGTGCGCATCGCGGGTGAGTTGCTCGGCTACCCGCCGACCCTCGAACTTTCGGGAGAACTGGCCGACATCCCCGCCGAACAGGCCGATCACATCCGCGCCGCCCTGCGCGAAGCACTGTCCAATGTGGTCAGACACTCCGGGGCGAGCGAGACCCGCGTGACGCTCAGCCGCGACGCCGAGGGCGTCAAGCTCCGGGTGCGGGACAACGGGTCCGGTGTGCCGCAGGGGGTCGCCAAACGCGGTCTCCGGCATCTCGACGAGCGTGCGACGACTTCCGGTGGACGGTTTTCGATCAATTCTTCGCCGAGTTTGGGTACTTTGGTGGCTTTCGACGTCCCGCTCGATTGAGTCGTGGGATATTCACCGCATTTTGTCGCTCGAACGAGTGACAAAATGCGGTTTTCGATTAATCCGTAACGACTGTGGCCGAGGCGCGACTGTAGGTGTATAGAACGCGCTCGGAGCGCGAATTCCCCATCGAAAGGTCTCCCATGTCCTCGGTTCGTCGCGCCATCGGCACGGCCGTGCTTCTCGCCGGATTCTCCTTGTTCGGCCCTGCTTCCGTCGCTTTCGCGCTGGCCGACACACCCGCGATCGCCGACTTGGACTGCGGCGACTTCCAGTTCCAGGAGGACGCGCAGGCGGTGCTCGAAAAAGATCTCTCCGACCCGAACGGTCTCGATCGTGACAAGGACGGAATCGCGTGCGAAACGCTGCCGAAGCGCGGAAACGGGCCGACGAAAACGATCACGCCGACCGTTCCGCCGATCGTCACGGAAACGAAACCGGCGCCCAGTAGTGCGAAATCCGCCGACAAGGATTGCGCCGATTTCCCCTCGCAGGCCGCGGCACAGGCCGAGCTCAAGAGGAACCCGAGTGACCCGTACAAGCTCGACGGCGACCACGACGGGTACGCCTGCGAGTCCCGCTTCGGCGAGCCTTCGAAATCCGGCCAGGTGAAGGTCAAGCCCGCGGGCGGCGTCGCGACCGGCGGCGGCGAGACCAGCGAAGTCAACGGTGGGCTCCTCGAAATCGGCGCGGTCGCGTTGACCGGCGGGGTCCTGCTGGCCGCGACGGCCGCGGGCGCGTCCCTCGTCCTCCGGCGGCGTGCCGAGCGATGACCCCGGTTTCTTCCTGGCGCCGATGGCCGTTTCCGCTGGTCATCGGCACCATCATCGGGGTGGTGCTCGCGGCCGCGCTGACCGCTTGCGCCGGCCCCTCGGCAGGCAGGGTCGCGTCACCGGCGCAGCCCACCACCGCGTCTTCGGCGGTCTCGTCGGCCGTCGCGGTCGCTCCGCTCGGACCCGCGAAGCCGGTGACGCTCGAGATTCCGGCGATCGGGGTGCGCACCGGCGAGATCGTCGACCTCGGCCTGACCGGCGACGGCAGCCTGCAGGTACCGCACGACGCGATCACCACCGGCTGGTTCACCGGCGGCCCGGCACCCGGCGAGATCGGGCCCGCCGTGCTCGCGGGGCACGTCGACTACAAGAAGGTCCCCGGGGTCTTCGTCCGGCTCAAGGAACTGAAGAGCGGCGACGAGGCTGTTGTGCATCGCGAGGACGGGGTCACCGCGGTGTTCACCGTGTACGCCGTCGAGCGGCATCCGAAGGCCTCCTTCCCGACGGAAAGGGTCTACGGCGACACGCTCGGACCGGAACTGCGCCTGATCACCTGCGGCGGGGACTTCGACTCCTCGACCGGCAACTACCTCGACAACGTGATCGCCTACGCGAGACTGACCCGCACTTAGCCTCGTGAGTCTCGCCGGAAAATGACAAGATCTCCCCGGAAAGTCGATGAAGACGTGGGGAGATGACATGCCGAGGTTCCTGCGAGCCGTCGCCGTCGCCGCCGCTGTGGCGGCCGTTCCGGTGCTGGTGCCCGCCACGTCGGTGGCCGCGACCGAGTCACGTTGCCCGCAGCTGCGGCTGGCCGATCACTGGTACGGCGACAACGCCACGAAGATCCAGAAGGTCATCGACGAACGCGGCCGCTGCGGCGGGCGGCACGGCGAGCGCCCGGTCGCGGTGTTCGACTGGGACAACACGGTCATCAAGAACGACATCTCCGATCAGACCGTCTTCTGGATGATCCGGCACGACAAGATCCTCCAGCCGAGGAACAAGGACTGGCGCACGACCAGCCGGTACATGACCGACGCCGGGGCGAACGCGCTCGGCAAGGCGTGCGGTACCGACACCCCGGCCGGGAAACCGCTGCCGACGAGCAAGAACATCACCTGCGCGGACGAACTCCTTTCCGTGCGGAAGAACGCCAAGACGACCACCGGCGAAGAGGTCTTCGCCGGAAGCAACCGGCGCTACATGGAGGCGGCCTACGCCTGGGTCGCGCAGATCAACGCGGGATACCGCCCGGACGAGGTCCGCGCGATCGCCCGGCAGGCCAGGGCCGCGGCGCTGCAGGCACCGGTCGGAGCGACCCAGAAGGTCGGTTCGAGCACGCAGGTCGCGTGGATCCGCTACTACCCGGAGATCAAGGACCTGATCGCGACGCTGACCAAGGCCGGGTTCTCGACCTGGGTCGTTTCCGCCTCGCCCAAGGAGTTCGCGGACGTCTGGGGATCGGCGGTCGGGATCCCGCCCAGCCGCACCCTCGGGATCTACTCGCTCACCACGAACGGCCGGATCAACGGACACCTCGAAGGCTGCGGCGGGCACGCCGACGGCGCCGACGAGATCATGACCTACATCGACGGAAAGCGTTGCTTCATCAACGAACGGATCCTCGGGATCCGCGGCCCGAAAGCGATGGAAGCGGCACCGGAAGCCAAGCGGCAGGCACTCGCCGGCGGCGACGCGACCACCGACGTCACGATGCTGCGCGACGCCACCGGAGTCCGCGTCACGCTCAACCGCAACAAGGACGAGCTCATGTGCCGCGCCTACGACAACGCGGACGGCAAATGGGCGGTGAACCCGATGTTCATCGAGCCCTTCCCGGCGTTGAACCGCACCTACCCGTGCTCGACGACGGCGTACGAGAACCCCGACGGCACACACGGACCGGTGCTGCGCGACGACGGCACGGTCATCCCCGATCAGCGCGACACCGTGCACCCCTGAGCGTGTTCCTCGCCGATCGGACCAGGTGAAGGAGTTCTGTTAATGTCGCCATAAGGTCGTGGAAGGGGAGAGACATGACCGCAGAGGCGATAATTCTCGGGTATGGTGCTACAACGCTCGGCTTGGCTTTGATCGTTCTGACTGTCCATGTTGGTTCATGGATGGTATTCCAGGATGGCTTGGCCCGGTTCGGCGTCAGAATTTTCCATAGCAAAGAATTTCACGATAAAAGACGGGCCTTGGGAACTCTTGGCCGTGTGGCCAGGCTTGGGCTCGGAATAGTTATTGCTCTCACTTTGGCGGAAACCGTTGCGTTCGGTTTCGCGTTGGTGAGCTGGCGTGTGACTCTGAACATTCTACTTTTTTGGGGACTCTTGGCTGCCCCCGTGGTGTATGTGCTCGTCTACCTGACGTTGGTCAGCTGCTTGTTCGGGCGAATCCGAGCCCGTGTGGAGAAGGAGGCCGTGACCGTGCCAGGGGTCGAGGACTCCAAAGGCCTGTTAAGGGAGTTTGCGGTGTCCCGGACCCGCGATCGAGGCCTGTCCTTGTCCTTGATTTTTTGTGCCATCCTGCCCGCGTTATGGGCGGGTGTGGTGTTTTCGATCGAGACCTTCCCTGCCGGAGGTCGCACTGGCCCAGACGCCGCGATGCTTGGCTTTTCGACCCTCTTGAGTGCCGGTGCGGCTCTCTTGTGGATTGCCTTGGTTTGCTGGTTCCTCCGTATTTCGTCCCCACATCAAGGGTTGATCGACGATTCATTTTCCATTTTGAAGTTTCTCGCGATGCGAAGGCCAGATGAATCTTACCGGCGATCACCGCATTTGCCGTGGTCGTTCCGTGCATCGCGGTCGCGTAACCTCCTGCATGGTATGGGGTTCGACTTGGCGCGCCATGTCGAACGCTATGTGCGTGGTACGGAGCGCCGCCTCACTTCTTATGAGTACGAGCGGCTGCGAAACACTTATCAGGCGATAGCCTGTGCGCTTCGGAGTGAGTCCATTGGTGCCACGCGGAATATCGAGAACACGCAAAAGTATCGAGAACTCGTCATCGCGGGATTGGCGCTGGTTTCCGTGGAAGAGTTCAACCTGCTTCCTCAGCGGTACGCGTCGTTGGTGGCGAACGCAACGGAACAACCTGTCGTCCGCCCACGCTGGCAGCGGTGGGTAGAGACGGCCGACACTCTCCTGCAGCGAGGTCGGGCGTTCATCAGTGTCTTGATTCTGTTGGCGGGCATTCTCTTCTTCCTGGCCACTGGACAGTTGGCCGAACTGCTAGGGCTCGTCAAGTAGGCGGACAGGCCTGGGGTTCACGGTGAGTGACGCGCATGATCCACGCTGCTAGCGTATCGGTTACAGCTGTGAGGGGGTTTACAGGTGACCGATCCGTTGCTTCAGGTGGAACTCGTCAAACAGACCGTCGCTTTGGTCTTCACCAGTGGTGGCAAGGTCGCCGAGTATCTCTGGAAGAAGCTCTCCGGACGGCGGGACGAGCGGCGGCTGCGGTCCGATCCGGCCGCGCTGGAAGCCGCTGTGCGTCGCCTGACCACCGAAGACCCGGCGGTGGCGAAGGAACTGCGGGAGCTCGTCGGAAGCATGCTCGAGATGCGCCATGCCCGCCCGCTTGTCGTCCCTCGTTCGGCAAATTTGTTCGACCGGGTCGGCGCTCAAGCCGAGATGGGTGGATCCGGGGTTCTGGTGCTCTCCGGCCCGTCCGGCGTCGGAAAGACAGCGCTCGCGGAGCATTTCGGCCAACGATCCCAGGAGGCGTATCCCGATGGGGCACTGCTGATCGATCTCGCGGACCACCGCGACGGCCCGGGAGCGTCGTTGCGGTTCAGCCAGGTCAGGGAGTCGGTGCTCAGGGCACTGGGAGTGGATCCGAAGCTCATCACGATGGGCGCCGACGAGCTGAAGGGCCAGTACAACGCCTTTCTCGCGCCACTGCGGCTGCTCCTGATCTTCGATTCGGTCGAAGGCGTCCGCGATCTCCAGGCTTTGGTGCCTCCGGCGCCGATGAGCCTGGTGCTGGCTTTGACGGAGGGGCCTGCCGAAGAAATCGTGACGCAGTACCCGCGGCACGTGCCTCTCAGCAGGCTCGAAGAAGGAGCGGACAAGAAGCTCTTCGAAGCCATCGCGGGTACCGAGCTGCTCGCAGCCGATCCCGAAGGCGCCGGGGAAGTGCTCGCCGAATGCGATCGTTTTCCGGCGATGGTGGTCGCGGCGGCCACCGCGGCGCGACAACGAGCCGGTCTGGCCACCCGACCGCTCAAGCATCTCGCGAAGGAGTTGCGCAACGGCCGCGCTCTCGGTCCGGTGAGTACCGCCTTCGATCAGGTCCTCGCCGGACTTCCTCAGCGTGAACAGGAACTCTGTCGGTTGCTGAGCGAGATCCCCGGTCCGGGTTTCACACTCGACGCGGCGGCCGCCGTCGCCGACTGCGAACCGTTCGCGCTGTTGGGCGACCTTGCGCACTTCCAGTCCGTCTTCTTTCTGACCCCAGAACCTGACGGCCGGCTCCGGCTGACCAAACAAGCGATGCAGGCGCTCACCCGCGCTGGTCATGCTCCGGGTGGCGAAGGTTTCCGGCGGCTCGTCCGGTTCCATCGCACGCGAGCGGTACAGGGGGATCAGCTGAGAATGCCCGGTGGGCGGCTGAGGCTTTACGATCAAACGTTGCCGGAAGGCACTCAGGCCTGGGAGCTGGAACCCGGCCAGGATCCGATCGAGCTGCTGCTCGCCGAGATCCCGGTCTACCGGGCCCTGGCGGAACCGGCCCACCACGCTGGGCTTCATGTCGAGCTGACGCAGATCTGTGGCGCTCTGGAAATCGTCGGGCTGTACCGGGGACACCTGCGCGAGCTGGTGGAGATCACCAAGTGGGGTATCGCGAGTGCGGAAGCATTGCGCGACGTCCCACTCCAGCTGAGGACCATCGCGCAACAAGCGCGTCTGTACTCGTTGCTTCAGGAGTTTTCGCGCGCAGACGTGGAATTCGACCGCCTGCGAGAGCTGCTTCCCCGGTTGGAGTCACCCGAAACCGAAACGAATCGTCAACTCCGCGCCTCGCTTTGGGAGTTCCGCGGGCTTTTCCACCGGGAACAAGGCCAGTACACCGAGGCGGCGGCATGCCTCTTCGAGGCGCTGAAGATTAGCCGGACATTGGGCGGACTTCCCTTCCGAGGGCAGGGTTTGCACGCGAGGATGCTCGCCAACGTCCTGGTTCAGCTCGGCGATCTCGACGGGGCGCTCCAGTTCCTCGCGGAGGCCGAATCGAATACGAATCCCGCGAACAACCGTGACCTCGCTCAGGTGTGGCTGGTCCGGGCGAAGGCGCTTAGCCGGTCCGGCACGGCGGCCGCCGCGCGGCAGGCGCTCGACCTGCTGCCGGAAGTCTGGCGCATGGTCGCCCCCACCGGAAGTGATCAGTACGACCTGGAGATCGCCGAGGCGCTTGGGGACGCCGCCTGGTACTGCGGGGAATTCAATTTGGCACGGCACCACTGGTCAGGCGTCTGGCAACGGTTGCAGGCGGTCCGACATCCGCGCGCGTCCGGAGTGCACGCCAAGATTTTCCACGGATGCCGCCCCTGATCAGCCGGTGAACTCCGCGGTGACCACGTTCCGGGTGGCGTTGCCCTCTCGCACGCGGAACGGCCCTGTCGTCGGAAGGTCCCGGTTCCCGCGCCAGTACCAAGCGGAGATGGCGGACAACGGCTCGCCTTCCGTGACGAGTTCGACGACCGGACGGCCGGGTCTCCAGACCAGGCACCGGTCCGCACCGATCCCGGCGATGAGTCCGGCGTCGGGGCGACGACGTCTGATTTCCCGAGCCCAGTCGGTGAACTCGGCGTTTTCGCCGTCGAATTCGCAGTAGACAACGTCGGCCCCGTCGAGTTCGTCCAGAGTGGACAATTCCTCGTGGGCGACGATATGGCGACCCGGTGAGGCCGTCTTTCCCGCTCGGTCACCGGGAAACCGGAAGACCGCGACGTGGTCGGCGTGCTGCCGTACTTCGACCGAGAACGTCGTCGGCTCCGTGACGTCCGGCACCGGATCGGGCACAGGGCGGAAGATCGCGCGACTTTCCGGTTCGGGCAGGCGCATCAACTCGTACAGAATGGGTCGAAGAAGCTCCGCGCACTTCCCGGAGAACTCGACCGCCTGCTCCGCGACGTCGGTGAGCGGTTCCGTGGCGGCGGCTGCGTCGACCTGCTTGCGCAGATCACGTTCCGGGTCGAGCCGCGGCGCCCTGACCAGGAGTTCCGCGAGGGGCGAGTCCGGTACCACCGTGGCAGGCTCCCGGCTGCCGATCAGGACCGGGATCCGCGTGGCGGCGGCGTACAGCGCGATGGAGCCGCCGTCCGAGATCAGGCAATCCGCCGCGATGACGGTCGCCTGCCAGCCACGTTGAGGTGGGATCACGGCGAGACCCGCCCGCAACGGCCGCGACAACCACGCGCGGATCTGCCAGGGACTGTGCGCCGCCCAGGCGCCCGGATGCACGATGAGACTGAACTTGTACTCGTCGACTGGGAGTTCGGTGAGCAGCCGTGCGGGCAGGCTCGGATCGGTGCCCAACAGAGAATCAGGCCCCCAGGTGGAGGCCAGTACGACGTGCTTGCGGTCCCGCACGTCGAGCAGCCGCCGGTAGCGGGCCGCGCGATTGAGGCTGGCGAGCATCCGGTCGTGGCAGGGGTCGCCGACCACGACGGCGTGCGGTTCGGCTTGGGAGCAGTGCTGCCGGAGATAACGCAGTTGGTTGCTGTGCGAAAGGCCGATCCGGCTGGGTACGACGTGGCCGTCGCGGATCAACCGTGCCGGGTTCAGGCCCGAGATGACGGACTGGTGCGGGTAGACCTTCTGGTGTCCGATGCCGTGCGGCACGAGCAGAACGGGCGCGGCCAACCGGTGGAGTTCGTCGTTCTCGCTGGCGGCGATCGCCAGGTCGAACGAGGTTTCGACAGCCTGGTCCCAGGAGATGACCTTTGCGTCCATCGAGGCGAGGAACTCACCGACCCCGGAGGACAGGATCGCCGGCTCTCGCTCGTTGTGGGTGAAGACGATCTGGATCCGCGGATCGTCCTTCAGCAGTGACACGACGTCGAGCAGCCGGGTCAAGGTGGTCACGGTGCGGACGACGACCAGAACACGGTGGGAGAACTGGACCGTGAGCCACTGATCGAACGCGGGATCAACCGGGACCTTCGCCCAAAACGACGGGGGGGGGGGTACCTTTTTCGCGCACTACCTGTCCCGGCGCGCGATCCACGCCGCGGCCTGCGTGCGGCGCTGCATGCCGAGCTTCGCGAGGACGGACGTCACGTAGTTCTTCACCGTCTTCTCGGCGAGGAACAGGCGTTCCGCGATCTCGCGGTTGGACATGCCCTGCCCGATCAGGTCCAGTACTTCGCGCTCGCGTTCGGTGAGGGAGCCGAGTTCGTCCTCCGGCGGGTGCCGCAGCTTGTCCAGCACCCGCGCCGTCGACAGCGGGTCGAGCAGCGAACGGCCTGCCGCGACCTCGCGGACCGCGTTGACGACGTCCTGCCCGCGGACCTGTTTCAGCAGGTACCCGGCCGCGCCGGCCATGATCGCGCCGACCATGGCCTCATCGTCGTCGAACGCGGTCAGCATCAGGCACTGCGGCGGGTTCGGCTTCGAACGCAGTTCGCGGCAGAGCGCGATGCCGTCGCCGTCACCGAGCCGCACGTCGACCACCGCGACGTCCGGCTCGACGTGCATCGCCACGGCGAGGGCTTCGTCGACCCCGCTCGCTTCGGCGACGACCTCGATGTCGGGCTCGTCGGTGAGGAGGTCGCGCAGACCGCGCCGCACCACCTCGTGGTCGTCGATGAGCAGCACCTGGATCGGCATACCCCCCACGTTACTTCGTCGCCTTGGCGACCATCCCTTCCACCAGCGGAGACGGCAGGCCTGCCCGCTCGCCCAGCCAGCGCACCCACGTCGGCAGCAAGGCCTGCGCGGCGGGGCGGATGGTGTCCTCCGGCCAGTCGCCGATCAGCGCGATGAGGTGGTCGAGCCGATCCGGTGAGACCGCGAACCAGGTGGCCGGGACGACACCCTCCATCCATTCGGCGGCGAGTTCTTCGACCACCAGATCATCGGGTTCGTTGCCGAAGGTCTCGAGGTGCCAGGCGGTGAAGGGGACGGTCATCACCGTCGGGTCGATGCCGGTGTAGTAAGAGCCGCTCGGCGGTAACCGCAGACCGCGGTTCTTGAGCGCCGTATCGAGCGCCAGGTACCGGCGCTCGGAGCGATACCAATTGTCGAGGAGCGTGCGGGATTCGTCACCGATGATGTCCAGGCTTCGGTTGACGAGGCCTTCCAGACGGCGTGGTTCGATCACCGGTTCGGGGGCCGCCTGCTCGTCGAAGCGTTGCCGCCACGCTTCGACGGCCTGATCGAGAGAGTCGTAGACGCCTCCGCCGCTCAGGCGGGGAATCCATGACTGGTCGATTTCGAACAGGTAGATCGTGGGGGCCGCGTCACCGGGGTAGCTATAGGCCGCGAGCACGCCGAGGCGGGTCCCGTAGACGTCCTGGAGTTCCCAGACGTCACCGGTCGCCTTGATCTTCGTGGCCAGCTGGGGCCATTCGGGCAAGTCTTCCGACCGCAACGCCTTCCGCAACCTGCTCACGCCCGCGCGGACGAACGACTCGAATCCGGGCGGTGAGATCGCGCTCATCCCCTGCAGCAGCAGCCAAAGCTCCTGGCGCGGCTCCGCGTTCGTAACGGCGAGTACGACGGCTTCGAAGAACAGGTCGAAGTCGAGGCCATGGTTCTCGCCCTGCAACGCCCGGTACAGCTCAGCGCCGAGCAGCGAGGCCGTCACCTGCTCGAGCTCTCTGGGGCTTCGCGTCTTCAGGAGCACACTCGCCTCGCCGAGGACGTTCTCGACCGATTGCTCCATCCACTCCGGCAGGGCCACCGGCTCCAAGGCCTTCTGCGTCTTTGGCGGTTTTTTGTTCTTCTTCGGCTTGCGGCCGCGGGAGACGGGCATGGCCCGGAGCGTATCCGCCCGGATCAGGCGGCCGCCCAGAACACCGCCTTGGCCACCTGCGAGTACAAGCCCTTCGGGTGATCGCGGAACAGCGGTTCGGTGCCGAACAGCACCACCCGCCCGCCGAGTCCCGAGGTACCGGACACGACGGCCGCCTGACCCGCCGCCTGCAGTGGCCCGCCGGTCCCGTCGTCCCGGGTCCGCCAATGGCCCGCGACCAGCGGATTCCCGCTCGCGTAGCGCTGCTCGACACTGACCGAAGAGCCGAGATCGGTGAACCAGAAAGGCCCGTAGACGAACGAGTCCGGCAGTGCGCCCGCGCCGACCGGGCCGGTCCCGTTGACGACCGAAACGACGCCGTTCCCGTCCTCCCAACCGGCCACCGGACGCGCTTCGAGAAGTCCCACGTCGGTGTTGAAGCGTGCGCCTGTCGCGCCGCGGGTGACGACGCCGCCGCGAGCGAGGAAGGCGCGTAGAGCGTCCTTCGCCGCCGGGTTGAGGTCGGTGTAGCGCAGCCCCGAAGACACGAACAGCAGGTCGATCCGCGACCAGTCGAATCCGGCGTTGAGTACCGCCGCCGACACCGGCCGGACGTCGAAGCCCATGTCCCGCAACGCCTTCAGCTCGTCCGGCCCGACGGCGCCCGCGATCGTCTTACGGCCGAGCGGGGTCGCCGCACCACTTGCCTCGGTGAACCGGACGCCGTAACGGTCCGCCACCTCGGCGGCGGACGGACGCGCCGACGCGGGGACGACGATCGTGCCGTCGGCCGCGCGGCCCAGTGCGATACCCCGGTTCAGCAGGTCGTTGACGGCGCTGACGTCCTTGCCGTCGACGAGCTTCAGCGCGAGGTCACGGCCGGGAGCGGCGTCGATGCCGCCGGTGGGCGACGCCGCGGCGACGTCGTGCGTCCGGACGTCGAGCCTGCCTTGGCGGACGATGTCGACCGACGCACCCCACAGCAGCCGGTGGCTCCAGCCGGAGATGTCGTACATGACCGGTACCTTCGCCGAGATGTCGCTGCCCTGCTCCAGCATCACGTTCGCCAGGCCGCGCTTCGGCTGGTGCATGTCCACCAGGTACGAACCGGCCGGATACCGGCGCCCGGCGAGGCTGAACGCACGATCGGCCTGTTTGACCCGGACGTCGTTGGCCACCAGGTGGTCGACGAGCCGGGAAGCGGCGACGGCCGAGCGCTGGCCCGCGCCGGCGGGGATGACGTACGCGCGCGGGAACTCCGTGCGGTAGCGGTCTTCCGGCCCGAATCCGGGCACGAAACCGTCGGGGATCTCGCGCTGCGCCTCGCCCGCACCGCCGCGGCGGAACATCTCGATCTGGTTCGCGATCAGCTCACCGCGGTTGCGGTCGACGTAGGTCAGCGTGCTGCCGATGGTGGCCTCGACGACCTCGGTGTTGATCACCGCGCGCCGCTGGAGTTCCGCCACGGGCTGCGTTTCGTAGTCCGCGTTGTTGACCCGCATCGGGATCTCGATCGTGAACGACACCGCGCCGTGGTACATCGCGTACTGGGCGGTGTAGATCGGCGCCCAGCCGTCCCAGCTGCCGGGTTCGTAGTCGCGGAACGGGATCTCCGGCTTCGCCGTCTCCGGCCGCCCGAGCGCCTTGACCGCCTGCTCCATGCCGAGACCGTTGGCGTAGCCGTGCTTGATGTAGAGGTCGAAGTCGTAGTTCTGGCCGTGCGGGGGCGTGGTCGGCTCGATGAGCGTGTTTTCGACGTAACCGTGTTCGTCCAGCATCATCAGCGGCTGCTTGCCGATGGCGATCCCGCGCATGGCCCGCACTTCCGGCTGCGACGCGGTGACGAAGTCGCGGTTGGGGTCGAAGCCCTGCGACGTCTGCCGCGTGCCGGCGACCCTGCCGTCCGGATTGGCCGTGACGTTGAAGTAGAAGCGGTTCCGTTTCAGCAGCTCAGCCGTCTTGGGATCGTTGGACGTCGCCAGCTTCTCGATGACGCGAAGCGTGCCGTCGGTCCCTTCCCATTCGTTGCCGTGGATGTTGTTGTTGATCCACACCGGAGCCTTGTAACCGTGACGCAGGAAGGGGTCGCGGGCGGCACGGGCCGGGTCGTTCTCGATCAGCGACCGCCACGCGTCCTGCCGTCGCGTCTCGAACGGGCTCTCCGGCGCGGTGAGCGTCACCAGGTAGAGGTCGCGGCCGAGGCCGGACTGCCCGGCGATCTCGACGGAGATCCGGTCGCTGCGCGCCTGCAACGCGTTCAGTTTCGGCGCGATCGCGTGGTACGGCGCCAGCCCGAGCTTGATCGACTTGTCGCCCGTGGTCTCCGGGTAGACCCGCAGCTTGGTCTTGCGCGGATAACCCGAATGGTCGCCCGCGACGTTCTCGCCGGCCGCGGCGCGCGCGGTGCTCATCGGCGGGTCGGTCGCGGCGACGTCGTTGCGGTCCGGCCCGTTGCCGGGGTCCCGATGCGTCGTCGTCGGCGGTGGCGCGGCGTACGCGGGCGCGGCGACCGCGCTCAGGGACAGCATCAGTGCCAGAACCACGGTGCGAGCCGAACGCGACAAGGGCCACCTCCAGAGACGTCGGCACAGTCTTTCGGCTCGCTAAAGACGTCACAAGACCCGAAAGGCGGCTAATCGGGCGCGGGGAACCGATGCTCGTTCCGGTCGATCTTGGCGTTGGCCGCCTCGATCAGGTCGACGCCGAGACTGTTCGCCAGCTGGAGGAGATACAGCGTGACGTCGGCGATTTCGTCGACGACGTTGTGTGCCAGTTCAGGGTCGGAGCGCCACTTCTCGGACTCCTCCGGCGTGAGCCACTGGAACAGCGAGGTCAGTTCACCGACCTCGCCGGACAGCGCCATGACCAGGTTCTTCGGGGTGTGGAACGGTTCCCAGGCCCGTGCCGCGGCGAAGTCGCGGAGGCGCTGGTTGAGGTCGTCGAGTGTCACGTGCTGTGCCTACCAGATCGTCACGGTGCGCTAACGGCCGTATGGCGGACGAGCGTTGACGTGCAATTTGCAACTTGCATAGCGTCGTTCCGCGTCGGGGAATCGATCCGGAAGGAAAGCCTTGACGTACCAGCGAAGCCTTCGCTCTCGCATGCTCTCCATCGCGTTCGTGCCGAGCGCGGCACTGGTGCTCGTCGCGCTGTTCATCGGCGGGTTCCTCGTCCACCAGGCCATCCAGGTCCGCGACGACGCCGAAAGCGGAGCCGTCACCATGGTCGACGTGAGCCGGATGATCGCGGCGCTGCAGCGAGACCGGGCGGTCGCGTTGAAGGCGCCGGGCAGCCGTTCCGCCACGTACACGGCGTACGCCGAGCGCATCGACACCTCGCTTTCGTCCCTGCGCGAGATCGCGCGAGTCGCCCCCGACGCCGAGGTCGGCTACCAGCAGACGATCGCCGTCGAACTGCTCACCGTCGTCGAAGGGATGGACCGCAGCGACTCGCTGGCGGTCGCCGGGATCGACGACGAGGGCAGGCGCCACTACGCCGCGGCCGTCGGTGCCTACCGGTCCAGGCTCGACGCCGTGGCCGGAATGCTGACGGAGAGTGGTCGGCAGGTCTACCGGAATCTCGTCGCCAGTGAGGCCTGGAGCCGGTTCGGCGCGGTCGAGAACGCGCTGAGCGCCGCCACGCCGCCGCCCGTCGGACAGGACTCCTGGCGTGTCGCGGCCGGCGTCGTCGGCCGGTCCCTCGGCGACCTCGCCACCCGGCAGATCGAGTACTCGGCGCAGCTCGCGATCGACGGCGGACGCCGGGTTTTGAGCGGCGCGCTCGCCGCGGCCGGGGCGATCTCGCTGCTCGCGTGGGTGGTGATGGCGATCGTGATGCTGCTCGCCCGGCGGCTCCCGATCCCGATCATCCGTTGCCCGGTCCGCCTCGAAGCGGCTCTTCCGGAGCCTTTGGGCTGGTCACGCCGTGTACACGATTACGCCGAAAAGAGCACGCTGTTGGCCCACACGCGTCGGTGAACCGGTCGGGCAGACTTGTCCGGGTGAGTTCCCCGACGGATCTGCGCCCCTACCTGCGCACCTTGGACGCGGAGACGCTGGCTGACCTGCTTCATGCCCACGCCGAGCGTGACCCTGTGTTACGGCAGACCCTGGAGAACCGCTTCACCACCCAGGGGAGTGATCTCGCTGAGGCGCACCGCCTCCTCGATACCGCCGTGGCGGCGGGGAACGTCGAGTACGCCGCGAAAGTGGGCTCGGTTCTCGACACGCTTCAGCGCCTCCTCGACGCCGGTAGCCGGGCCGATCTCGCCCCGCTCGCCCGGCGGACCGTGGACGACATCAGCGAGATGCTGGAGCAGATCGACGACGCCTCCGGCGAGGTCGCGGACCGGCTGGACCGGGCCGTCGAGCTGTACGCGCGGGCCTGTGTCGCGCGCCCGCCGGATCCGGAGAGTCTGGCCGACTGGATTCTCGAAGTGGAGTTCGACGGGCCGGGCTGGCCGGCCATCGAGCTCGCCGATTTCGCCTCCGCCTTGGGAGACAAGGGCATCGCGCGGATAAAGTCCACTGTGGACAGCGTGCTGGCGGAGCAGCCGTCCGGGGCGAAGCGCGAGACGGCCGAGCGGATGCGCGAGGAACTGGCGGAGGTGTCCGGCGACGTCGACGCGCTCGTCGCGATCCTCGCCGCCAAGCCGCCGCGGGTCGACGTCAGCCTCAAGATCGTGCGCGTGCTGCGCGCGGCGGGACGGCACAGCGAGGCCATCGCGCACGCGGCGCGGGCGCTCACGCATGACAAGAAGGAAGAAGCGCCTCCGGTCGAAGAAGAGCCGGTTCCGTTGTCTCGCAAGGAGTTCGACGAGAATCCCGGTAGCGCGACATATCTCGCGCTGCGCGAGGAGGCGCTCGAAGCGGGACGGTGGGTCGCGCAGCGGAAGACCGCGCTGGCGCGGTTGCGCGAACTCGCCGCCGAGAACACGGAGGCCGCCGACGAACTCGTGCGCGCGCTGCTCGGTGAGGATCGCGTGGACGAGGCCTGGCGGGCGGCGGTGCGTTTCGAAGCCTCTTCGCCGGTGCGTGTCGAACTCGCGGATTCGCGTTCCGTCGCCCATCCCGCCGAAACGATTCCCATCTACCGGGACCATGTCGAAGAATTGATCACGCACAAAGATCCGAATTCCTATCGCGAGGCCGCCCGGCAGCTGCGCAAACTCCGCACGGTGCACAAAAAGGCCGGTACGGCTGAAGAATTCAGCTCGTACCTCGCCACGTTGGTGGAAATACACAAACGGAAGACTCGGCTGATCGCCGAGATCAAGGCGGCGAGAATCGCGATTCCGAAAACGGTCAGGGCGTAACCGCGCCCGTCGCCGGTCGTTATTCGAAGTGAACCGAGGAAACCCGGCGAAGTCGCGGTGGTCCTGAACCGGTGTCCGCCCGCGCCCTCCCCGCGACCTGGACCTCCGTTTCGCGCCCGGGACCACCGCGACGAGCCGGTTCGGGTACGCGTGCAAACATGTCGCCATGAGTCCGGTGAGTCGTGCCCGCAAGAAGGCAGCCCAGCCCGCCACTCCGAGTGTGACGGGCCTCTTCAAGGACGTCCTCCGGGACTTCTCGACCCTCGGCGCCGAACCCGAGGTGCTCGATGTCGAATTGCTGACCTCCGAGGTGCTCGGTCAGTGGTGGGAGATCGAGCTCGAAGAGGGTGAACAGCCACTGGGCTTGGAACTCATCGCCTTCGCGGAGCGGAAGATCACCCCCGCGGCGGCCGCGTTGCTCGCCGGCCTGCGGGTGTTCGCCGAGACCGAGGAGGAGCGCGAGGCGGCCGCGTCGGCGCTGAACACCGTCCTGGGCCGCGGGATTCCGGAGCCGGAGTGGGCGGCGGACCTGGCCGCGGTGACCGTCGGGGACTGCTGGCGGACCGGCGACGTCTTCGATGACGAGTCCTCCCTGCTCTGCTTCTTCTCCCGCGGCGGCGTCGAGCACGGTCTGCTCGCGCTGGTCGACTTCACCGAGGGTGGCCGGATCCGCGACGTCGTCGTGGTCGACAAACCGCACGACGTGCTGGCCGATATGCGGCAACAGGCCGCCGACGATCCGGAGCTGGTCACGCTGGAGCGGGTGCTGCCCGAGCGTGCCCACCAGCTGCTGGCGGACGGGCTGGCCGCGACGGACGTCGTCGAGGAGCCCGACGTCAGCGAGGACTACGCGCGGTTCCACGCGCTCGCGCTGGCCTGGATCCGGACTCTTCCCGCCCCCGAGCCTTCGCCCGAAGTCACCGAATGGCCCGAGCAGGTGCGCGAAGAGGTCGTCGCCGACTTCATCGGTTCCGGGCTCGTGGAGGACACCGAAGCGACGCGGTTCTACGCGCGCCTGCTCGTCGACTACGGCTGCGAGACCGAGCCGGGCAGCCCGCTGCGGGTCGGGCCCGAGAAGCTCGCGCGGTTCCTCGAGTCCCTGCTGGACGGTGAGTTCGAGATCGACGAAGCGTACGAGGACGCGCTGGAGCCCGCGCTGCTCGGCTGGGTCACCTGGGCCGCCGATCGCGCCGGTCTCCCCGAAGCCGCCCGTGTGGCGCTGCTGGAAAGCGCGACGGAGTTCCTGGAGGAGTTCTCGCAGGAGGAGGACTCCACCCTCGACGTCTACTTCGACGGTTCCGAGGGAATCGAGGACCCGGCGGAACTCGCGGAGGCCCTCCAGCGCCGGATGTTCGCCGTCCCGACGGTCTACACGGAGATCGGCGACGAGGAGCTGGAACTCGAGCCCGCCGACCCCGAACAGCGCCGTCTGCTGGTCATCGGCGAGCACCCCGAGTATCACGAGGCGCTGGCCGAGGAGACCTTCGACGGGGAGCCGAGGTTGCGGCTGGCGCTCAAGACCACGATCGTCGACCAGCTCTGGGCCGACGAGCCCGCCGAGGTCTGGCAGGCCGTGCGGCGGCTGAGTGAGAGCGGCCAGGAGCGCGACGAGATCTTCGACCGGCTGATCGACGCGCTGTCCGCCCAGCTGAGCGAGGCGGGCGAACACGAGATGGACTACGACATCGACGACTACCGGAAGGCGCTCGCCGACCTCGGCTGACGTCCCTTTTTCACCGGTCACGACCTCTCCCGGCCTTGCCTTCCCACCCGAGTCCGTCTAGTCTGTCTAGATGGAAGCAGCAACCTGGCAAGTGCAGGACGCCAAGCAGCGGCTGAGCGAGCTGCTGCGCCGGGCCTCGGCCGAGGGGCCGCAGTTCGTCACGAAACATGGGGAGGAGGTGGCCGTGGTGCTGGACATCGTGGACTACCGCAGGCTGGCCGGAGGCGGTGAAGCCGTCGATTTCAAACTCGTGCTCTCCGGCGAGCAGCACCATCCCGAATACGGGGAGGCGCTGGCCGACGTACTGGAGGAGATCGCCGCCGAGCGTGCGGAGGATCTGCCGAGGGATGCCGCGGAGGTGAGCGGGTGAGCTTTCTGCTGGACACGAACATCGTGTCCGAAGCCCGGCGCCGCACGAAGAACCCGGGTTTCGCCCGGTGGTGGGGCGGGGTGTCGTCGAGCAAGCTCTACTTGAGCGTGCTGACCGTCGGAGAGATCGAGAGGGGGATACACAAACTCAGGGTTCGAGGAGATCAGGACCGGGAGCGGGCGGACGCCTTGGCCGACTGGCTGGCCGGGCTCACCGCGCAGTTCTCGGAACGGATCCTTCCGGTGACCACCGCAATCGCGGCCGAATGGGGCAGGCAGTACGCGCCGCGGAAAGTGCCGTCCATCGACGGGCTGATCGCCGCGACCGCCCGGGTCCACGAGCTGACCCTGGTCACCAGGAATCTGGCCGATATGGCCGGACTCGGCGCGCAGGTGCACAACCCGTTCGACTGAGCTGTAGTGGACCGAGCTGTAGTTGACCGAGCTGTAGTTGACCGAGACGAGTTCTGCCCGCCTTCAGCTCAGCGGTGCGGCCGGGGTCCCCTTGCTCTCCGTGACGTCCGGCTTCTTCCAGCGGCGGTCCCCGCGAGCGTCGTCGAAGTCGACGACGAAGGCGCCGGCGGCCATGGCCACCAAGAGTGCGAGACCGAGAATCGAGCCGACCCAGGTCAGGATGATCGAGAACATCATGACCCTCCTCCCTGCTCAAGGTCCCTTTAGAGACCTCTTCTTCCCCTGACACAAGGGTCGCCTCGGGGGGCTGTAGCCGGTATCGGCCAACCGGTTACACGTACTGAGCGTGGATCGGCCGATCGGCCGAGGAAATCCGGCCATCGGTCGCGGCGTGCGACCGGACGACGCCGACGCCTCGCCGGTGGTGCGAAGGCTGGTACTTGTGAGGGAACAAACGGAATTCGTTCGGGTGATCGGCTTCCGGCCGGATGATCTTGGGCTTCGTCGTGAAACGCTCGCCGTGAGTAGAGGTTCCGTGAGTATCCGGTTACCCAGCGTCCGTGCTCAGAGCTTGCGCAGCCGGACCCGGTTGATCGCGTGATCGGCGTCCTTGCGGAGGACGAGGGTCGCGCGGGGCCGCGTCGGCTTGATGTTCTCCATCAGGTTCGGCTCGTTGATCGTGCGCCACAGGTGGCGCGCCTCGGCCCGTGCCTCGTCGTCCGGGAGACCGGCGAAGTGGTGGAAGTGTGACGCAGGGTCCGCGAACGCGGTGTGCCGCAGCTTGAGAAAACGCTCGATGTACCAGCGCTCGATGTCGGTCGTCGGCGCGTCCACGTAGATCGAG
Source organism: Amycolatopsis sp. NPDC039088 (assembly GCF_055598845.1). Lineage (NCBI taxonomy): Bacteria > Bacillati > Actinomycetota > Actinomycetes > Pseudonocardiales > Pseudonocardiaceae > Amycolatopsis > Amycolatopsis sp. NPDC039088. Next base: position 88,077 of record NZ_JBVKAE010000018.1, on the reverse strand, counting down.
AAGTCGAACAGATCGGAGACGGTCAGCCGGGGGCCGGGCTGAAGGACGTTGAGCCCTTCGAGGATGAGGATGTCGGGCCGCTGAACAACCTGTTCCTCGCCGGGAAGGATGTCGTAGGCGAGGTGCGAGTACACCGGCGCGCTGACCCGTTCGGCCCCGGACTTCACCTCGGTGACGAACCGCAGCAGGGCCCGGCGGTCGTAGCTCTCCGGGAAGCCCTTGCGGTGCATGATCCCGCGCCGGACCAGTTCCGCCCGCGGGTGAAGGAACCCGTCGGTGGTGACCAGGTCGACCCTGGGGTGATCCGGCCAGCGGGCGAGCAGGGTCCGCAGGATGCGCGCGGTGGTCGATTTGCCGACGGCGACGCTTCCGGCGATCCCGATGATGTACGGCACCTTGGTGCCCCGACTGTCTTCACCGAGAAAGGTGGTGGTGGCTTCGTACAACCGTTGCCGGGCGGCGACCTGGAGATTGATCAGCCGGGAGAGCGGCAGATAGACCTCGGCGACCTCGGCCAGGTCGACCTGTTCACCGAGACCACGCAGCCGCAGCAGTTCCGCGGCCGTCAGCGGCAGGGGAGTCGCCCTGCGCAGCTCGCGCCACTGCTCACGGTGCAGCTCCACGTAGGGACTGAGCTCACGGACCCGCGGCATCGCACACTCCTCGCCCGTCGCCTGCGCTGGCGCCGTACAAAACCGTGTTGACGAGTTCTCGGCGGGAAGACGTGCCTCGAACCGGATGAAGCCGCTTTAACGGTAGGGCTTACGGCTCGTGAACGCGCTGCGATGTGATGTAGCCCGCGTCGGGGCGTTACCGTCCGTTACGGGTACGGGGAGGCGAAAAGACCTCGTCCCAGGCCGCGGCGACCTGCCGTGCGCAGGTGGCGGGTGCGACACCACCCACACCGGTGCCGAGTCCGGGCATCGCGATCGTGTGCACCAGGTCACGGACCCGGCCCTGGTCGACGCTGCCGTCGCGCCACTGCCGGAACACGGCGCGGGCGGCCAGGTACGGGTGCACGGTGTCACGCGGGAGACGTTCGCCGGGTTCCCGCATCGTCGGAGCGCTGATCAGCCAGGCGGGCTCCGCCTCGCCGGTGGGCACGATCACCGTTTCCCCGATCGGGAGCTCCCCGCCGTGGTAGGCGAGTACGGCGCTGCGCACGTTCTGCTCGACCTCGGGGTAGGCGCGGGCGTAGACGGCGTCGATGCCACCGCGCATCCAGCCGTAGGAGTTCGCGGGGCTGACGACGGCCTGCGCGACGACGTCGAGCACCGACCCGCGGTGCACGAAGACCCGTCCGTCCACAGTGTCCGCGACGGTGGTCCAGGCTTGCGCGAGCAGGTCATCGACGGCGCACAGCACCAGCTCGGGGGTGGGATGGTCCGGCAGGGGAGCATATGAGGAGCCGACATCCGCGTGGCCGGTGTGCGTGCCCGATTCGGCGGTCACGCCCTAAGCATGGCAAAAAAAGCCACCCGGCGTAACCGGTTCGCGTACCGGCTGTCCGAGTGAAAGTCGCCACTCGCGGCGTGCGTAATCTGGCGAGGTGTCACGGATCGCGTACTTCGGCCCACAGGGAACCTTCACCGAACAGGCCGCACGCCGGCTCGCTCCCGGCGAGGAGCTGATCCCGGCGGAAACCATTCCGGCGGCGTTGGCCGCGGTGCGCGCCAGCGAGGCCGACGCGGCCTGCGTCCCGATCGAGAACTCGGTGGAGGGCGCGGTCACCGCCACCCTCGACAACCTGAGCGACGCCGAGCCGCTCGTCGCGGTGGCGGAGGTGCTGCTGCCGGTCCACTTCAGCGTGCTGACCCGGCCCGGGGCGACCGAGATCCGCACTGTGGCGAGTCATCCGCACGCCCTCGCGCAGGTCCGCCACTGGGTCGAGGCGAACCTCCCCGGCGCCCACCCGGTCGCGACGTCGTCCACGGCCGCCGCCGCGGTCGCGGTCGACGCGGGCGAGTTCGACGCCGCCGTCACCGCGCCGGTCGCGGTCGAGCACTATCCGCTGGAGGTGCTGGCCACCGAGGTCGCCGACGTCCGCGACGCCAAGACCCGGTTCCTGCTGGTCCGTCCGCCTGGTGAACTGCCGTCGCCGACCGGCGCCGACCGCACCTCGATCGTCGCCGCCGCGACGAACCGCACCGGCGCGCTGGCGGAACTGCTCACCGAACTGGCCGTCCGCGGGATCAACCTGACCAAGCTGGACGCCCGTCCGACCAGGAACAACTTCGGCGAGTACCGCTTCTTCATCGACTTCGAAGGGCATGTGACCGAACCTCGGATCGGTGACGCCCTGGCCGCGTTGCGCCGCCGGTGCCGCAACGTGCGGTTCCTCGGCTCCCACCCGCGGGCGGATGGCGGCGCGACCGAAGTCGAGCCGGGCGCCGCCAATGAGGACTTCACCGACGCGATCGACTGGGTCGAGTCGGTCCGGAAGGGAGCACAGGCGTGAAACTTCTCCTCGTCCGCCATGGCCAGACCGAGGGCAACGTCCGTGGCGCGCTCGACACCGCCCTGCCCGGTCCGCCGCTCACCGAACTGGGGCGCGAACAGGCCCGTGACCTCGCGACGCGGCTCGACGGCGAGCCGATCGTCGCGGTCTATGCCTCGCAGGCGGTCCGCGCTCAGGAGACGGCCGCGCCGGTGGCCGCCAAGCTCGGCCTCGACGTCCAGGTCATCGACGGCGTGCACGAGGTCGCCGCGGGTGACCTCGAGGGCAAGACCGACAAGGACTCGGTCGCGGTCTACATGAGCCTCGTGCGCCGGTGGACGCTCGGCGAACTCGACCCGCCGATCCCCGGCGGCGAGACCGGCGCGCAGGTGCGCGCCCGGCTGCTCGACGCGGTCGCCCGGCTGCGCGCCAAGCACGAGCAGGCCGACCCCGACGGAACGGTGGTCCTGGTGAGCCATGGCGGCGCGATCCGGCTCGGTGGCGAGTGGCTCGCCGACAACGTCACCGCCGAGGTCGCCAACCAGGGCCTCGTCCCGAACACCGGCATCGTCGAACTCGTCGCGACCGACGGCGGCTGGCACTGCCTGACCTGGGCGGACGTCCCCCTCGAAAGCTGATTCGCGGCTCACGCGGTGATCCCGTTTGCCTCCGCTCCCGCCGGGGAATACACCCCACGAGATCAATTAACACCTTGTGGGGAATTAACCGGGGGAGCGCAACCCCGGTGCCGGACAAGACGTCTACTGATCGGTGGGTCACCCGGCTACAGGGAGGCGAATGACCATGGTTCGTTCGAAGATGATCTCCATCGGCGGTCTCATCGCGGGTACCGCCGGGCTCCTGCTGATCAGCGCGTGTGGTTCGGAAACCGCCCCGGTCGCGCAGAGCTCGTCCGCGACGCCGTCCAGTTCGGCACCGGACACCTCGGCCGCGCCCAGCGCGAGTCCGACGAGTTCCGCACCGGCACCGCAGCCCGCACAGGGCGGGGACCCGGCGCCCAAGAACGACGGGCTGTGCAAAGCGGGAGACGTGAAGCTCTCCGTCGCCGGCGGTGACGGGGCGGCGGGGACGGTCTACCGGAAGCTCGTCATCACCAACTCCAGCGGACACGCGTGCACCATCCAGGGTTTCCCCGGCATCTCCTACGTGACCGGCGCGGACGGTCACCAGGTCGGTGAGGCCGCGTTCCGCGACGGAGCCAAGGGCGAGCCGGTCACGTTGAACACCGGCGAGAGCGCGTCGGCCGACGTCGGTTTCGTGAACGTCCGCAACTACGACGAGGCGGTCTGCAAACCGACCGAGACCCGAGGACTGCGGGTGTACCTGCCGCAGGAGACGGCGTCGAACTTCGTGCCGGTGCAGGGGCTCGGCTGCGCGGGGAAGATCCCCGGCAATCAGCTGACCGTCAAGACGGTCCACAAGGGAGCATGACCTAGAGCTGCGTGCAGAGCTGTTCGGCCTGCGCCAGATGCCGCTGGCCGGAGATCTGGTTGAAATGCAGGCTGAACACCATCCGGCTGACGCCGTCGATGTGCTCGGCCAACGGCCGGTAGGTGTCGTTGGCGGCGGCCGCCGCGGCGGAGAGTTCGCGGGCGGCCGTCATCCGGTGCAGGATCTCGGGGGCCAGCACCGCCACGGGCCGCTCTCCGGGTGCCGAGCCGGTGGTGTCGGGGATCGTGCCGACCCTGGCCAGTGCCTGACAGGCGTCTTGAGCGTCTTCGAGCGCTCCCGCGTTGACACCCGAGAGCGCCCACAGCATGCCGATCACGCCGGCGCCGATCACGAAACCGGCGACCGCGGTGACCACCTGCGGGCGTCTGGAAGGTTCTGCTGTTCCCACGCCGCCCTCCGGCACCAGTGTCTGCTGCATCGCGGACCTCCCTCACCAGCTGGCGGTGATGGGCTATTCCAGCACCAAAGGCGCCGGTTTTCACTGGTCTTGGTGCAGTACCCGCGAGGCCGTGGCCGATTCGTCATCGAAGGCGCCGGGGCGTAACGAGACGAACGCGAAACCGGCTACGCCGAACAGCAGAAGCCCGGACGTCAGGAACGTCCGGGCCGGGGAACCGAGCGTGTGGGTGAGGACGCCCCCGAGCAAAGCCCCCACCGGGATCGCACCCCAGACCACGGTGCGCCATACGCCGAGGACCCGGCCGAGCAGTTCACCGGGGACGAGCGTGTGCCGCGCCGTCCCCAGCACGATGTTCACCGCGACCACGGCCGCCGCGAACAGGCCGAACAGCACCGCTCCCGCCACCGGCGAACTCGTCAAGCCCATCCCGGCGAAAGCCGCGCCGCAGCAGGCGGTGCCTCCGAGGAGGACCGCGCGACGGCTGGACGTCTTCACCAGCCGTGGGGCGATGCCCGCGCCCACCAAGCCCCCGATCCCACCGACGAACGCGAAGAGCCCGAAGGTGGCTTCGCTGAGTCGCAGGTACTCGATCGCGTACAGCACCAACTGTGCCTGCGCGAGTTCGCTGATCAGGCTGATCAGCCCGGCGACGATGACCAGGCGCAGCACCAGTCGGTGCTGCTTCAGCCACCGGAAACCCTCCGCCAGCTCGGCGCGGAAGTCGGCGGGCGCGCTCGTGGGGGAAGGGCGAGCCCGGTAGCTCCCCGTGAGCCCGATCAGCACCGCCGCCGCGATCGCGAAGCCTGCCGAGTTGAGCAGGAACGGGAACGTCGCGAAGAGTGCGAAGGTGGCGCTGCCGACCGGCCCGCCGAGGAAGGTCTGTCCGACGATCTCGCAGGCCTGGAGCTTGCTGTTCGCGCCGTCGAGCGACCCCTTGCCGACGACCGCCGGGATGAGCACGTTCGCGGCGCTGTCGGCGACCACCTCCGCGAAGCCGATGAGCAGGGCGGCGGCGTAGACCACCCAGATCGTCACCCCGCCGGCCGCGACCAGGACGGCCATCCCGCCGACGACCACCGCGCGGGCGCCGTTCGCGAAGATCATCGCGCGACGGCGGTCGATCCGGTCCAGCAGCGCGCCCGCAGGGAGCGCGAACAGCAGCCACGGCAGGAACTGGGTCGCCGAAAGCCCGGCGATGAGCAGCGGATCGCGGGTGAGGGTGATCGCGAGCAGCGGGAAGGCGACCTTGCCGATCCCGTCGCCGAGATTCGACGCCGCGCTGGAGGTGAGCAACCAGCGCAAACGCCGGTCACCCCTGCGGCGCACCGTCGACTCGGCCATCCACGCCTCCCCAGGCATTCGCCGGCGCCGGCCGACGACAACGTGCCGAAAAGTTTAGCGGGGTTGTCGCCCAAAGTGGCGGGATTGTTACGCCCAGTTAAGAATCCGAAGAACCTTTGGTGCCCGACGCACAAAAATCACCGACCACGCCGCCCTCGGCACGAAATCCGCCGGAAGGGAGCAAGGGACCTTTGCTATCGCCTGTGGCGGCGGTTCAGCCCCAGCCGAGTTCGTGCAGCCGCGCGTCGTCGATGCCGAAATGGTGGCCGACCTCGTGGACCACCGTGATCAGCACCTCTTCGACGACGTCTTCCTCGGTGTCGCACATCTGGAGCAACGGCCGCCGGTAGATCGAGATCCGGTCCGGCAGCACTCCGCCGTACTCGTGGGTCCGTTCGGTCAGCGCGACACCGTGGTAGAGCCCGAGGATCGTGGGCGACTCCTCGTTGTACTCCTCGACGAGGACCACGACGTTGTCCATCGCGTCCGCGAATTCGGGCGGAAGCTCGTCCAGCGCCTCCGACACCAGTTCCTCGAACCGCTGCTGGGTCATCTCGACGGGCACGCGCTCACCCTCCGGTCTTCGGGGCCGAAGAAGACGATGGCGGGGTCGGCTGCCCGCCGTCGGACGGCGGGGCTTCGCCGTTGCCGACCTTGACGCTCCCGGTGACCGGTGCGAGCCCCTTGTTGTCCGGCAGGACCGCCGCCGCCTTGCAGTTCACCAGCGTCGACCCGGCGTCCCAGCTCTCCTGCTCGCGAACGTCCCAGCTGAGGATGAGCTTCTTCGCCGCCAGGTCGGCGTTGCCGGAGTAATCCTGCGCCGCCGTCGAGCATTCGGTGTCCAGCCAGGTGTTCTGCTGCTCCTGTGAGGGGTAGCCGTCCTTGAACTTCGTCTTGAGGTCGAGCGTCGCGATGATCTCGTAGGAGTGCGGCTGCGCGCAGTCGATGGGATCGCCGAAGCTGTTGTTGAGCAGCGCGAGGCAGGTGCCCGCCTCCCACACCATGGACTGGTTCTGCTCCTTCGCCGGTCCGGTGGTCGGCTGCAGCTTGCCGCCGGGGCCGGCCCACTGCAGACCACACCGCAGCTGCCGGTCGCCGTCCTCCCATTGCGCGGGCGTCGGCCGGAGCAGGTTCATGCTCAGCCTGCCGTAGGGATCCAGCGTGCGGCCGAGGTACGGCTTGACGTCCACGGTGCACTTCGACCGGGAGATCTCCTGCCACTGGTTCAGGTTCGGGCTCGGCACGCCGGCCGGGTACTGCGCGCCGATGTCGACGACGCTGGTGACCTCGAACAGGTGGGCCTCCGTGCACGGCACGCGCCGCGCGTCGGTGGCGTCCGGGTTGTTCCAGGTCAGACAGGTGCCAGGGGGAGACTGGAACGCTTCGACCGCGGCGGGCGACAGCTTGGGGGCACCGCCGCCCACGCCGCCCTCCGGGCCGACATTCCACGAGAACGCCACACTCAGCGAAAGGGCGATGATCGCGCCCACGAACACACCGGCCATGACGAGCCGGGTGCTGAGGGTGCTCAGCGCGTTTCGCGGATCACGGAACCGCTCGGCCTGTTGAGACATCCACTCCATGATGCCCGCGCCGCACGTAAGGTGCGCGTACCGGGTGGTTAGTGTTGGACACGGGTTCGTGCTGGCGGGCGATTACGGAGCTTCGATGACGCAGGATGACAACCGAGGGGGACAGCCTCCCCAGGAGCCGCCGAAGCGCGGCTCGATGCGGTTCCAGGACGAGACGACGCAGGCGCGGCAGCCGTCGCTGGCCGAGCAGCGCGCGCGACAGCAGGCGCTGGCGGAGCAGGAGCGGCAAGAGGTGCTCGCTGCCGAAGCCGCCCGTGCCGCCGAGAAGAAGTCGTCGACCAAGAAGAAGATCCTGATCGGCACCGGGGTGACCGTCGGGCTGGTCGGCCTGGTCGCGACGTTCTACACCGTCGCGAAGCCGGAGAACGTCACGGCCGTCTGCACCACCAAGGACGAGATCGTCGACAACGACAACAACTGCGACGAGAACTACGTGCGGTCGCACGGCGGGCACGTCAGCGGCGGATTCTTCTTCATCCCGATCCCGGGCGGCGGCGGATACAACAGCTACCGCTACAACTACGGCGGCAGCGGCACGATCGGCCAGCGGGTGTCCGGCGGCTCGTACACCGCGCCGTCGAACGCGAACGTCAGTACCAAATCGGGCAAGAGCGTCCAGCGCGGCGGGTTCGGCATCAGCGGCAAGAGCGGCTCCGGCGGCAGCGGAAAGAGCGGGGGCTCGTAGGTGTACCGGGATTCCAAGCCGCCTCGGCGGGACTGGCAGCACATCGTCGAGGAGCAGGGCCTGGTCTTCGGCACCCCCGCCCGTGACGGTGCCGGCAAGTCCAGGCCGTACTGGGACGAGTCGGTCCACTACGTCTTCGAGATGGACGAGATCCTGTCCGTCGAGGCGGACGTGGAACTGCTGCACTCGATGTGCCTCGAAGCCGTCGACAACGTGGTGACCACCGAGCAGTACCACCGGTTCGGCATCCCCGAGTGGGTCTGGCCGCATATCGCCGAGTCGTGGAAGCGGCAGGATCCGCACGTCTACGGCCGGTTCGACCTGCGCTACGACGGCAAGAGCCCGGCGAAGCTGCTCGAGTACAACGCCGACACGCCGACCTCGCTACTCGAGGCCGCGGTCCTGCAGTGGCACTGGAAGACCGCGGTCTTCCCGGAGGACGACCAGTGGAACTCGATCCACGAGAAGCTGGTCGAGCGCTGGGGCGAACTCGCCGACAAGCTGCCCTCCAACGAACTGCACTTCACCTGGTCGTCCGCGGATCCCTCCGGTGAGGACCACGTGACGACGGCGTACTTGCAGGAGACCGCGGCCGAGGCCGGACTCGACACCGTCGGGTTGTCGATCGAGGAGATCGGCTGGGATCCGGTGCTCAAGCGGTTCGTCGACCTCGAAGAGGCGCAGATGGCGACCGTGGTGAAGCTCTACCCGTGGGAATGGGTGGTCGACGAGGAGTTCGGCCGCTTCGCCGTCGAGACCATGCCGCGCACGCTGTGGGTCGAGCCGCTGTGGAAGATGATCCTCTCCAACAAGACGCTGCTCGCGATCCTGTGGGAGAACTATCCGGGCCATCCGAACCTGCTGCCCGCCTTCGCCGACGACCCCGGCCTGCTGACCGAGTACGTCCGCAAGCCGAAACTCGGTCGCGAGGGCGCGAACGTGCAGATCGTCGCCACCGGGTACGAGACGCAAACCGACGGCGTCTACGGCGCCGAAGGCTACGTCTACCAGGCTTTCGACCCGCTTCCGGAGTTCCAGGGCTACCGGCCCGCGCTCGGCGCGTGGATCGTCGGCGACCAGGCCGCCGGCCTCGGCATCCGCGAGACGGCAGGACTCGTCACGGACGACGGTGCCGCGTTCGTCCCGCACCGCATCGTCGAGTCGTGATAGAAGCAACCGCACAAAACTGACATTCCTGACCAGCTCGTACTTCCGGGAGAACCCTGTGACCACCACCCTTGCGCTGTCCGACACGTTCGGCTCCGACCTCGTGCGAGGGATCGGCGCGATCCTGTTGTACGGCGTCGTCGGCCTGCTGCTGATGTTCGCCGGGTTCTGGGCGATCGACTGGACCACGCCCGGCAAACTGGCCCAGCTCGTCACCCGTGGCCTGCCGAACGCGGTCATCGTCACCGCGTCGGGTCTGCTGTCGATGGCGTTCATCGTCGTCGTGGCGATCGCGAACTCCGCCAGCGACCTGACCGAGGGCCTCATCACGTCGCTCGTCTACGGCCTGCTCGGCATCGTGGTGCAGGTGCTGGCCGTCCGGCTGCTCGAATGGGCGACGCGGATCGACGTCCGCTCGACCATCGAAAGCGAGAAGTTCGCCCCGGTCAGCGTCGTGGTCGCCGCCGCGCACCTCGCACTCGGGCTCGTCGTGGCCGTCGGTATTTCGTAAATCCTTGTCGCACTGAAAACGGCATAGGCGCACGATTCCCACTAACGTGGGAGCCGTGCGCCTTTTGAGGACACCGGACGACCGGTTCTCGGACCTGCCCGACTTCGACTTCGAACCGCGCTACGCGGAACTCGTCGACCTTCACGGCGGCGTGATCAGAGTGGGTTACGTGGAGGCCGGACCCGAAAACGGGCCGCCTGTGCTGCTGTTGCACGGCGAGCCCACCTGGTCCTACCTCTATCGCAAGGTCATCCCGGTGCTCGCCGACGCCGGGTTGCGCGCCATCGCGCCCGACCTGGTCGGCTTCGGCCGCTCCGACAAACCCGGCGACATGGTCGACCACACCTTTCAGCGGCACGTCGAGTGGATGCGCGCGTTCGCCTTCGACGTGCTCGACCTGACCGAGGTCACGATGGTCGGTCAGGACTGGGGCGGCCTGATCGGTCTGCGGCTGGTCGCCGAGAACCCCGACCGCTTCTCCCGGGTCGTCGCGGCCAACACCGGCCTCCCCACCGGCGACACCGACATGCCGGAGATCTGGCACAAGTTCCGCGAGACCGTCGAGAACGCGCAGGTCCTCGACGTCGGCCGATTCGTGCAGGCGGGCTGCCAAGCCCAGCTGCCGCCCGAGGTCCGCGCCGCCTACGACGCGCCGTTCCCGAACGAGATGTACAAGGCCGCGCCGCGCGCGATGCCGTCGCTGGTGCCGACCACCCCGGACGACCCGGCGTCGGCCGCCAACCGGGCCGCGCTGAAGGTGCTCGCCGAACTGGACAAACCGTTCCTGGTCTCGTTCTCCGACGGCGACCCGATCACCGCGCCGTGGGGCCTCGAACTGCGCGGCTCGATGCGCGGCGCCCGCGAACTCGAGCATCCGACGATCACCGGCGCCGGTCACTTCCTGCAGGAGGACGCCGGTGGGCGGCTGGGCGAGGTCATCGCACGCTTCGTGAAGTCCTGACGCGCGCAATGAAAGGCTCTTTCCTTGCAAAATTTGCAAGGAAAGAGCCTTTCATTGCATCGGGCAGGGCTCAGGAGGGGGCGTGGTTCAGGACACGGCGGCCAGCGCGTCCACGATGATCTCCAGCCCCTCCGCGGCCTCCTCGGCGGTGAGCGTCATCGGCGGCGCGATCCGCAGCACGTTGCCGTGCAGCCCGCCCTTGCCGATCAGCAACCCCCGCGCCTTGGTCTCTTCCATCATCCGCGCCGCGGCCTGCGGGTTCGGTTCCATGCCACCCGGCTTGACCAGCTCCACGCCGATCATCAGGCCCTTGCCGCGCACGTCCCCGATGAGCGGGTTCCCCGCCGCGCGCAGACCGGCGAGCAGTTCGTTGCCCCGTGCCAGCGCGTTGGCCTGGAGATCGTGGTCGGCGATGTGGTCGAGCACCGCGGCCGCGCCCGCCATCGCGACCGGGTTGCCGCCGAAGGTCGAGATCGAGTTCGCGGTCAGGCAGTCGACGAGGTCGCCGCGCGCCACGAGACCGCCGATCGCGAGGCCGTTGCCGAGGCCCTTCGCGAAGGTCATCGCATCGGGGACGACGTCATGCGCCTGGATGCCCCAGTAGTGTTCCCCGGTCCGTCCCCAGCCGGTCTGGACCTCGTCGGAGATGAACAGGATCCCGTACTGGTCGAGGACCTCCTTCATCGCCTTGAACAGGCCGTCCGGCGGTGAGCTGAAGCCGCCGACGCCCTGGATCGGCTCGGCGATCATGCAGGCGACATCACCGGCGGTGCCCGTCTCCAGGACGTCGACCAGGTCCGCGACGCAAGCGTCGATGTACTCCGTGTCCGAAAGCGCGCGGAACGGGCTGCGGTACCGGTAGCCACCGTGGACGTAGCTCACCTTCACCGGGCTGAGCGACGACGCCGACCAGCCGCGGTTGCCCGTGATCCCGACCGTCGCGAACGACCGGCCGTGGTACGAGTTCCGCATCGCCAGCACCTGGTTGCTGCGCCGGTATTGCGTGGCGAGCATCAGCGCGGTGTCGTTGGCTTCGGTCCCGGAGTTGGTGAAGAACACCTTCGCGTCGGGGATGCCGGAGAGCTTCGCGATGCGCTCGGCCAGTTCGACCTGTGAGCGGATCAGGTACAGCGTCGAGGTGTGCAGGATCCCGGTGTCGAGTTGCTTGCGCACGGCGTCGCTGATCGCCGAGACGTCGTAGCCCATCGAGTTCGTCAGGATGCCCGCGAAGAAGTCGAGATAGCTGCGTCCGGTCGAGTCGATGACCCGGCGGTCCTGCGCGTGCACGATCTCGATCGGCTCGTCGTAGTAGAGCGCCAGCCACGACGGGAGTACCGCCTTGTGCCGCGCCAGCAGGTCCGCATCGGTCATCGGGTTTCTCCGTCCGCAGCAGGGAGATCTCAGTATGGGGACGGCCGGAAACGGGCGACAACGATCAGACTGTCGGGTTATCCGCGACGGCCCGCACAGTGTGTACGGGCAAACTGCCTCGAAGCACTTGAAGTCCTAGGACTAATCTCTGGACTCGTGATTGACCCCAGGACTCTGCGCGATGACCCGGACGTCGTGCGCGCTTCTCAGCGCGCCCGTGGCGAGGACGAAGGAGTGGTCGACAAGCTGCTCTCCCTCGACTCCCGGCGCCGGTCTTCGATCGCCGCCGCCGACAAGCTGCGCGCCGAGCAGAAGTCGCTGGGCAAGCTCATCCCGAAGGCGCAGGGTGACGAGCGGGCCGAACTGCTCGCCAAGGCGAAGGACCTCGCCGCCCAGGTCAAGACCGCCGAGGTCGAGCAGACCGAGGCGTCGGAGGAGTTCGACCAGCTGCACCGCCTGGTGCCGAACCTGGTCCACCCCGACGCGCCCGAAGGCGGCGAGGACGACTACGTCGTGCTCAAGCACGTCGGTGAGCCGAAGAAGTTCGACTTCACGCCGAAGGACCATCTCGAACTCTGCGAGGGCCTCGGCGCGCTCGACATGGAGCGCGGCGCGAAGGTCTCGGGCTCGCGGTTCTACTTCCTCACCGGCATCGGTGCCCAGCTGCAGCTCGGCCTGCTGAACATGGCCGTCGCGCAGGCGACGGCGAACGGCTTCACGCCGATGATCACGCCGACCCTGGTGCGCCCGGAGATCATGGCGGGCACCGGCTTCCTCGGCGCGCACTCGTCGGAGATCTACCGGCTGCGCGACGACGACCTCTACCTCGTCGGCACCTCCGAGGTCCCGCTCGCCGGCTACCACGCCGACGAGATCCTCGACCTGACGAAGGGGCCGAAGCGCTACGCGGGCTGGTCGTCCTGCTACCGCCGTGAGGCCGGTTCGTACGGCAAGGACACCCGCGGCATCATCCGCGTCCACCAGTTCGACAAGGTCGAGATGTTCGTCTACACGCGTCCCGAGGACGCCGAAGCCGAGCACGCGCGCCTGCTGGATTGGGAAGAGCAGATGCTCGCCAAGATCGAGGTCCCGTACCGGGTGATCGACACCGCCACGGGTGATCTCGGCACCTCCGCGTACCGGAAGTTCGACTGCGAGGCGTGGGTGCCTTCGCAGGAGACCTACCGCGAGCTGACCTCGACGTCGAACTGCACGACGTTTCAGGCCCGCCGCCTCGGCATCCGCTACCGCGACGACGACGGCCGTCCGCAGACCGTCGCCACGCTGAACGGCACGCTCGCCACCACCCGCTGGATCGTCGCGATCCTGGAGAACCACCAGCTCGAAGACGGTTCGGTCCGGGTGCCGGAGGCTCTTCGTCCCTTCCTCGGTGGAACCGAGGTGCTCACGCCGGCATCGAAGTAGGGTCCGCGCCGAGGAGGGACCCCGCATGAACCGCCGCAGCGAACCGATCACCGCGCTCTTCGCGGCGGTCCTGCTGCTCGGCGGATGTTCCGAGACGATCTCGGGCCGTTGCCGCGAGCCGACCCATGCGCGCTGCTGAAGCCGGACGAGGCCGCGAAGCTGGCCATGGCCCCCGGGACCCCGTCGACCCCGCGAACCTGGCCAATCCCGAGGACAGGGGCTGCGAGTGGAAGGACTCCGACGGCGACAAGGGGCAGCGTCCGCTGAACGTGACGTTCTTCCCGTCGACGGCCGTGGCCGACGTCGCCGGTCTCGAAGGCACCCCCGAGGAGAACGACCTCGGTGGTCGCAAGTGGACGGTCCGGTTCGACGCCTCCCTGAAGTACTGCACGGCCGTGCTGCCGATCAACGAGACGTCCACCGTGAAGGTCTCCAGCGGCCACTGGGACGACGAGACGAAGGCCTGTGACCTGCTGCGGGCCGCGCTGCCGACGGTGAGCGCGGCGCTGCCCGCCGGTTCGTGAACGGCGGCCGCGCACAAGTAGTGTGCGAGCCGATGAGGAGGGGACGCATGCGGTTTCGGAATTCGCTCGCGGTCGGGCTGGCGGTGCTGGCGGTCGGCGGCTGCACGTCGACGATCGGCGGTACGGCCTCGCCGGTGCCAGGGCAGGGGCCGGTGATCACGAAGGCCGAGCCGTGCGGACTGCTGACGCAGGAGCACGCGGCGGCGCTGGGTGTCCAGTATCCCGGTGCGGAACGCGCCGCCAAGCCCGAGCAGAAGGTCCCCGCCGTCTGCCGGTTCCGGAAACTGGAGGACGTGCGCAAGGCGTCGAACCTCGAGGTGTCGTTGAGCAAGGACCTGTCCTTGAACGACTACATGAGCGGCGCGCAGCCCGGGGAGAAGTTCGGGATCGGCGGGTTCACCTGGACGCGCTACGCCACCATCCTCGGCCCCTCCTACTGCTCGCTGAGCACGGAGCTCACCCCGGACTCCTTCGTGGAGATCGCCAGCGAGAGCCCCGACCACACCGAGGGCAACGCGTGCGACCTGGCCAAGGCGGCGGCCCCGGCCGTGGCGTCGAAGCTGCCGGGTGGGCAGCAGGACCCGCAGATCACCGCGCCACCCGGGCAGAAGCCCGCCGAGCCGGGCGGGCCGCTCGTGACCACCGACCCGTGCGCCATGCTCAAGCCCGAACAGACCGCGCAGCTGCGCCTCGGACCCACGGGTGAGCCGATGAAGTCCAGCTCCAACCCGAACCAGCTCGGCTGTGAGTGGGCCGACACGGACGGCGACCAGGGAGAGAAGGCGTTCGACCTCTGGTTCTACACGGCGACGCCGATGGACGAGGCTCCGTCGCTGATCACGCAGGGTGAACCGAAGGACTTCGACTCGGGTGACCGCAAGTGGAAGCTCTACACCGAGCCGGGCAGCAAGCTGTGCGCGGCAGGTCTCGCGATCACCCCGACGTCGACGGTGGCGATCATCGCGGGCAACCTCGACGATCCCGCGAAGGCGTGCGACGTGATCAAGGCCGCCGTTCCGATGTTGAACGGGAACCTGCCGCCCTCGTCCTGAGTCACTCGGGCTCGGCTGCTAGTCCGCCACCTCGTCGGCGATGTGCTTCGCGATCTCCAGCGCGCTGGTCGCCGCCGGTGAGGGCGCGTTGAGGACGTGCACCTGGTTCCGCGCGGTCTCGATCAGGAAGTCGTCGACGAGCGCGCCGTCCGGGCGCAGCGCCTGCGCGCGGACACCGGAGCCGTGCCGCACGATGTCGTCCTCGGTGACGGCGGGTACGAGCCGCGCGAGGCTTTCGGCGAAGCGGCGGCGGGAGAACGAGCGGCGGACCTCGTCGAGCCCGGTCGGGTAGGCGTACTTGCGCGCGAGCCGCCAGACGCCGGGGAAGCGGGCGACCTCGGCGAGGTCCTTCGCGGAGATGTCGCGCCAGGTGTAGCCCTCGCGGCGCAGCGCGAGCACGGCGTTGGGGCCGGCGTGCACGCTGCCGTCGAGCATGCGGGTCAGGTGCACGCCGAGGAACGGCAGCGACGCGTCCGGGACCGGGTAGATCAGGCCGCGTACGAGGTGACGGCGTTCGGGTTTCAGTTCGTAGTACTCGCCACGGAACGGCACGATCCGCGCGCTCGGGGTGAGCCCGGCGAGCCGCGCGACGCGGTCCGCGTGCAGGCCCGCGCAGTTGACGAGCGCGTCCGCGTGGATCACCTCGTCGCCGGTCGCCACCTCGACCCCGCCGTCGCGGGCCGGGCGGATCCCCAGCGCGGGCGTGCCGAGGCGCAGGTCGGCGTCGGACTCGTCGAGCAGGCGCACCAGCGCGGTGCAGACGGCGGGGAAGTCGATGATGCCGGTGGATTCCACACGCAGCGCGGCGACGCACGACACCTCGGGTTCGTACTCGCGGGCCTCACTCGGGGTGATCAGCTTGGCCGGGACGCCGTTGGCTTCGGCCCGTTCGGCGAGCACCTTCAGCGCCGGAAGCTCGGCTTCGGAGGTCGCGACGACCAGTTTGCCGCACACCTCCACCGGCACCCCGTACTGCCGCGCGAAGTCCACAATGGACCGATTGCCCGCGGTGGACATCCTCGCCTTGAAGGAACCCGGCTTGTAGTAGAGCCCCGCATGCACGACGTTGGAGTTGTGCCCGGTCTGGTGGGCCGCCCAGCGGTCCTCCTTTTCGAGCACCGTGACGTCCAGGCCTCGTTTGGTCAGTTCCCAGGCCACGGCGAGACCGACGATCCCGCCCCCGATGACTACGACTGTACGCACGATCGACCAGGCTACCCGGAGCGCTACCTGACAGCTGTCAGGTTAGGTGGTAGCGTACCTAACCGATGTCAGGTAAGCGCTTGAGCAAGGACGAACGCCGGGAACGGATCCTCGCCGCGGCGGCGCGGGTGTTCGCCGCGTCCGGTTACGACGGCGCCGGGATGCGCGAGGTCGCGACGGCGGCCGGGATCAGCACTCCCGTGCTGTATGACCACTTCCCGTCCAAGGCGAAGCTGTACGCCGGGCTGCTGGAGTCCGAAGTGGACAGTCTGCTGGCAGGCTGGGCCGAGCTGCCGCCGTCGGAAACCACCGAGGAACTGCTGCGCGGCCGGGTCGACGCGATCTTCGCCTGGATGGAGACGAACGAACGCGGCTGGCGGATGATCTTCGCCGAGACGCCGTCCGACGAGGGTGTCGCCGAGGTGCACCGGCGCGGGCAGGCCAGGGCGACCGGACAGCTGACCGAGGTGTTCGCGCAGGTCCCCGCTCTGGCGCTGACCGCGGACCTGCCGCGTGAACGCGCGAACGAGGTACTCGCCGAAGCGGCGAAAAGCGCACTGAACGCCATCGCCACCTGGTGGTGGAGCAACCGCGACATCCCGCGGGAGCAAGTCGTCGCGCTCACGGCCGATCTGCTGTGGCGCGGCCTGGGAGCCCTGATCCAGGAGGAAACATGAGCATCGAAACCATCGAGCGGTACCGCCGGGCTCTCGAGACACGAGACGTCGAACTCGGGCTGAGCGCCTACGCGCCGGACGCGGTGGTGCGTTCACCGCTGACCAGCCGGGTCCGGTTCACCGGGCACGCGGAACTCCGGCCGCTGCTGGAAGTCGCCTTCTCGCATCTGCGTGACGTCCGGTTCGGCACCGACACCGGCGACGCGTCGACGCGCGTGGTCGTCTACACCGCGCGCATCGGTGACGAAGAGGTCGAAGAGGCGGCGGTGCTGAAGCTCGACGAGGACGGGCTCATCGCCGAAGCGACGTTGTTCGTGCGCCCGCTACCCGGCCTCGTCGCGCTCATGGACGCCTTCGGTCCCGACATCGCACGCCGCAACGGCCGCACCTTCGCGGCCCGGCTGCTGAGCGTGGCCACCAAACCGTTGCTGGCCATGGTGCGGTCGGGCGACCGCCGCGCCGTCCCCTTGGCCGGGCCCCGCCCCTGACCGCATTCAGAGGACTAAACGCGGGAGGGTCGTCGGGGTCTCCGAGGACCTTCGGCACACCGCGCAGCGTGAACAACGCGCTGATCGCCAGCAGTGCCATGAGCCCCGCCGAGCACAGCATCATCAGCTGCAGCCCGTCGACGAACGCCAGTTTCGCGTTGGCCAGTATCAGCGCTCCCTGCTCAGGCGGCAACTGCGCCGCGACCTGGACAGCACCGCCGAGAGTGTCCGAGACCACCTCGGGCTGCACTCCAGCCGGGATGACCAGTTCGCTCCGGTAGAGCGCGCCGAGCACACTGCCCAGCACCGCGATCCCCAGCGCCCCGCCGAGTTCGGTCGCCGTCTCGGAGATCGCCGCGGCCACGGCCGAGGGTCATCGCGTCACGCCGAAGGTGAGTTCCGGCGAGTGACGCGCGGTGCCGTTCTCGCCGTCGCCGAGGTAGAACCGGGTGCTCATGGTGCGGGCCGCCGGGTCGAGGACGCTGCGCCACAAGGTCCGCCACGGCGCGCCCGGTTCGATCGCGAAGGACACCGCGTCGAGCGCGTCACGCGGTCCGGTGCCCGCCTCCTCGGTGAGCGTGCGCAGACGCTGGTAGGTGCGGAAGGTGTCCGGGGTGTCCTCCGGCAGCGCGTCGAGATCCGGGTGCCGGTGCAGCGGGTGGTTCGTGACGCACAGCGGCCCTTCCGCGACCTCGACGAAGTACTCGACGTCGTGCTCGCCACGCTCGTAGACGAAACCGCGTCCGGAGGCGTCGGCGACGATGTAGTGGCAGGGCGCACCGTGCGCGTACTGCTTGGCGAGCATCAGGGCTTCTTTGGCTTCGTCGACGTTCTCGCACGTGTCCAGCAGATATCGGCATACCTGGGTCACCGAGAGGCCCGCCTGCGGGCCGGGGTCGTCCGCCGGCGGTGCCGCCGTTTCGACGTCGGCCATCAGCAACGCGACGACGAGCCCCGCCTCGTTGACACCTTCCATTCCTCCGTCCATTGTGGACATCGAGAGCGACGTCGACGCGATGCCGTCGTCGGGGATCGTGGTCAGGAAGTAGGGCCGCGAAGCCATCGGCACGGTTCCGTCGTCGACGGGTTCCGCACCCGCCATCACCGCGCCCAGCTGGCTCCAGCTCAGGGTGAAGAAGTCGTAGTTCCGGCCGAGCGCGCTGCCCGTCCACAGCGCCGAACAACCCGAACCGGCAGGCAAGGCGCTGGCGTTGTCGAAGGAGACCGCCGCGTCGGCCGAGAAGCCGTAGGCCTCGGCGAACCCCGCCATGCGTCCGGCGTACTGCGGCCAGTTCCTGGCGAACCAGGTCCGCCGCGCCTTGGCGACGATCGGATCGATCGGCGGCGGCGTCCAGTCCGAGAGCGCCTTCGTTTCGGCGCCGAGGGCGTGGCCGATCTCGGCCTGTGTGCCGCGCAGCGTCAGCTGCCGTACGGCGAGGAAGTCTTCAGGAGATCCCGCGAGGTAGGTCATGGCCGGGAGCGTGGCCGTCGCCGCTGACCGGCCACGCACCAGTCGCTGACGGCCTGTCCTTGCTTGTCATCGGAATGTCATGTGCACCGCGCGAAGCTTTCGGCACCAGGAACGAAAGCGAGGGATTCCATGCTCAGCAACAAGGTGTACATCATCGCCGGTGGTGTCATCAGCGTTCTCTTCGTCGCGCTCGCGATGGTCGAATTCTCCACCGGTTACCCGGACGACGGCCTCCAGGACCTGTTCTACGCCGCCCTGAGCGCCGGCGCGGGCGTCCTGCTGTACGTCCTCGACCGCCGTCAGCGCGAGCGCCGCGCGGCCGCCGAAGCACAGCGTGATGCCCGATGAGGAACATCGACGGCGGTTTTCTCGCCGCCCCGGACCAGGCCGCGCTCGAACAGCGGGAGCGCGACATCCGCAAGGGCAAGCTCGCACTGGCCTTGACCGTCGTCGGCGGCTTCGTCACGCTGATCGCCGGTTACCAGGTCTTCGAGGACTTCTCCCCGGGCTCGCTGGTGGTGACGATGCTCGCGCTGGCCGTCGCCGTCGGCGGCGGGATGCTCACCAAACAGCTGAACCGCAACGTGCGGTTCCGGGTGCACAAGCCGAATGCGGGGCTGGTCGCTGCCGCGAAGCTGACCGGAATCCTGGTGGTCTTCTTCGCGATCGCCGCCCTGCTCGGCTCGATCGACGCTCCCGGTCCGCTGCGTCTCATCCTGATCGCCGGTGTCTGCGGCGCCCTCGCCTACGTGCGATCGCTGCACGATCAACAGTGGGTGCTCTTCGAACTGGACGCGGTCGGCGTCCGGGTCGAACGGACGGTCGTGCCGTGGCGCGACGTCACCCGGCTCACCATCGATCCGGTCGGCCCCGGCATGACCCGGCTGGGCGCCGTCCCGGTCAACTCGGAGCCGCTGTACGTCGCGGTGCAGGACAGTGAGCTGGACTCGCGGCTCCTGACCGAGGCCGTCGCCCGGTTCGCGCCGACGGGGGTCCTGCTGACCGGCGTTCACAATCCCGCCAGTTGAGCGGCGTTCCGCAGGCCGAGTCCCCGGCGGTAGGCCCGGTCGAAGTCGTCACCGAGCCGCTCCCGAACGGTCGCCCGGAGCAGGGCGGCGTCCAGATCGACGGCGGACGGGGTGCCCCTGACGGTCACCGCGGCGCCGATCAGGACCGCCGCCTGCTCGGGATCGTCCCGGAGCAGCGCGACCCCGGCGAGGCCTTCGACGGCGCAGGCGAGGGTGGTGCTGTCGTGCCACCGGTCCGCCGAGACGAGCGCCGCCCGGTGCAGTTCCTCGGCACCGTCCGCGTCGCCCTCGGCGGCCATGACCCAGCCCAACGAGATCCTCGCTCCGGTGCGGACCCCTTCGGCCGCGAAGGAGCCGCCAGGGCACTCCGAAAGAGCGAGTTCGCTCAGCGCGCGAGCCGTCGCCAGATCGCCTTCGTGCCGGGCGAGGAAGGCGAGCCCGATGTACCCGGCCGCCCGGCTTTCCGGCATCCCGGCGCGACGCGCGATTTCGATGGCGAGTTCGAAATCGGCCCGCGCCCCCGCCGCGTCGCCGTACAGCAGTTTGCTGCCGCCGCGGCGGCACAGCAGGTCCGCGTTGTCGTCCGCGGCCCCGAGTTCCCGCATCAGCCGGAGCGCCTCGTTCATCGTTTCGAGTGCTTCCGCCTGCCTGTCCGTCCAGATCAGGATCTGTGACAGGTGATCGAGCGCCATCGAGAGACCCCAGCGTTCCCCGAGACGGCGGAACGCCGCGGCCCCTTGGCGCAGGAACTCTTCCGCCGGTTCGAGTTCGCCCCGCATCAACGCGCGGAGGCCGTACCCCGTCGGCGCGAGGGCGAGACTCCAGGCGTCGCTGTGCGCCAGCAGGGCCTGACCGCGCTTGATCAGCGCGTCGTCGTCACCGGGCGGACCGGTCACGACCCCCATCAACAGCAGCAGCGCCGGATTCCGGGGCGCCTTGGCCAGGTCGCGCGCGAGGTCGTCCACGGCCGGTAAATGGTGGTCGAGGGCTTCGTGGCCGCGGAGACCGGCGGCGGCGTTGAGCACGCACAGCTGATACTCCTCTTCGAGCCCCTCCGGCGGTCGTGTGCCGAGCCGTTTGACCACTTCCACGCACAGCGTCGAGCCTTCGAACCGGCGCCCGCGCATCCACCAGTACGTCACCATCGAGGCCGAAAGCCGCAGCGCGATCCGCGTGTCCGCCTCGGCCGACCACCGCAACGCGGCCAAGAGGTCGTCGTAGGCGTCGTCGACGCGCTCCAGCCAGATCAGCTGATCACCGGTGCGGATGAGCGGATCGGCCTTTTCGGCGAGGGCGAGGAAGTGCTCGGCGTGCGCGCGTCGTATCCGCTCGGTCTCGCCGGATTCGGTGAGCTTTTCCGCGAAAAAGGCTCGGATGGTTTCGAGCATCCGGTACCGGTTTCCGGCGCGCTCGACGAGTGATCTGTCCACAAGGGACGGAAGCAGCTCCTCGATGTCCGGCACGGCGCAGACCGCCTCGGCGTCGGCGAGGGTGGTGCCGCCCGCGAAAACGGTCAGCCGCCTGCCGAGCCGCCGTTCGTCCTCGTCGAGCAGATCCCAGCTCCATTCGACGACGCCGCGCAGCGTGCGATGCCGGTTCTCGGCGACGCGGCTACCGCGGGAGAGCAGGGCGAAGCGGTCATCCAACCGGCTGGCGATCTCGCCGACCGGCAGGGCCCGGACGCGGGCGGCGGCGAGTTCGATGGCCAGCGGCAGCCCGTCGAGCGCGGCGCAGATGCGCTGGACGTCGCCCGCGGTGGTGTCGTCGACGGCGAAGCCCGGGTCGGTGGCCCGCGCGCGATCGGCGAACAGCCGCACGGCGGCGAACTCCAGCGACCGCGCGGGCGGCGTCCCCGGCGGCGGCACGGTGAGCCGGGGCACGGGGGAGACGACTTCGCCGGTGATGCCGAGCGGTTCGCGGCTGGTGGTGAGCACGCGCAGTGCCGCGGCCGCGCCCAGCAGCCGCGCGATCAGTTTCGCGGCCGCGTCGACCAGATGCTCGCAGTTGTCGAACACCATCAGCAGCGCCCGGTCGGCCAAGGCGTCGATCAGCCGCTCGACGGGTTCGTTCTCCACCGGGGCGGTCGCCACGCCGAGCGGGGTGGTCCGCAGGCCGAGCGCGGTCAGCGCGGCGTGGGCGACGTCGGCGTCCTCGGTGTAGGGCGCGAGCCCGACGAACACCACGGGCAGGTCCGCGACGGCCGCGACCTCGACGGCCAGCCGGGTCTTGCCGGTCCCGCCGGGGCCGGTCAGCGTCACCAGCCGGGAGCGGTCCAGCTGGCCGAGTACGTGCCGGAGGTCGCCTTCGCGCCCGATGAAGCTGGTGAGCTGTGCCGGGAGCGGCGTTGTCGCCTTTTTGGCGGGAGGCGCTTCTTTGGCGGGAGGGGCCTCGCCGCGCAGCACGGCCAGATGCGCGGCCGCGAGTTCCGGCCCCGGATCCGTGCCGAGTTCTTCGGCGAGGACGCGACGGGCGTCCTCGAACGCGGTGAGCGCGTCGGCATGGCGTCCGGCGGCGTGCAGCGCACGGATCAGCAGCGCGCGTGGCCGTTCGCGCAGCGGCTGGGTGGTGACGATCTCGCGAAGGGCGGTGAGGACGTCTTCGTGTCGTCCCAGCTTGAGATCCGCTTCGGCGCGGTCCTCGATCGCCGACGTCTTCAGTTCGTCGAGCCGCGTGACCTGTGGCTCGCGGAACGGCGCGTCGGTGATGTCCGCGAAGGCCGGGCCACGCCAGAGACCGAGAGCGTCGCGAAGCAGTTCGGCCGCCTTCGTGGCGTCTCCCGCCGCGAGGATGCGACGTCCTTCCGCGGCGAGCTGTTCGAACCGGTGGACGTCGACGTCGGCGGGATCCACGGCCAGCCGGTAACCCGCCGGAGTGAATTCGACCGGCGCGAGATCCTTCAGCGCGCCGCGCAGCCGGGAGACCTGCGATTGCAGCGCGTTCGCCACTCCTTCGGGTGGTCGTTCGCCGTAGAGACCGTCGATGAGCCGCTCGGCCGGGACGACCCGGCCCGCCTCCAGCGCGAGCAACGCGAACAGCGTCCGGACCCTGGGCCCGCCGACCGGTACGAGGGCGCCGTCCGCACGGCGCACCTCCGTCGCCCCCAGAACGCCGAATCGCATGAGCTAGAGAGTAGGACGTCGTTGACCTGGGCGGATCCAGCCCGCCCGAACTACGCCGATCGGCGTCTATACACTTCGCCGGGTCCCCACGCAATGGGAGTGGTATGTCTACGCAGGAACCTGTGGTCCTCGGTCAGCCGACCGTCGGCGACGAAGAACTCGCCGCGGTGGCGGAGGTGTTCCGGTCCGGCTGGCTGGCCGGCGCCGGTCCCGCGTGCCGCCGTTTCGAGGAACGCTTCGCGAAGACCGTCGGCACCGCGCACGCGCTGACCACCAGCAACTGTGGCTCCGCACTCTTCCTCGGGCTGCGTGTACTCGGTGTGAAGCCGGGTGACGAGGTCATCGTCGGCGACTACACCTTCCCCGCCACCGGCCACGCCGTGCTGCAGGCGGGTGCGACCCCGGTGTTCGCGGACATCCGCCCGGACGTCTGGAGCGCCGATCCGGCGTCGATCGAAGCCCTGGTCACCCCGCGTACGGTCGGCATCCTCGCCGTCGACGTCGCCGGGCAGCCCGGTGACTTCGACGAATACCGCGCCATCGCCGACAAACACGGCCTGTGGCTTTTCGAAGACGCCGCCTGCGCCGCGGGCGCCACCTACAAGACCCGGCCGGCGGGCAGCCTCGCCGATCTGGCCGCGTTCTCCTTCCACGGCCGCAAGGGCATCACCGCGGGCGAGGGCGGCGCGCTGGTCTCGGACCGCGAAGACCTCATCGCGCACGCGCGCAAACTGCACACCTACGGCATCGAGCCCGCCATCACCCGCGAGGGTTCCCCGGAGGCGGGGGTGGGCCCCCGAAGGGGGGCTGGAATCAACACAGCGTTGCCGATCCCGGAGTTCCACGAGCTGGGCTACAACTTCCGGCTCTCGGACGTGCAGGCCGCGATCATGAACGTTCAGCTGGACCGGCTCCCGGATCTGCTCTCGGCCCGCCGTTCGGTGGCCAAGCGCTACCACGAGACGTTCGAAAACCTGCCCGGCCTCGACGTCCCGGTGGAACTGCCGGACCGCGAGCACCCCTGGCAGGCCTACATCCTCACCGTGGCCCCGGAGATCGACCGCGACGCGCTCGCGCTGCGGATCCGCGAACAGGGCGTGCAGTGCAACTTCGGCACCTACGCCTCGCACCTCCAGCCCATCTACGGCAAGAAGCAGACCTTGCCGGTCTCGGCGGACCTCTTCGCCCGTCATCTCGCCATCCCGATGCACGCCAACCTCACCGATGCCCAGGTCGACCGGGTCATCGAGACCGTCAGCGCCGCACTGCCGAGCTAGGAGAGAAATGCCCGACAAGAAGGTCCTCTTCACCGGGGGCGGCGGTTTCATCGCCGCGCACGTGATCCCGATGCTGATCGAAGGCGGCTACACCGTCCGTATCTTCGACAACATGACGCGCGGCGACCGCGCGAGGGTGAACGAGTTCATCGCCACCGGCAAGGTCGAACTCGTCGAGAAGGACGTGCGATACGGCGGAGCCGTGCGCGAAGCCATGCGCGGCTGCACGCACGTGATCCACTTCGCCACCGTGTCGATCAACAAGTCGGTGGCAGACCCGCACGAGTCCATCGACATCAACATGGTCGGCAACCACAACGTCTTCGCCGCCGCGGCGGACGAGGGCGTCGAGCGCGTGGTGTTCGCCTCGACCGCGTCCGTCTACGGCGACCCGAAGCGGCTGCCGATGCACGAGGACGACGAGCTCAAGCCGCTCACGCCGTACTGCATCTCGAAGCGCGCCGGCGAGGACATGCTGGGCTTCTACGAGCGCACCAAGGGCCTCTCCTGGAACGCTCTGCGGTTCTTCAACGTGTACGGCCCCGGCCAGAAGATCGAGGCCTACTACACCTCGGTGATCAACCACTTCATCCAGCGCCTGCGCGCCGGTCAGCCGCCGGTCATCGACGGCCGCGGCGACCAGTCGATGGACTTCGTGCACGTCACCGACCTCGCCCGCGCCGTCGTCGCCGCGCTCGAATCGGAGCAGGCCAACCTGCCGATCAACATCGGCACCGGGATCGACACCTCGATCGCGACGCTGGCGAAGATCCTCATCGACGCTGTCGGCGTCAACGTCGAGCCGCTGTTCAACGAGCGTGACGTGCTGGTATCGCGCCGGGCGGCGGACATCACCCGTGCCCGCGAGATCCTCGGCTGGGAGCCGAAGATCTCCGTGGAAGAGGGCATGCACGAACTGGTGAAGGCTTCGGAGTGACTGCCGGCCCAGGGGAGAGCCGCGCCATGCGCATCGCGGTCGTCAACAACTTCTTCCCGCCGCGGGTGGGCGGAAGCGCGCATATGGCGGCGTCCCTGGCCGAGCAGTACGCGGCGCGCGGGCACGAGGTGCTCGCGATCACCGCGGCCTACGCCGACGCCCCGGCCGACGAGACGAAGGACGGCTACCGCGTCGTCCGCCTGCCCGCGGTGAAGATGCCGCAGCTGGGCCTGTCGATCGACTTCGACATGAGCTTCGCCTCGCTGCGGCCGGGGAACTGGCGGCGGCTGTGGAAGCTGCTGAACGAGTTCGAACCGGACGCCATCCACCTGCACGGACAGTTCTTCGACCTGTCGTGGCTGGCCGGGTTGTACGCGCGGCGGCACAAGCTGCCGATGCTGCTGACCATCCACACCCTGCTGATCAGCGACAACAAGCTGTACGGCGGCGTGTTCCGGTTCCTGGACACCGTGCTGGTGAACCCGATCCTGCGCTATCTCAAGCCGCGGTACGTCATCCTCGACAAGCTCGGGGTCGATTACTGCGTCGAGCGCTACGGAACCAGCGACGCGAACTCGGACTACTTCCCGATCGCCGTCGACACCGGCAACTTCGAGAAGCCGCTCACCCTCGACGTGCGTGCGGAGCACAAGCTGGGCGACGGTCCGGTGATCGTGTCGCTCGGCCACGTGATCCCGCTGCGCAACCGGCTGCCGCTCGTCGAGGCGCTTCCGTCCATTTTGGACAAGCACCCCGATGTGAAGGTCGTCGTCGTCGGCCGGGTCTACCACGACGTCTTCCTGAAGCGGGCCGAAGAACTCGGCGTCGCCGACGCCATCATCGTCACCGGCGCCGTGCCGAAGGCGGACGTGCCCGCGTACTTCGCCGCCGCCGACATCGTCACGCACGACCTCAACGGCGGCTGCGGCACCGCGTCGCTGGAGGCGATGCTGTCGGGCACCGCGACCATCGCGTCGGTCACCGAGGACAACTACCCCGGCATCGAACTGCGCAACGGCGAGAACATCCTGCTGGTGCGGCCCGACGACAGCGAGGCGGTCGCGAACACCGTCATCGAACTGCTCGACGACCCGGAGAAGCGGGCTTTGGTGGCACAGCGGGAAAGCGCGATGGTGCGGGCCAACTTCGGCCTCGACGTCGTCGCCGACGAACACCTGCGCACCTTCGAGAAACTGGTGACCGAGGCCGATGTTCTTCGATGACGAGCGCAGCAACCGGCTGCGTCCGCAGATCCTGACCGAACTCGTTTCGCAGTACATGAACGACGCCGAGCGCGCGAAGTTCTACGGTCTGCCGGAGACGACGAGGGTCCGCGAGCGGGTCAAGATCATCAGCCCGGAGAACCTGAAGATCGGCGAACACTGCTGGATCGGCGAAGGCGCCGCGCTCGACGCGAGTGGCGGGCTGGAGATCGGCGAGCACACCAGCATCGGCCTGAACACGCTGATCTTCACGCATTCCAGCTGGCTCGCGAACATGACGCTGCAGAACCACTCCGGCAGCGACCTCATCGAGCGCAAGCCGGTGAAGATCGGCAAAGGCTGTTTCATCGGCGGCCTCGTCGTGATCATGGCGGGCGTCACGATCGGCGATTTCGCCACCGTGCAGCCGAATTCCGTGGTCGCCAAGGACGTCCCGCCGCGGACGCTCGTCGCGGGCAACCCCGCGCGCGTGTTCCAGAAGTACGACGACGAGTACATCCAGTCCGAAATGGAGCGTGTGCGCGGCGAGAACGCGCGGCGGCGCGCGCTGGCGGAGGAGCGCGGGGACACGCCGGGATCTTGGGGCGCTCCGGCAGGCGACTTCACGGAGTAATCGCCACCGCAAAGGGTGATGAACCGTCCTTTGTGGCGACATACGATCGGCTTGATGAACCCCGTGAACCTCGCCGACTGGGCGTCCATGCCCCAGAACCGGGCTGAAGTGGTCAGCGGTGTGCTGGTCCAGCCACCGCTGCTGGGTACGCTTCACCAACTGGCCGTGGGTCGGCTCGCCTATTGGTTGGACGAGCGGCTCCCGGATCTGTCCGCCTTCGCCGGAGTCGAGTTGTTGCTCGCCGAGGCGCCGCTGACCATTCGCGTACCGGACGTCGTCGTGACGAGTTTGACGGATTCGAACGTTCCCAGGGTGGCACCTGAAGATGTGCGGCTGGTGATCGAGGTTCTTTCCGAGGGCACGGTCCGCACCGACCGGGTCACGAAATTCTCCGAGTACGCCGAAGCCGGAATCGAGCACTACTGGATCGTCGATCTCGACGACCCGCCGAGCATGATCACCTATCGCCTTGTTGACGGCGAGTACGAGAACTTCGGTGAGCACACCGGCAAGGTGAGCCTCGACTTCGATGGCACCCCGATCACGCTCGACCTCGACGCGCTCACCACCCGGCACGCGTAGCGCCCCTGATCAGCCCTCGTGAGTAGTAATGACGGTCCTATTGGGGGTAAGGCAAACGTGTCGTGTCTCGGGCGAGACGGCAAGTCACGCCTTACCGAAGTACATGAAGGTCCCCTTCCTTGCGCCTAGCGCAGGGTCCCGGCAAAGTCGCATAACTGCTGGTCGGCTCCGCCGCTAGAGCGGGACAGGGCGAACGTGTCGTGGTGGCCTCGGCGGGAGCGGGCTCACGCAAAGGGCCTCACCCGGCTTCTGACCGTCCATAAGGGACACTTTTCAAGTCAAATGTGACCGGTTTGGGAGACTTGCACGGTTTTGAGAAGGGGTCGTGAGTGATTTGGGTCGTTCTAACCCTCATTATCACTCACGACCCCGCGTCGAAACGTGCATAACGGCATCAATCGGACATCTGATCGCCCAGTGGTGTCCCTTGTGGACAGTGAAACCTCTCCGGCGTCCAGAATCAGGCCTGCCCTACCTCGGCTCGCCCTTGATCCACCACCGATGCGTGCGGCCTAGCGCAAGGAAGGGGGCCTTCATGTACTTCACGACCGGCCGCCGAGATCACAGCCGTCCACTGTCACCAGGGCTCACATCCGACGGTAGCGAAAGCCTCCTTCACTACCGTCAGAGTAGGCAAGGAGGCCTTCACTACCAGAAGAACGCCTACGCAGGAGCGACAGCAGCCCCACGCCACGACACGTTCGACTTACCCCTCAATAACTGTCCTTACCACTCACCAGGCTCGCGTCCGGCCACTAGGCTCACCCGGGGAGTTTCCGCGTGAAGGGTGTCTGATGAGGTTCAAGCGGTTCGGTGCGTCCCTGCTGGCCGCCGGGGTGACCCTGCTGGGTGCCGCGACCCCGGCGATGGCCCACTCGGAGCTGAAGAGCAGTGATCCGGAGAGGGGCGCTTCGCTCGCGGCGCCGCCGACGCAGATCAAGCTGACGTTCTCCGGCCCGGTCACCCTCGCCGAGAACCCGATCCAGATCACCGGGCCCGAGAACGCGTCATGGACGGTCGGCCGGGCGGAGGTCGCCGGAACCGTCGTCACCGCGCCGGTACAGGCCGTCGGGCCCGCGGGCGAGTACACCTTGCGCTACAAGGTGACCTTCGAGGACACGCACGCCGCGAGCGGTTCGGTGAAGTTCAACCTCAGTGCCCCGGTCGCGCCGCCGTCCTCCAGCAGCGCTGCGGCTCCGGCGAGCAGTGCGGCACCCGCGACCGGCGCCACCCCGGCCCCGCAAGCAGAGGAGACCACTCCCGAAGGCCTGTTGCCGGTCTGGGTGTGGATCGTGCTCGCGGCCGCCGTGGTGGTCGCCGGTCTCGTCGTCGCGTTGCGCCTCACTCGACGCAAGAACTGAGCTCAGCCGTGGCCGACGTCGGGGTTGCCCAGGGGCAGCTTCTTGCCGGAGGCGTCGAAGGCGGCCAGCTTCAGCGGGTCGGCGGCGGAGTCGAACCAGAACACGACGATGTTCGGGTCCACGCTCCAGGCGGCCTGGTGCGCGGTGACGGCCTTGCCGTTCACCTTCGCGGTGATCTTCGCGGCCGGGCCCGCGTAGTAACCGAAGGCCGGGATGCCGTTCAACCCGCCGGACACCGCGTGGAAGCCAGGGGACTTGTCGGGGCCGGAGAACTCGTTGGTGACGGTGCCGGCGGTCACCTCGCCGTCGGCCGACCGGTGCCCGGCCATGATCCCGAAGGTCGTCTGCGGAAGCTGTGCGAGGTCGATCTTCACGCCGTAGAACACCAGCTCACCGCCATCGCTCTGGACGCCGGTGCCGATGACGTCGCCCCACGGCGTGTTGGCCGGTTCCTCGGCCGTCCGCACCGGGGCGGCCACCTCCACGACCTCCGCCGCCGCGACGGGCGCAGGTGCCGGAGCGGGGGTCGCGTTCGCGGTCAACGTGCTCGAAAGGACGACAGCGAGACCGGCGGCCGCGATCCCGCCGCCTGCCAGCATCGTCCGCTTCCCGGGTGATTTCATGTGCAGTGCCTCCCAGTGGTCGAAGATCATGCGAAGACCTCTACGGGAGAGCGGTCGAAAAGGTTGAGGCAACCTTTCGGGTGGCCAACCGTCGAACGGAGATGAGGACCAGCGTGGCTCGCGGCGATGACGAGTTCGTCGAGTTCGTGCGGAACTCGTCGACGCGTCTGCAGCATGCCGCCTACCTGCTGACCAGCGACCGGCATCAGGCCGAGGACGCCGCACAGACGGCGCTCGCCAAGACGTACGCCGCCTGGTCACGGGTACGCCGCAAGGACGCCTACGCCTACGCGAGGCAGGTCCTGGTCAACCACATCATCGACGGCTGGCGGCGTCCGATGCGCGAGAACGCCACCGAGAAGGTCCCCGAACGGCCGAGCGGCGCGGACGTCGCCGGGGCCGTTGTCCAGCGGAAATGGCTGCTTGACGCGTTGCGTACGCTCACAGATCGGGAAAGAGCGGTTGTGGTGCTCCGGCACTTCTTCGACTTGAAGGAGTCCGACGTGGCCGGCGAGCTGGGGGTCTCGGTGGGCACGGTGAAGAGCACCAACTCCCGCGCACTGACGAAGCTGCGGATCACCGCGGAGGACGGCACGGAACTGATCGGGGGGCTGGGACGATGACCGACCTCGAGACGCTGCGCTCGGCTCTCCGGGAACCGCCTGCCGAGGAGTTCGCCGCACCCGACCTCGCCGCGATCATGACCAAGGGCAGGCGCATCCGCCGCCGTCGCCGTCTCGCGACCGGCGCGGGCGGGGTCGCCGCCGCCATGGTGACGGTGCTGGTCATCGTCGGCGCGGTGGCGCTGAAGGAACCGCCGCCCGACCGGCAACCGATCCCGCCGGCCGCGAGCGCGCCGGCCTCGCAGCCGCTTCCGGCGCCGGTGTCACCGGCACCGTCGGTCGCCACCACCACGGCGGCGGCGGCGGACCTGCCCATGGGCGACGTGATCCCGCTCGGCGTCCGCGGTGAGGGCGGCCGGGAACTGGTGATCTACGCGGCCGCGCTCGACGAGCCGGCCCTGCCGGACATCCACTTCAGTCTCCAGGTCGCCTACCGGAACGACAACGGCACCTTCGAGGCGCTCCAGAGCACCAACGAGTACAAGGGATCCGACCGGTCCTTCGGCTTCCACGCCACGGACGGCGGCGACCTGGTCCAGGGCACGTTCGTCCCCGTGTTCGGCTACTTCTCCGGTCCGGCGGCGCGGATCACCAGCACCGTACGGGGAAAGCCGGTCGAAGCGAAGACGGCCGTCTGGTCCGAAGACCCGGGGGTCGTGATCTTCTGGTTCGACCCGGCCGACGTGGACTCGGCGAGCGTCCTGAGCCGACTCGTCGCCTACAACGCGAAGGGCCAGCGCCTCACCAAATAACGCGAGAGATCAGGCGGCGGCCTGGGTGAGCACCTGGTCGACGACGGCGTGCGACGGCAGGATCAGGTCACGCTCGGTGTCGGCGTCGACCTTGCCTTCGAGCAGTTCGAGGAACCGGTCCAGCTGGGTGGCCAGCGGCTCGCGCGCGGTGACCAGTTCCGGGATCTCGATGACGGTCTGCTGCCGGTAGCCGAGGCCGTCCGGGGTGACCGAGTCGTGCGAGACGTGCCGGTAGATGGTGACGTCGCGGCGGAGCAGGTCGATCTCGATCATGCGGTCCAGTTCGGACACCCAGAGCGAGCGGACCTTGCGCTGGCCGAGGCGGGACGCGGAAACCGTGGCCAGCCCGGACTCGAACGACAGCACCGTCTCGATGGTGTCTTCGGCGCCCTCGACCGAATTCGGGTGGAAGTAGCCGGCACCCGAGGCGACCCGCGCCGGGGTCGCGCCGCCGAAGAACTGGATCGCCAGGTCGACGTCGTGCACCAGCAGGTCCCACGCGACACCGGTCTTGATCCGCGGCGCGTACGGGCCGTGGCGGCGGGCCATCAGGTGGATCGGCTCGTTGATCAGCGCCCGCGCGGTCATCACGGCGGGGTTGTAGCGCTCCAGGAGCCCGCACATCAGCGGGACGTCCTTCTTCGCCGACAGCGCGACGATCTCCTGGGAGAATTCGAGGCTGTTGCAGACCGGCTTCTCGACCAGCAGCGGCTTGCCCTGGCCCAGGATCTCCTGCGCCAGCTCGTAATGCGCCTCGGTGGCCGAAGCGAGCACGACGGCGTCCACATCGGACAGTGAGCCGATTTCGGGCGTCCACTGGGTTTCGTAGCGTTCGGCGACCTTGCGGCCTGCCTCTTCGCGCGGGTCGATCACGCGGACGAGGTCGACGCGCTCGTTCGCGGCGAGGACACGGGCGTGCAGCGAACCCATGTTCCCGGTACCGATGAGAGCGATCTTGTGCGTCGTCATGCGCCGAGTACCTCGCGAACCGTTTCGATGATGGTGTCCAGGTCGGACTCGGAAAGGTGCGGGTGCACCGGCAGGGAAAGCGCCTGCGCGGCGACGGAGGCGGCCACCGGGAAGTCCTCGACCTTGGCGTCGGGGATCAGCGGGTTGTTCCGGTAGCAGTCGTAGTCGAAGACGATCTTCGGGTAGTAGATCCCGTTGCCGATGCCCCGCTCGGTGAGCGCGGCGGCGAGTTCGTCACGGGAGAGGAAGGCGTGCGGGCCGACCAGCACGGTGTACTGGTGCCACACGTGCTCGCGGCCAGGCAGGACCTGCGGGAGGTCGAGACCCGGGGTGCCGGCGAGGCCCTCGGTCAGGCGCTTCGCGTTGGCCTGGCGGGCGGCGGTGAGCTGGTCCAGCTTCTCGAGCTGCGGGATGCCGACCGCGGCGTGCAGATCGGTCATCCGGTAGTTGTGCCCGGCGACCTCGTACTGGTACCGGGCGCGCATGCCCTGGTTGCGCAGCACACGCAGGCTGTCCGCCAGCTTGTCGTCGTCCGTGGTGATGACGCCGCCCTCGGCGGTGGTGACGTTCTTGGTGGCGTACAGGGAGAAGCAGCCGATCCCGAAGGATCCGGACGGCTTGCCCTCGAACGACGCCCCGACGGCCTGCGCGGAGTCCTCGATGACCTGGAGACCGTGTTCGGCGGCCAGCGGCGCGAGCTTGCCCATGTCCGCGGTCTGCCCGTACAGGTGCACCGGCATGAGGACCTTGGTGCGGTCGGTGATCGCGGCGCCGACGGCGTCCGGGTCGATCGCGAAGTCGTCGCGCCGGATGTCGGCGAAGCGGACGGTCGCGCCGGCTTCCAGGATCGCGTTCAGCGTCGCCACGAAGGTGAACGGCGAGGTGATGACCTCGTCACCCGGCTGGAGGTCGAGCGCCTGGATGGCGGCGACCAGCGCGGTGGTGCCGTTGTTGACGGCGATCGCGTGCTTCGTGCCGGAAACGTTCGCGAACGCGTCCTCGAAGCGCTTGACCATCGGTCCCTGTGCGATGGCGCCGGATCGCAGCACCTCGACGACGAGGTCCTCCGCGTCACGGACGTCGACCACGGTAATGGGGATCATCTGCAAGTCTCTCTCGACTGGGCATTCGTGAATCAGGCACTACGGTGCGTCCGGTACAGTGAGCCGCCGGTTCTGCGTCCGGCCGCCCTCTCTGGCGCGGGCCACACGTTACCGGGACCGCCGAAGCGCCCAATACCCCAGGCTGCCTCCCAGCCACAACGAACGGATCTCACGTGGTGAACAGCATCCACCCGACCGCAGTCATCGGCGAGGGTGTCGAGCTCGGTGACGACAACGTCATCGGACCGTTCACCGTCATCGTGGGCCCCACGCGCATCGGCGACGGCAACTGGATCGGCCCGCACGTGACCATCGGCACCCCCGGTGAGGACCGCGGTCGCGAGCACCCCGCCGCCTGGGAATCCGCGCCGAACGGTGATCCCGATCACGACGGCCACGGTGTCGTCATCGGCAGCCGGAACCGGATCCGCGAGTACGTCAGCGTCCACCAGGGCACCTGGCGCACGACCACCGTCGGCGACGGCGGCTACTTCCTCCGCGGCTCCCACATCGCCCACGACTGCCTGGTCGAGGACGCCGTCACGGTCGCGTCGAACGTCATCACCGGTGGCCACTGCCACATCTGGTCCGGGGCGAACCTCGGCATGGGCGCGATCCTGCACCAGCGGGTCGTGATCGGCCCCGGCGCGATGGTCGGGATGAGCTCCGCGGTCCGCAAGGAGGTGGGCGCGTTCACCATCGCGGTCGGCAACCCCGCCCGGGTGACCGGCGTCAACACCGTGGGCCTGTCCCGTCGAGGGCTGGACGAGGCCACCATCGAGGCACTGGGACCGTGGCTGAAGGGTAAGGCCGGTCTCCCTGAGGACGGGCTGGCCGACCGGCTGCCCGGCGACCTCTCTACCTTGGTGAAGGCGTGGGACGCCCGTCCGCGCGACGATCATTAGGAGTACGGACATGGCGGAAGTCGCCGGCAAGCTGCGTGAGGTCTTCGTCGAGGCGCTGGACCTCGATGGCGATGTCGACGTCGAAAACCTGAAGTACCGCGACATCGAGGCGTGGGACTCGGTCGGTCACATGGCGCTGGTCGCGGCCATCGAGGACGAGTTCGACGTCGAGTTCGACACCGACCAGGTGATCGACATGTCGAGCTTCAAGGTCGCCGTCGACATGGTCACGGACCTCCAGAACAAGTGATGCTCGAAGGCAAGGTCGCCCTGGTCACCGGCGGAACGCGCGGGATCGGGCTCGCCACCGCGCGGGCGCTCGCCGAGGCGGGCGCCACCGTCGTGTTGACCGGCCGTGACGAGGCCAAGGCCAAGGAAGCGGCGGCCGCGGCGGGTGCCGCGAACGGGCTCGCGCTGGACGTCACCGACGCCAAGGCCGTGTCGACGCTGGTCCGCGGCGTGGCCAAGGAGCACGGCAAGCTCGACATCGTGGTCGCCAACGCCGGGATCATGGAGGACGCGCTCCTCGGGATGATCCGCGAGGAGCTCGTCGACACCACGCTGAGCACGAACGTCGCCGGCACGCTGCACACCGTCCAGGCCGCGGCCAGGGCGATGATGCGCAAGAAGACCGGCGCCATCGTGGTGCTGGCATCGATCGTCGGCGAGCACGGAAGTGCCGGTCAGACGGTGTACGCGGCCTCGAAGGCAGCGGTGGCGAACATCGCGCGTTCGGCCGCGAAGGAACTCGGCCGGTCCGGGATCCGGGTCAACGCGGTGGCGCCCGGCGTCATCGACACCGACCTGACCTCGGGCCTGAGCGAGGACGCGAAGGCCGAGAACATCGGCAAGACCCCGCTCGGGCGGCTCGGAACGCCCGAAGACGTGGCGAACGCGATCCGGTTCCTCGTCAGTGATGACGCTTCGTTCATCACCGGGCAGGTGCTGGGCATCGACGGAGGCTTGGTTCTCTGATGACCCTCTTGGGTGTGGGTGCACGACTCATCGACGTCACGAGCGGCAAGACGCTCGCGGGCGAGGAACTCGACACCGAGGTCACCCGCGTGGGGGCCGCGTTGTCGGAGCTGCCGCCGGGCGCGCTGTTCGCGCGGATGTCGGTGGACCTCGAAAGCGTGCTGAACTACCTCGGCGCGTTCGAGGCGGGCCGCGCGATCGCGTTGATCGACCCGGCACTGGACGCCGACGTCCTGGCGGGGCTCAT
The DNA here is from genome assembly GCF_055598845.1 of Amycolatopsis sp. NPDC039088. Taxonomy (NCBI): domain Bacteria; kingdom Bacillati; phylum Actinomycetota; class Actinomycetes; order Pseudonocardiales; family Pseudonocardiaceae; genus Amycolatopsis; species Amycolatopsis sp. NPDC039088. Next base: position 52,962 of record NZ_JBVKAE010000018.1, on the reverse strand, counting down.
CGAGCGCTTCCGCCCGGCCGCCGTCCTGTCCGCGCCGGACGCGCCCGCGCCGGAGGGTTACGGCGTCTCCGACGGACACTGGGTCCGCGAGTCTGCCGAAGGTGTCGAGCCGCATCCGCATCTCGCGGTCCTGCTGCCGACCAGCGGTTCCACCGGTAATCCCAAGCTGGTCCGGCTTTCGCGCGGTGCGGTGCTGTCCAACGCCGACGCGATCGCGCAGGTGCTCGGCATCGACCGCGACGAGGTCGCGCCGACCAGCCTGCCGCTGCACTACAGCTACGGCCTGTCCGTGCTGAATTCGCATCTCGTCCGCGGCGCGACCGTGGTCATCGAGCCTTCCGGCGTGCTCGGGCGTGGGTTCTGGGACGCGGTCAATGAGCACAAGGTGACGTCGCTCGCCGGGGTCCCGTACCACTACGAGATGCTGCGGCGGCTCAAGTTCGACCCGGCGAAGTACCCGTCACTGCGCACGCTGACCCAGGCGGGCGGCAAGCTCCGCGACGATCTCGTCGCCCAGTTCAACGACAAGATCCGCGCGGTCGGCGGGCGCATGTTCGTGATGTACGGGCAGACCGAGGCGTCGCCGCGGATGACCACCGTCCCGGCGGAGCGGCTCGCGGAGAAGCTCGGTTCCGCCGGGCCAGCGCTGCCCGGCGGCTCGTTCGCCGTCCGGCGCGAGGACGGCTCCGAGACCAAGCATCCGAAGATCGTCGGCGAGGTCGTCTACCGGGGGCCCAACGTGATGATGGGCTACGCCGACGACGAGACCGGGCTGGCCGCGGGCGACGAATGCGGCGGCGTGCTGCCCACCGGCGACCTCGGCTACCTCGACGAGGACGGGTTCCTCTACATCACCGGACGGCTCAAGCGGATCGGCAAGGTCTTCGGCAACCGGGTCAGCCTGGATGATCTCGAGCACGCCGTGCGTTCCGCTTCGGTGGGGATCGACGTCGTGGCCGCCGTCCCGGCCGGGGACAAGGTCGTCCTGTTCGCCGAGGCGGCCGACAAGGAGATCTGCAAGGACGCCGCGAAGGCGCTGTCCGAGCGGCTGCACCTGCACACCAGCGGGTTCGACGTCCGCCCCATCGACACCGTGCCGCTGCTGGCCAGCGGCAAGATCGACTACCGGTCGCTGGAGGCCCAGGTATGAGTGTGTTCACGCTTTCGCAGGCGGAGCGCGAGAAGCACCTGCTTCCGCAGCTCGCCGAGCTCACCGCGCACCACCGCGAGAATTCCGTCGGTTACGACCGCATCCTCTCCTCGCTCGGCATCGCGCGGGACGCGGAGTTCGCCTCGATCGCGGATCTGCCGTGGCTGCCGGTGCGGATGTTCAAGACGCACGACCTGCGCAGCATCCCCGAGGCCGAGATCTTCAAGACGCTGACGTCCTCGGGCACCACCGGCGCGGGCGCGTCCCGGATCTACCTGGACAAGGCCGCCGCCGGCGCGCAGACGAAGCAGCTCGGCGCGACGCTGCAGGAGGTCCTCGGCGGTGAGCGGCTGCCGATGCTGATGGTCGACACCATCGGCATCATCAAGAACCGCCGTTCGTTCTCCGCGCGCGGCGCCGGTGTGCTCGGCATGGCGAACTTCGGCCGCAAGCACACCTACGTGCTCGACGAAAACGACCAGCCGGACGTCGAGGCCGTCAAGCAGTTCCTCGTCACCTACGGTGACAAGCCGTTCCTGATCTTCGGCTTCACCTTCATGGTGTGGCAGTACCTCTACGAGGTCGCGCGTGAGCACAAGCTGGACCTGTCCAACGGGATCCTGATCCACTCCGGCGGCTGGAAGAAGCTGATCGACCGCGCGGTCGACAACACCGAGTTCCGCCGCCGGTTCAAAGAGGACACCGGCCTCACCCGGATCCACAACTACTACGGGATGATCGAGCAGATCGGCACCGTGTTCCTCGAAGGGCCTTCCGGGAACTCCTTGTACTGCCCCGACTTCGCGGATGTCGTGATCCGGGACCCGGAGACCTGGGAAGAGCAGCCGGTCGGTGTCCCCGGGGTGATCGAGGTCGTCAGCACGCTGCCGCATTCGTATCCGGGTCACGTCCTGCTCACCGAGGATCTGGGCGTCTACAACGGGATCGACGACGGCGACTGGCCGGGCAAGCACTTCTCCGTGCACGGCAGGCTGCCCAAGGCCGAGGCCCGCGGCTGCTCGGACACCTTCCAGGGGGCGGCGGCATGAGCACACTGAACCAGCGGTTCCCGCTCGGCGACGGCATCGAGGTCTCCTCGTTGGTCGAAGAGCTGCGTGCCGAGCCCGTCGGCGGACGGCTTCGCGTCGGCGACCCGCGTGTCGTCGAGTTCCTGACGAAGTTCGCGCGCAAGCTCCTCGCGCCCGCCACCGCGCGCCGGTTCCCGGAACTGGCGTCACTCGGTTTCTTCCTGCGCAAGGGAGAGATCGCCAAAGCACTGTCCACTTTGGATACTTCCGGCGACGCGCTGCGCTTCCCGCGCGGGCTGGTCTTCCACGTCCCGCCCGCCAACGTCGACACGATCTTCGTGTACTCGTGGGCGCTTTCCGCGCTGGCGGGCAACCACAACGTCGTCCGCGTGTCGTCGCGTTCGGCCGGTGCGGCCGAAACGGTGCTGGAGGCGCTGAACGCCGCACTGTCCGAAGTGGACGACGACACCGCCGCCGCGATCACCGCGACGCAGCGCATGGTCACCTACGACCGCAGTGACGCGATCAGCGGTGCGCTGTCGGTCGCCGCGGACCTGCGGGTCATCTGGGGCGGCGACGCCTCGGTCGCGGCCCTGCGCAAGTACCCGCTGGCGCCGCACGCGCGCGACCTGACCTTCCCGGACCGCTCGTCGTTCGCGGTCGCGTCGGTGCGTGGCTGGCAGAACGCGTCCGAGGCCGAGCGCCGCGGCGCGGCCGAAGGGTTCTACAACGACTCGTACTGGTTCGACCAGGCCGCCTGCTCGTCGCCGCGCGCGGTGTTCTGGGTCGGCGACGAGGACGGCGCCCGCGAAGCCGGGCAGGAGTTCCGGAAGCTGCTCGCCGAGGTCTTGGCGACCAAACAGCACGTCACCGAGCCCGCGATGGCCGTCCAGAAGCGGGTTTCGGCGTACGGCGCGGCCGTCGACGGGCTCGTCGACGGCATCGAGTTCCAGGGCAACGGCCTCGCGACGCTCGAACTGGCCGACCCGGCGATCCTTCCGCGTGAGTGGCTCGGCGCGGGTACTTTCGCCAACGCGCGGGTCGACACGCTTTCCGACCTCGTCCCGATCGTGCTCCGCAAAGATCAAACCGTCGGTCAATTCGGCTTCAGTAAAGAGGAATTGACGGAATTCGTGACCGAATTGGCGGGCCGCGGTGTCGACCGTGTCGTTCCCTTCGGATCGGCCCTGACGTTCTCCGCGATTTGGGACGGCTACGATCTGCTGACCGAGTTCAGTCGACTGGTGACCGTACAGTCCTGACCAGCGGCGACAGCGGTACAGCGGAGGAGGTTCAGTGACGACCGTCGAAACGCCCGAGGAGGAGTCTCCGGTTGCGGTAAAGCAACCGAAATCCACCAAAGCGAAGATCCTCGACGTCGTCCGCTGGATCGCCATCATCGCGGTAGTCGGTTTCGCCGCGAAGACGCTGGTCGCCAATTGGGCGGAATTCTGGCGGACGTTGTCCGACGTCGCCTGGGAATCCTCCACGCTGAGCCTGCTCGCGCTGATCGCCGCGATCATGGTGTCGACCTACGGCTGGCAGGTCATGGTCGACGACCTCGGCAAGCCGATCGGCTACGCCCGCGGGGCGCAGATCTGCCTCGTAGGTTCGCTCGGCAAGTACGTGCCGGGTTCGGTGTGGGCGTACCTGCTGCAGATGGAACTGGGCCGCAAGGCCGGGCTCGCCAGGGCCCGGATCTTCACCGGCTCGCTGATCCAGCTCGGCGTCGGCGTGGTCTCCGCGCTGGTCGTCTCGCTGCTCGCGGCTCCCGCGGTGTTCAGCAACAGCCCGCGGGCGCTGTGGCTGTTCGTGCTGATCCCGGTCGGGCTGGCGATGCTGCATCCGCGCGTGCTCACCTGGGGTACGTCACTGGTGCTGCGGATCCTGCGGCGCCCGCCGCTGGACCACCGGCTGAGCTGGTCCGTCGTCGGCAAGGTCTTCGGCTCGTCGACGGCCGCGTGGGCGCTGCAAGGTGTGCACCTGTGGCTGCTGGCGAACTCGGTCGGCACGCCCGGCTTCAGCGGCTTCGTGCTGTGCGTCGGCGCGATGGCTGTCGCGATGACCGTCGGGACGTTCGCGTTCATCCTGCCCAGCGGGGTCGGTGTCCGCGAGGTCGCCCAGGTCGCCGTGCTCACCGCGTCGGGTCTCACCGTCGGCCAGGCGACGGCGTTCGCCATCGCTTCGCGCGTCATGTTCACCGTCGCCGACCTGATCACCGCCGGCGCCGCCGCTCTCTCCGCCCGCCTCGCGACCCGCGTTTAGGACCGCATTCAGAGGACTAAACGCGTCAGGGGATCAGCCGGTAAATGACGGCGTCAGCGTTGCGGTAGACCTCGCTCACGAAGTTCAGGCCGTCCAGATCGCGCAGCCCGGCCTGGCGCGGCGCGCCCGGCGGGTAGCCGTACTGCCCGAGGATCACCCAGCGCACGTTCAGCCGCTGGACGGCCGCCCGGACGTCGGGATTCGCCGGGTACTCGCGGAAGTGCCACTCCAGCAGCCGCGCGTCCGACGGTGACAGCGTCTCGTCGAAATGCCCGGAAGTGGTGCGGACGCCTGACAGCGCGTAGGTCCACACCGTCCCGTCCAGCCGGTCGTTCAACGCGCGCTCGCCGGGCTTCACGAACTCGGCGAGCTTCTCCATCGCCACGACCTCGTCCGGGCTCACCGGCAGCTTGTGCTGGTTGATACCGGGGGTGTTCGCGTAGCCGGGCGCGACCATCGCCGCGTTCGCCCGCGCGTAGAAACCGTTGCTCAAGAACGCGAACCCGCCGAAGACCACCACCGCGACGACGAACGCGGGCACCTTCCGGTGCACCACGGTGTCCCGCAGCCACGCCTGCGTCTCGGCGAGCCCGTGCGCCGCGATGACGGCCAGGGGGATCGCCGCCATCGCCATGAACCGGTACGGGTCGTTCCACCATGGCCGGGACAGCGCCAGCACGACCGGTTGCTCCGACGACGTCACCGCGATGTAGGCGAAGCCGGTGAGCAACGCCGTCACGCCGATCCAGCGCAGCGCGCCCGCTCGCGCGAAGAAGATGAAGCCCAGCAGCAGGGCCGCCGAAAGCCAGATCTGCGGGTAAGGCGCTTGGTGCTGGAAGCCCAGCAGCGCGCCGAGCGCCGTCGTCGCCCGCCACTCGACCGGCCAGCTGCGGTAGGGCACCTCCCCGTTCGCCAGTCCGAGCGCCCCGAACAGCTGCAGCCAGGCCACGACGATCGCGAGGACACCGACGATCGCCAGCGCGCGCAGGTCCCGTCCGATCCGCCGCCACCGCTCACCGGGTGCGATCCAGCGTTGCAGCAGCAGCGGACCGGCGAACAGGATCGCGCCGAACAGCGCCGACGAGTGCACGCACAGCAGCCCGACCGCGCCGATCACCAGCACGAAACCGGTGTCGGGCGCGGGACGGTCGAGGTACCGCTTCGCCGCGACGGCGGCCAGCGGGGTCAGCGCGAGCCCGAGCAGGAACGGCAGCAGCGGTCCCCGGTTCATCGATTCGTACAGCCCCATCGACGGCGCGATGGAGACGAGCGCGGCCGCGCCGGCGAAGACCGCCCGCCCTCGGAACACCCGCACCATCGTGACCAGCGACAACGCCAGCAACGCCGGGAGCAGCGCGGTGTTCACGTCCAGCGTCAGCGGGATGGTCGCCGGGCTGAGCAGGTACCCCACGGACGCGAGCAGGTGGTAGGCGTTGGGGTAGAACACCGGCGCCGCGTCGCCGTACCAGTTGACCTCGCCGGTGCCGAACAGGCTGCCGTCCCCGGTTTCGGCGATCTCCCGGACGCCGTTCGCGTGATAAACCGCGTCGAAGCCCTGCGGAATGGCGTCCAACCTGCCCATCCCGCGCACCACCGCGTACATCCCGATGGCGGCCGCGAGCAGCAGGCACGCCCCGACGGCGAGGTGCCCGGCCCGTCCCCACAGCGGCTCCTCCGGCGTGGGCGGCCATCGGCGCAGGGTGAGCCGTCGCAGACCGAAGGCGACACCGGCGAACAAGGCCGTCGCCACCGCGTACGTCACCGGGTTGAACGGGATCCCTAGCGCGGCCGCCCACGGTCCGGCGAGACCACCGACGGCGTAGCTCAGCAGGGGCGCCATCCCGGCCAGCACCCAGCCGCGCAGCCCGGCGGCGAGGCCGGTGAGCACGCCGGGAAGGCCGATGACGAGCAGGGTGACGCAGATCGTGACGACGTCGGTCAGCGCGGAGGTCTGGGTGGGCACGAACTTCCTCGGGGCTGGGGGAATCCGCACAGAACCCCGAGGTGCGGAACGGAATGGACAGCCAGATTAACCTGCGGGGACCGTTACTCGAACGGGTCACATCACGACGGGGAAATCACGGCGCCTATGCCTACTTTTGGCAAACTCCACTCGCCCATTCGTGTCGAGTCACTGCGCCAAAAGAAACACCTTGGCGCGGTGATCGATACTTGACCGTAGTCTTTTCGTCAGGGGAGAGGCTCGGCCCGGGAGGGTGGGGATCACGTGGTGGTCGCGGTCGTCGGCGCGTGGCTCGTGGTCGCCGCCTTCGTCCTCGTGGCCTGGCCCAAGATCAGTACCGACGAGAACTGGCGAGCCGCCACGCTCGCGTTGACCCTCGGTTTCTCACTGGTGCACCAGCTGGCCTACTCGACCATCGGGGAAGACGCGTACATCACCTTCCGTTACGCGCAGAACATCGCCGACGGCAACGGTCCGGTGTTCAACACCGGCGAACGGATCGAGGGTTACGCGAATTTCCTCTGGATGATCGCGATCGCGTTGCCGAAGGCCGCTTTCGGAGCGGATATCGAGACGTCGGCGATCGTGCTCGGAATCCTCGCCACGCTCGGTGCCGTCCTGCTCGCGTACGTGACGGTGAACCGGGTGGTCGCGCGGGCGGTGGGCGAGCCGCGTCCGGCCTGTGGCGTGGCCGCCGCGGTGCTCGTCGCGGCCGCCGGAGGACTCGCCGCGTACGGCGGATCCGGCACCGAGACGCCGTTGTTCGTCCTGCTCGTCCTCGGCGTCTTCGCGTCGCTCGCGGCACGGCGCCCGGTGGTCGCGGGCGTGCTCGTCGCCTTCGCGATGATGACGCGTCCGTCGGGAACGCTGCTCGCGGTGCTCGTCGGCTGCTGGCTGGTCATCGCCGCGCTGCGCGGCCGGTACACCTGGTGGTCGCCGGTGGGCTGGTTGCTCGGCGGGCTCGTCTTCGTCGCGCCGTGGACGGCGTGGCGGGCCACCTACTACGACCACGTCCTGCCGACCTCGATCCTCATCCCCTTCGACCTCGACCTCCCGGCGCGAATCGACAGCGGCTGGCACTACCTGTCGGGATTCTCGGTGGTCCACCAGGGATTCCTGTTGCTCGGCCTGGTCGCGGCGGTGGCGCTGCCGCTGCGCCGCAACGGCCGTACGCCCCACGAAGCCGAGGCCAGGGCACTGATCTGGCTGATGCTCGCCACCGCCGTCGTGCTCACCGGGTTCGTGGTCTTCTTCGGCGGTGACGCCGCCCCGGCGTGGCGCCTGCTGGCGCCGATCCCGCCGCTGCTGGCGGTGGCCGCGGTCTCGGTCTACGGCGTGCTCACCGCGGCACCGAAGCCGAGCCCTCGGCCGAGGCCGTCCGTTCAGCGGCTGATGCCCGCCGCCGCGGTGACGTTGTCCGGGCTCGCGGTCCTGGCCTCCGTGTTCAGCCCCGACATGCTGGCCAGTGTGCGTGCCTGGCACGACCACGGCGCGCAGATGGAGGAGATCGGCCGCTGGCTCGGCGTCTACCTGCCGCCCGGTTCGGTCGTGAGCACGTCCGCGCCGGGGGCGTTGTCGTATCACGCCGGGACGCAGCTGCAGATCGTCGGCGTCCGCGGGCAGACCGAGGAAGCGGGCGAGGCCGTCGTCTCCCGGCGGCACCCGACGATCGCCGTCATCACCGACAGCGGCTATTCGGCGACGCAGTCCTGCGCGATCGACCCGGCGTACGCGGCCAGGTACCGCGTCGCGACCTTCGTGCGTGAAGGCACCTCGGCGTGGATCGCCGTGTTCTTGCGGGCCGATGTCGAGCGGTCGGTCACGCCCGCCCTCGACTTCTCGCCCGACTTCCGCCACGTACCGTGCCCTTCGTGAGTGTCGACGAACGCGTTTCCCCCGGCCGTCCAGCAGCGCTCGAAGCGTCCTCTCGTCTGTTCGGCTTCGGCGTGTTCGCCGCGGCGCTCACCGTGCTGCTCGTCCGCTTCCTCGTGCCGAGGCCGGTCGCGATGTCCGACAACGGTGACGGTTTCCGTGTGCTGTGCGGCGCGGGCATCCCGTGGAAGGGGAAACCGGAGCCGTTCGTGCGGCTCGAGTACACCGTTCCGGCGGGCGAATGCGACGCGACGTACCTGCTGAGCCAAAGCTGGTTCGCGAGGATCGCCCGCTCACTCGGTGGCCTGCTCGGGCTGGAGTCCACGCTCAGCCTGGTCGTGCTCGGCGTGCTCATGAGCGTCCTGGCCGCGACGGCGGTCGCGCTGATCGTCGTCGGCCTGCCGTACTCGCGACGCGTCCGCCTCTTCGCGACCGTGGGACTTCTGCTGGTCGTCGCGGACTCCGCGTTCTTCGGCTACTTCGCGTCCGTACTGGGCGAAGGCGCCGCGTTCCTCGGTCTTTTGCTCGCCGTCGGTGGCTTGCTGGTGGCCGCGCGGCCGGGTTGGTGGCGCTACGCGGGACTGGCCGTACTGCTGTTCGGCGGCATCATCGCGGTCAACGCCAAGGTGCAGACGCTGATGATCCTGCCGTTGCTGGCGCTCGCCGCCCTGCTCGTCCGCCCGGCGGGCGTACGCGGCACGAAGCGATGGCTGCCCGTGGTCTTCGTCATCGGCGCGCTCGCCGGAGGAACGGCCTACGCGCAGCAGACCGTCGAACCGGCGAAGCTGCCCGACGGCTCGATCGCCGAGCGCCCCGGCGACGATTCCCGCGAGATCAACATGTTCAACACGATCTTTCTGACCATTGTGGACGGTCAGCACGACACCGGAGCCGACCTCGCCGCGTTGGGGCTGCCCGCTTCGTTCGGTCAGTACGCGGGCAACGGCTGGTGGCATCCGCGGCCGGCCACGCTCGATCCCGAGTATCCGAAATACCGCGAGCGGATCAGCAGGCACAACGTCGTAGAGTACTTCGCGACGCATCCCCTGCGCACCATCGGCATCCTGCACCGCGCGGCGGGCGACCTGCTCACCGCGCGACCGCCTTACCTCGGCAGCTTCGACCGCTCGGCCGGATTCGCCCCCGAAGCGCGGGAATACCGGGTCCCGGTGGCGTCGACCGTCACGAAACTCTCGGCGCCCTTGGGTTTCTTCGCGCTACTGCCGATCTGGTTCCTGCTCGCCGCGCGCGGCTGGAAGACCCGGCGCGACGCGGTGGGCGTCGCGCTCGGGTTCCTGCTCGCCGTCGCCGCCGGGCAGTTCGCGCTGGCGGCGCTGGCCGACGGCCTGGAGAACGTCAAGCACCAGGTGATCGCGCTGTACTGCACGCTGCTCGGCGTCGTCCTGGCGCTGGTGACCTTCGCGCGTCAGACGGACTTGCCTTCCCCGACGTCCAAGGTCCCTTGATGCGGCCGGAAGCCGTTGAAGCCCTTGCCTCCTGCCCAGCGCGGCGTTGCCGGGAACGACACCAGCGCGGCGAAGATCAGTAGTGCGACGGCGTCGACCCAGAACACCGCGGCACCCCCGACGAGCCGCAGGTTCACCGCGACGTAGAGGAAGAACAGCGCGCCGACCCAGAGCCGCCGTCCCTCTCCTCGCTGCTGGTCGAGCACGAGGGCGGTGAGCGCGACGATCAGCGGCGCCATCATCACGAACACCCGCGGGGTGTCGGTCGCGACGAGCCGTCCGGCCAGACAGCAGGCGAACAGCCAGACACTGGAGATCAGCAGTTCCGCGCGCAGGCCATGGCGACGGTACTGCTGGTAGAGGCCGTAGCCGAAGATCAGCCAGAAGAAGTGGAACGTGGTGAACAGTTCGACCTGACCGGTGCCCTTGCTCGCGTTGAGCGCGAAGCGGATGTTGTCGAGCAGGCCGCTGTTCGACTGGCCCGCGCCGAAGCCGTAGTCGCCGCCGATGAGGTTCTGTGCCCAGATCCGGTAACCGACGTAGATGCCGGTGGCGACCACGAACACGCCGATGCCCCCGAGGACGTCGCGATCCCGGAAGGAACGGCCGCGCGTCCATGCGATCAGCGGGTACAGCGGCGCCAGCAGGAGCGTCGTCTCCTTGTTGATCGCGCCGAGCACGATGACGATCGCGAACGGGATCAGCTTGCGCTTGAGGATGAACCAGATCGCGAGCAGGTACAGCAGGTTGTTGAGCGGGTCCACCAGCCAGGGGTTGCTGAAGGCGTACGGCGCGTACCAGAACGTGCAGGCCAGCGCGACGGCGGCGAGTACGGCGGTGAACAGCTGCAGCTTCAGGTACGAGCGCAGGAATTCGAAGAAGACGAGCACCGTGGCGAGCGTGACCGTGAAGGTGAGGCCGACCCAGAGGACATCGAGGGAGAGCCCGGTCAGCAGGTTGCCGCGGTGGACGATCCACGGGCTCAGCATCCGCAACGCGAACGGGTTCTCCACGGCCGCGCCGGTCTGCTCCGACATGCGGTAGTAGTTCACCGCGTCGCCCCAGGCCTGTTCGTGCGGCTTGGGGAACTTGGGCATGAAGGAGATCAGGTTGATCAGGGAAACCGTGCCCAGCGCGAGATACGCCCAGAGACGCTGGGCGCTGGGTCTGCCTCGCGGCAGGAGGGTGATTTCGGTGGTCTCGTGCGTCACCGGACCCAGTTTAGGGGCAGTGACCTGGGGTGATGGCGTGAGTGCGCGCGTGTGACCTACGCGACCGTAGGTTGGTTACCCTACGGTAGCGTAACCTGAACGAATGGCTGAGCTCGTTTACCCGCCCGTCATCATGGCGGCGAAGTTGATGTTCCGGGTGCTGGACAACCGCATCCGGGTGGAGGGCACCGAGCACATCCCGGCCACCGGTGGGGCGGTCATCGCCTGCAACCACGTGAGCTACCTCGATTTCATCTTCTGCGGCCTCGGCGCGCAGCCGGCGAAACGCCTGGTCAGGTTCATGGCGAAGAAGGAGATCTTCAGCAATCGCGTCGCCGGTCCGCTCATGCGCGGGATGCACCACATCTCCGTCGACCGCGGCGCGGGACTCGCGTCGTACCGCGAAGCCGTCGAGCGCCTGAAGGCCGGAGAGGTCGTCGGCGTGTTCCCCGAAGCGACGATCAGCCGGTCGTTCACCGTGAAGGACATCAAATCCGGCGCCGTCCGGATGGCGGCCGAAGCCGGCGTCCCGGTCGTCCCGATGGCGCTGTGGGGCACGCAGCGGCTGTGGACCAAGGGCCGCCCGAAGGACCTCACCAAACGCCACGTCCCCATCTCGATCCTCGTCGGCGAGCCGATCCACCCGAAGGCCGACGATGACGCCGAGGTCCTCTCGAAGGACCTTCGCGTGCGGATGTCCGCGCTCGTGGACCGCGTCCAGGCGGACTACCCGGAGAAGCCGGGCTCCGACGACGAACGCTGGTGGCTCCCCGCGCACCTCGGCGGCACCGCGCCGACGCCGGAAGAGGCCGCCAAGCTCGACCGCGAGGGCCGCTAGAACCAGCGTTCGAGCACCTGCGCGACACCGTCTTCGGAGTTCGGCGCGGTCACCTCGTCGGCGATGGCCAGCACTTGACGATGTCCATTGGCCATCGCCACGCCGTGCCCGGCCCAGCCGAGCATCTCGAGGTCGTTGGGCATGTCGCCGAACGCGATCACCCGCTCGGCCGGGACGCCCAACCGGGCGGCGACCTCGGCCAGCCCGGTCGCCTTCGTGATGCCGTGCGCGGCGACCTCGATCAACCCGGAGTTCGTCGAATAGGTGATGTCGACCGAACCGTCGAGCACCTCGCGGGCCGCCCGCGCCATCTCGTCGGAGCTCATCCCGCGCCTGCTGATCATCAGCTTGATCGCCGGATGCCCGAGCACCTCGGCCCTCGGCGCCTCCGTGCCTTCGTGATTGCCCCAAGGATTGTGATAGTCCGGCTCGATCACGAAGTTGCGCATCTCCGGATCCCGCGCGGACTCGCCGATCCGTTCCGCGGCGAACCGGCAGCCGGGAAGAGCGTGATCAAGAGCACTCACGGTGTCATGCAGCAACTGGGGTTCGAGCAGGCCGTGCACCGCCACGATCCGGTCCGTCCCGATCTCGTACAGCACCGCGCCGTTCGCGCAGACCGCGTAACCGGTCAGGTCGAGCGGCTCCGCGATCGGCGCGATCCAGCGCGGCGGACGGCCGCTGACCAGCACGAACGGCACCCCGGACGCGGTGACGCGCCGGACGATGTCCACCGTGCGTTCGGTCAGGACCTCCAGCGGGCCGAGCAGGGTGCCGTCGACGTCGGACGCGATCAAGAGCGGTTTCTCCACCGGCACATTGTCCCCGAAGATCCGCCCATCGGGCGAAGTGTCGGCGGAGACCGCTACCTTCCCGGGTGTGCGCGTAGGCATCGTGATCCTTCCGGAAGATCGTTGGTGGGCGGCCGAGCCGAAATGGCGGGCCGCCGAGGAGTACGGCTTCGACCACGCTTGGACGTACGACCACCTGGGCTGGCGGACCCTCGTCGACGGCCCCTGGTTCAGTGCGATGCCAACGTTGACGGCGGCCGCCATGGTCACGTCGCGGATCAGGCTGGGCACCTTCGTCGCCTCGCCGGTCGCCCGGCATCCCGTGCCGTTCGCCCGTGAGCTGATCACCCTCGACGACGTCTCCGACGGCCGCTTCATCCTCGGTGTCGGCGCCGGTGTGCCGCACACCCACTACGACGCCACCGTCCTCGACGGCCCGGAACTGTCAGTGAAAGAGCGCACGAACCGCTTCACCGAGTTCGTCGAGGCACTCGACGGGCTGCTCATGACCGACGGCTTCGACTTCGAGGGCGAGCACTACCGCGCCAAGGGTGCCCGGAACCTGCCCGGTTGCGTGCAGCGGCCGCGACTGCCGTTCCTGGTGGCCGCGAACGGGCCACGCACGATGACCCTCGCCGCCCGGTTCGGCGCGGGCTGGGCCACCACCGGCATCAAGGCGGAGACCCAGGACGAGTGGTGGAAGGGCATCGCGGAACTCGTGAAGACCTTCGACGAGCGAGTCGAGGCCGTTGGCCGGGACAAAGCGAGCGTGCAACGGTTCCTGAGCCTCGACGCGGCTCCGGTCTTCTCGCTCTCCAGCGTCGGCGCGTTCACCGACGCGGCAGGACGGGCCGAGGAACTCGGATTCACCGACATCGTCACGCACTGGCCACGCTCGGGGGACTACTACGTCGGCCGCGAGTCGACACTCGAAGAAGTCGCCAGCGACGTACTCCCGGTACTCCAAGGAAAAAATTCTTAGGCCGAACGGGTGACGTTGACGGGCCGGGTAAACCGGTTCCGCCTAACGGTCGTCTGAAGAGAAGTACAGCGAGTGGGCGCGGCCGACGACGGCTGCCCCTCACGGGTCACCCCGGGGGTGAATGGGGGACAAAGGCTCGCGTGGTCGCGGCAGGGGCAGTCCGCGACCACGCGAGCTGTAATTTTTGTCGCGCGCTGACGGAACTGTGCTTATCTGTCGCGCGCTGACGGAAAAATTTCGCAGGGCGCAGATCGCAGTGGACGTCACGCGGGAGCGGGCGGCGCCCTGCAAAATGTTTCCGTGGGCCTTCGGCCCGAAAGAGGGCGCGCGACGGTGAAGTCTCCGTCGGGCGCGGGGCGCCCTTGGGGAGACCGTTCGGGGTACCGCAGCGGACCCTCCCGAACGTCATGAACGGCCCGTTGGTCGTGTGTGGCGATTCGGGTCAGGACGGACCCCTCTTCAGTACCTACGCCTGGCCTGCCCGAGGGTGGTGGTTCCGCGGGTATCGTCGCCCGGTCTCACACCTTGATCAACGGAGGATCGGGGACACTCAACGTCCCCGATCCTCCGTTGATCACCGTCCGAGACCGGGGCGACCTCGCTCCCCCAGAACCTCAGGATGGAAAAGGCTCATTGCAAAATTCGCTATGAAAGCGTCCTTCATCTCACGGGGCTCACAGGAGGAGGGCGCAGACCTGCGTCAGGTGATCCTCAGCGGGTCAGGGTGTAGATCGAGGCGCCCGTGTTGGAAAAGTCCTTCCGCAGGAAATCCAGCCCGTCCAGATCCCGCAGCCCCGGCGCCGGCGGCTCACCGATCTTGATCGGTGTACTCCCGATCAGCACATGCTTGACGTTCAGCCGCCTGACCGCCGCCCGCACCTCGGGGTCGGTGTCGTACTCGCGGAAGTGCAGCGCCAGGTACTTCGCGTCCGGCGGCGGCACACCCGGGTCGTAATGCCCGGCCACCGGATGGATGCCGGTGATCGCGTACAGCCAGGCCGTCCCGTCGAAGCGCTCGTTGAGCACCTTCTCGTCCGGTCCGATGTTCATCTTGGTCAGCTGGTCCATCGCGGCGAGCTCGTCGGCGCTGACCGGCGGGGTGACCTCACCCTCGGGGCCGTTGTAGTACAGGAACGACACCGCGTGCGCGTTCGACTCGGTGTAGAAACCCTTGGTCAGCACCGCCGAGGCGGCCACGACGAACACCGCGGTCGCCAGACCGAGCCGGGCGGGCAAGGCGGGCCTGCTCTTCACCCAGGACCGGCCGCTCGCCCACTTCGCGAACCAGCGCTGCAGCTCCGCCATCCCGTGCCCGGCGAGTAGGCAGAGCGGGATCGCGGCGAGCGCCATCAGGCGGTAGCGGTCGTTCCACCACGGCCGCGACAGCGAGATCACCCACGGTTCGGCGCCGAACGAGGCGACCAGCACGAACAGCGCCGAGAAGCCCAGCGCCGAGAGCCCGATCCAGCGCATCCTGCCGAGCTTGAACAGGCTCAGCACGCCGATGACCAGCAGCACCGTCAGCCACACCTGCGGGGCGCTCAGCACCTGCCGGAACGTCAGCAGCAGCGCGAGCGACTTCTCCACCGGCAGCTGCGAGCCCCACGCGTAATAAGGGTATGAACCCGAAGTGAATTTCAGGGCGCCGAGAATGTGCGGTGCCGCCAGCAGCCCGCTGGCCACCATCACCGGCACCATCTTGACGACGTCGCCGCCGATCACCCGCCAGCCGCCGCGGCCCTCCGGCACACCGTCGAGCCGTTTGTGCCGCAGCGCGCGGTACCAGCGCTGCACCACCACCGGGAAGGCGAACAGCAGCGCCCCGAACAACGCCGACGAGTGCGCCGCCAGCAGCCCGACAGCGGTCAGCGCGAGCACATAGCCGGTGTCGATGCCGGGCCGCGCGAGAAACCGGGCCAGCGCGACGACGGCCAGCGGGGTCAGCACTATGCCCAGCGCGAACGGCAGCAGCCCGCTGGACACCGACTCGTACGCGCCGGTCGTCGCGGCCGCGGCCACCAGTGCCGTGCAGCCCGCGAACACCGCCCGGCCGCCGAGCTGACGGATCAGGGCGACCATCGACAGCGCGAAGATCCCGGCGACCGGCATCGTGATGGCGTTCAGCGTGACCGGGATCGTCGTACCCGAGATCGAGTACACGAGCGAGCCGACCAGGTGATACGCGTTCGGGTAGAACGAGCCGTCCGGATACCAGTTGATGGTGCCCATGCCGGTCAGCGAGCCGTCGCCGGTCTCGGCGATGTAGCGGATGCCGTTCGCGTGGAACACGGTGTCCCAGCGCTGGAACACGGCCGTCGTCCCGCCGCGGGCCGAGAGCACCACGAGGATCGAGATCCCGACGGCCAGCGCCACACAGGCCGCGACGGCGTAGTGCGCGCGGGGATGCCACTTCGTCGGCGGCTCTTCGGCGCCCGGCTTGATCCAGCCGAACCTGGAGCCCAGCCTCCGCAGGCCGAAGCCGGCGCCGGCGAGCACGAGCGTGACGGCCGCCACGGTCAGCGGGTTGTACGACACGCCAGCGAGTGCCAGCCACGGACCGGCCAGTCCGGTTACCGTGTAGGACAGCAGCGGGGCCAGCCCCGCCAGGGCCCAGCCGCGCAGGCCGGCGGCCCGGCCGACGAGGCCGCCGGGGATCGCCAGCACGGCCAGGTAGGTGGCGGTCGCGCCGAAGTACGACCAGAAGGTGTCCGGAGTAGGCACTGCTTCCTAAGTGTGTCGAAGGTGAAAACCGGTGCTCGCTGCAGGGCACGGAGGCGACGTGCGTACCCTCGACGCCCGTGAGCGCGCACACGAACCCCGACAAGATTACTGAAGCCGATTTCACCGGCTACGACCTCATCGTGGTCGGGTCCGGTTTCTTCGGGCTGACCGTGGCCGAACGGGCCGCGGCCGAGCTCGGCAAGAAGGTCCTCGTGCTGGAGCGGCGCCACCATCTCGGTGGGAACGCCTACTCCGAGGCCGAGCCGGAGACCGGAATCGAGGTGCACCGCTACGGTGCGCACCTGTTCCACACGTCGAACAAGCGGGTGTGGGAGTACGTCAACCGCTTCACCGAGTTCACGAACTACCAGCACCGCGTGTTCGCGCGGGTCAAGGACCAGGTCTACTCGTTCCCGATGAACCTGGCGCTCATCAACCAGTTCTTCGGCAAGTCGCACACGCCGGACGAGGCCCGCGAGCTGATCGCGAAGCAGGCGTCGGAGTTCGACACCGCGGACGCGCAGAACCTCGAAGAGAAGGCGATCTCGCTGGTCGGCCGTCCGCTGTACGAGGCGTTCATCCGCGGTTACACGGCCAAGCAGTGGGAGAACGACCCGAAGAACCTCGGCGCCGACATCATCACCCGGCTCCCGGTCCGCTACACCTTCGACAACCGGTACTTCAACGACACCTACGAGGGCCTGCCCGTCAACGGCTACACCGCGTGGCTGGAGAAGATGGCCGAGCACGAGAACATCGAGGTGCGGCTGAACGTCGACTACTTCGACGTCCGTGAGCACATCCCGGCAGGCACCCCGACCGTCTACACCGGTCCGCTGGACCGCTACTTCGACTACTCCGCCGGCCGGTTCACCTGGCGCACGGTGGACTTCGAGTCCGAGGTCGTCGAGACGGGCGACTTCCAGGGCACCTCGGTGGTCAACTACAACGACGAAGAAGTGCCCTACACCCGGATCATCGAGTTCCGGCACTTCCACCCGGAGCGCAAGCACTACCCGAACGACAAGACCGTCGTGTTCCGCGAGTACTCGCGGTTCGCGGGCGAGGCCGACGAGCCGTACTACCCGATCAACACCCCGGACAACCGCGAGAAGCTCGAGGCCTACCGCGAGCTGGCCAAGAACGAGGCCAAGGAGCGCAACGTCCTGTTCGGCGGCCGTCTCGGTACCTACAAGTACCTCGACATGCACATGGCGATCGGCTCCGCGCTGACCGCGTTCGAGAACAAGATCGCGCCGCACCTGACCGATGGCGCGCCTATCGATGGGTCCCTCGATGCTTGAGAAGGGCGCTCCCACCGGCGAGGTGGCGGTCCTCGCGAAGGCGCAAGGCGTCCTGAAGAGTGACGTCACCGTCAAGGCGGCACGGGGTCTTTCGCACTTCGGCGAGCACAGCGCGGGATGGTTCGCGCTGGGGCTCGTCGGGGCGGCGGTGGACAAGAAGCGCCGCAAGGACTGGCTGGTCGCGGCGGTCGGCGTCGTCGGCGCGCACGCCGCGTCCATCGCGGTGAAACGCGTGGTCAGGCGGCCGCGCCCGGATCACCCGAGCGTCGAGGTCCTGGTCGGGACGCCGAGCAAGCTGAGCTTCCCGTCCTCGCACGCCACCTCCACTACGGCGGCGGCGGTGCTCTACTCCGGATTGACCGGGCGTAACCTGGTGCCGGCCCTGGTACCGCCGATGCTCGCCTCGAGGCTGGTACTCGGCGTCCATTACCCGACCGACGTCCTGGCCGGAGCAGCCCTGGGGGGCCTCGTCGGTGGTCTCATACGACGAAAGCTGAAGAAACGACAATGAGCGAAACGACCGAGAAGGCCGATTCCAAGCCTGAAGACGCAGGGCCCGTGGCCGCCGAACCGAAGAAGGTCGCCGGCGGTCTCGTCGGCGGCATCATCAAGACGGCACGCCCGCGCCAGTGGGTGAAGAACGTGCTCGTGTTCGCCGCACCGTTCTTCGCTTTCTCCAAGTCGACGGACCGGACCGGCCTGCTGATCGCCGCGCTGATCGCCTTCGCGGCGTTCTCGCTGGTGGCCTCCTCGGTCTATCTCATCAACGACGCGATCGACGTCGAGGCGGACAAGGCCCACCCGACCAAGCGGAACCGGCCGATCGCGGCCGGGATCGTGCCGGTGCCGGTGGCGTTCGTCGCCGCGGGCGTGTTCTTCGCCGCGGGCCTCGGCATCTCGTTCCTCGCCAGCTGGCAGCTCGCGGTCGTGCTGGCGGTCTACGAGGCCGTTCAGCTCGGCTACTGCTTCGGGCTCAAGCACCAGCCGGTGGTCGATCTCGCCATCGTCGGTTCGGGCTTCCTGATGCGGTCGATCGCCGGTGGTGTCGCCGCCGGTATCGCGCTTTCGCAGTGGTTCTTGCTGGTCACCGCGTTCGGCTCGCTGTTCATGGTGGCCGGTAAGCGCTACGCCGAGATCATGCTCTTCGAGCGGACAGGCGCGAAGATCCGGTCTTCGCTGAAGAAGTACTCGGCGAGTTACCTGCGGTTCGTGTGGGCGACGTCCGCGGCGATCCTGATCATGTCGTACTGCCTGTGGGCGTTCGAGATCCGCCAGGTCGAGCACAACTCGGTCTGGGCCGTCGTCTCGATGGTCCCGTTCGTGGTGGCCGTCCTGCGCTACGCCGTCGACGTCGACGGCGGCAACGCGGGCGAGCCGGAGGAGATCGCGCTCAAGGACCGGGTGCTGCAGGTCCTCGGGGCGGGCTGGATCGTCACGCTGTTCCTGTCGTTCTATCTCTGATTCGACAGGTCCGGCACAGCGGATCCACAGGTTGGACACGCATCCTCGGTGATGGGAGCGGGTGACATCCCCGCTCCCATCGACCAAGGAGCGAAAAGATGAGCGACCCGCAGCGGCCGTCCGATGACGACGACAAGACCGTCGAGCAGCCCCAGGCAGTGGCGGACGAGACCGCGAAGAAACCCGCCGAACCCGAGACACCGGCCGCTGCCCACACCGGGCCCCCGCCGGCTCCGCCCGCGAAAGGCGGTTTCCGCCGCTTCGCCGGGCATCGCGCGACGCAACTGGTGGCGGTGGGCGTCCTCGGCTTCATCATCGGCGGTGGAGTCATCGGAACCGCCGTCGGCCTGGCCTCCCACCACGGCGACCGGCCCGGTTTCTCTCGCGAACACCGCGGTTCGGCCGGTCCTGGCGGTCACCGCGACTTCCGCGACGGCCACGGTGACCGTGGCTGGCGTGACGAGTACCACGGGCGGTAGATAACGGAATCATCACGACACCGTGTACGGTGTTCGTGATGCGAAGCGCCTCCGCTGAATTGCCCAAGGTCCCCGGTGCGCTGCCGGTAGCCGCCGTCCTCGCTCGTCCCTGGGTGCTGCCCGCCGGGGCGGCGGTGGCATCGTCCCTGGTGTTCGCCCTGGTCAGCGGGCATTTGATCGACGACACGTACATTACGCTGTCGTATGCGAAGAACCTCGCCTTCCACGGTCATTGGGGCCTGATCGAGGACGGCACCGCCAACACCGCGACGTCGCCGCTGAACGTCCTCGTGCTGGCGCTCCTCACGTTCATTGCCCGAGACGCCGTCTTCGCCGCCGGGGTCGTCTTCGTCGCGAGCCAGGTGATCCTCGTACTCGGCCTGCGTCGCATCGGCACCGCGACCGGCCTTCCCGGCGGGTTCGCCCCGCTGGCGCTGGGTCTGTTGCTGGTGAATCCGCTGCTGCTGTCGTCGGTCGGGCTCGAAGTCGCCCTCGGCGCGACGGCCGTCGTCTGGTTGATGGTGTTCCTGCACGAACGCCGCCCCGCCGCCGCGGGTGCGGTGATCGGCCTGATCGCGCTCATCCGGATCGACCTGCTGCTGATCGCCTTCGTGCTGTTCCTCGCGCGCCGAGAGTTCTGGGCGGGCATCTGGCGGATGACGTTCGCCGCGCTCGGGGTGATGCTGCCGTGGTTCGGGTTCAGCTGGCTCGTGCTGGGTTCGGCGGTGCCCGACACCCTGGTCATCAAGATCATGCAGCGGTCGTGGGGACCGTTCAGTTTCACCAACGGCCCGCTGCTGTACTGGCGCAACTTCCCCGTGGCGTCGACGCTCGCGTTCCTGCCGCTCGTGATCGGCGGCCTCGCCGGTCTACTGTGGACGTTCCACTTCCGGCGTGGTTCGGAGCGGGCGAAGCGGCTGGTGCCGTTCGCGACCCTCGCGATCGCCGGTGCGGCGCACTATCTGGCCTATTGCTGGCTGAACGTCCCGCCGTACCACTGGTATTACGCGCCGAGCATCATCGGCGCGTCGATCTTCCTCGCCGCCGGTGCCTGTGCGGTGCCCGGCCGGGCTCGTCTCGGCGCGGGGGTTCTCGCCGGCGCGTTCCTTCTCGTGAGTGTCGTCGCCTACGCGACGCCTGAGCTGCCGCGGCGGTTCGCGCCCATCACCAGCAACCACGCCGCGTCCGACGAGTACCGCAAGATCGGCTCGCAGCTGGCCGAACTCACCAAGGGGCGCAAGGTGGAGAGCGCCGGTGAGGTCGGCGCGCTCGCCTACGCCTGCGACTGCGACATCGTCGACCAGTTCTCCGACCGCGGCTCGGTCGACCCGGCGATCGTCGAGACGAAGAGCCGCAGCGGCGACCTCGGCAAGGCCCTGCTGGAGGCGAACTTCCGGTTCTTCGACCACAGCGTCCCGCCCGCGACCCCGGATCTGGTGCTGGCCACCACCCGGAAGGCGCCGCCGCCGAACGCGCTGGCCACCTGGACGATCAGCTCGCCGTGGATGGGCACCCAGCAGCTCTACCTCCTGCCCGCCCGGTAGAACCCCGTCACGAAGGGGCGGACGACCTCGCCGCCGAAGCGGTCGATGACGAGGTTCTCGATGGCGTCGAGCAGCCGCACGCGCTCTTCCGGCGGATGACTCAGCACGAGCGCCATCGACGCGTACAACGTGCGCAGCCGGACGGCGTCCATCCGTGCTTCGGAGCGGATCACCTCGCCGTCGAAACCGGTGAAGCCCGCGGCGGTCAGGTACTCGCGATGGGCGTCGACGTCCAGCTGGAACGGCGGCCCGCCCGGATCCATCACGGTCCCCGGTGACATCCCGAGGATCTCTTCGGCGGCCGCGTCGAACTCGTGCGGCCGGTCCGGGTCTTCGAACATCATCCACCAGAGCGCGACATGCCCGCCCGGTTTGACGATCCGCCGCAGCTTCGCGGCGCCCACATCGGGCTGGACCCAGTGAAAGGATGTGGCCGCCACCGCGAGGTCGAAGGCGTCGTCGGGGAGTTCGGCGTCTTCGAAAGGGGCGGTGATGACGTCGAGGGCTTCGGTGGGGTGCGCGGCGCGAAGAAAGCCGGCCAGGGGAGCGCTGGGTTCGACCGCGGTGACCGTGGCCTGGTGGGCGAGCAGCCGGGCGGTGACCAGGCCGGTCGCCGGTCCGATCTCGACGACGCGCGCGCCGGGGCCGAGGCCGCACTCGGCGGCGAGGATTTCGTAGACGCGGTCGGGGTAGCCGGGGCGTCCGGCGTCGTAGGACTCGGGGTCCTGGCCGAAAAGGTGCCTGCCCTGATGCGTGTCGAGCCGCGTTCTCCCCATGGCCTCCATCGTCCCGCATTTAGTCCTCTAAATGCGCTCCTTGCGTAGGCAACTACCGCATTTAGAGGACTAAATGCGAGGGTCAGCGGCGTGAGTCGGCCCGTGCCGCTTTGTCGACCGCCAGCATGTCCCGCTGGTAGACCACCGAGCCGTCGGCGAAGACGAACTGCAGCACCGGCCGCGGCGGAAAGCTCCGCCCCAGGTACAGCGCGGACACCGAACGCACGACGCCCGACGGCATCTCCTCGAAGGTCCGGAACGGCTGGGCGGGATCCTCGCCCTCCAGCATCCGCGCCGGGTAGACCAGCGCCAGCCGCCGGTCGGACAACGTCAGCCGCGCCTCGCCGCATCCACCGGCGAGGTGGTCCGCGATCCGCACGGCGATCTGGTCCGCCGACCGCGCGACGACCCAGTACGCGATCGTCGGATCGTCGGTCCAGTCGGCTTCGAGAACACCCGGAGCGGGCAGTGGCCAACGCGGTTTGCCGGTCACCGCAGGGGTTTCCCGCGCCGCCTCGTAGGGCAGCGTGAGCTCGCCGTCCAGCAGCAGGCCCACGTAACCGTGCGCGGGCGGGCAGCCGATGATCAGGCGTTCGCCGGGCGCGAGCCAGAATTGGTGGAGTTCCCGTTCGACGATCTCGTCGACGGACTTCGCCATCGGAAGTGTGTTCTCCATCAGCGCACCGTCACCGCGTGGAGCCAGGCGAACTGCCGAGGATCGTCGCAGTCGAACAGGAAATCCATCCCCGATCCATCCACAAAGGACACCCGAAGGCACGGGCGGCGTTTCTTGCCGTGTTCCGCCACCGTGAACCCGCCGATCCGCTCGCGCGGCAGCTCGGCGGCGACGACCATCCGGTGCGTCGCGATCGGGACGCCCTCGGTGTTCTGGCCGTAGGTCTTCGTGGTCATGATCGCGGCGATCTCCTTGCCCGTCTTGACCACGCCCTTGCCGAAGCCGATCGCCTTCGACATGAACGACTTCTCCGAGGACTTCTCCGGCTCCGGCGGCGGGACGAACTTCTCCAGCACCAGCAGCCGCGCACTCGTCAGCGCCCACAACCGGGACAGCGAGCCGCTCGTCGACAGCTCACGCACCGCCGCATGCGCCAGGCCGCCCTGTTCGCCGAACACGATGACCTGCGGTGACGGCGGATTCGACGCGCCGTCACCGTCGTCCCCGCCCAGCGCGGCGCTGACCATGTCGCCGGCGAAGTTCGCCGCGCCCGAGCCGAGTTTGCCCAGGACGCTCTTCTTCGGCACACCCCACGGATCGAGGCCGCGCACGTCGTAGTTCAGCGTCCGGCCGTACGCGGCCCACAGCAGCCGTTCGCCCGGGTGCAGCGAAGGCAGGGCCTGCGACGCGGCCCCGAGCGGGTAGCCGAGATTCATTCTTCGATCGTGAACCCTCTGTCGGTCGCCGCGCGGCGCTCTTCCTCGGACGACGAGTCCTGCGACTCGTTGTAGCCCGCCTTGACGCCCTGCTCGACGCCCAGTTCGGCCAGATTACCGGCACTCCCGCGGAAGGCGGCCTTGCCGAGGCTGGTCGTCCCGCTCATGCCCATCGCGCGCAGCCCGGCCTCGGTGAGGTTCGTGGTGAGCGCGTCGGAGCCCTCGCCGCCGACGCCGTAGCGGTTCGCGAACTTGTTGGCGGTCTTGGAGGCACCGGTCGTGGGGTTCGCCTTCGTGACGATCTTGGCCAGCGGGTTCTTGTCGATCTGGTCGGCGAGCCGCTTCTGCAGCCAGTTGCCGTCGCGCAGCCCCTCGGCCCGCTCGACGACCTTCTTCAGCGGCCCGTTGCGCAGCATCTTCAGGATGTCTTCGAGCTTTTCGATGAGCGGCTTGAGCTTGCCCAGCAGCTGCTTGACCTTCATCCCGAGCCGTCCACCGGTCACCGCGACCTGGCCCGCCGTCGCCGCGCCCGCCGCGCCGACCGACGCGCCAGCCGTGATCCACGAGGCGGCCAGCGCGGCCAGCCATTCGATGATCAGGCCCATCACCAGTTCCTGGATGATGTCGATGGCGATCTCGACGAAAGCGTCGAACAGGTCGGCCGCGATCTCCAGGATCTGCTGCAGGCCGCGGACGTCGTTCGCGAAAGCCTTGGCGCCGCCCGAGAACTCGGTCATCTGGCCGCGGAACGCCTCGCCTGCCTCGCCCTTCCAGGCCTCCTTGGTGCCGTCGGCGCGCTTCTGCTCGTGCTCGGCGACGCCGTCGAGCCACTTGGCCGTCTGCTCCCAGCCCTTGGCGGTGCTGCGCATCTGCTCGGGGTCGCCGATCGCCGGTTCCAGCACCAGTTCGACCAGTGGGCTGATCACGATCCCGATCAGGAAGCCGAGTCCGTTGTCCAAAAAGGACTGACCGGGACTCGTCACGAGCTGGAGCTGTTCCATCCGCGCGTGCACGGCCGCGATCGCGACGTCCGGCGGGCTGCTCGCCCGGGAGACGTCCGACGACGTGCTGATCCACGAGCTGCCGTAGCCGCCGTTCTGCTCCCAGAACCCCTTGCGGCCCGAGTCGCCCGCGCTGTTGAGGTCGCCGAGGCTGCCGGGGCCGCTACCGCCGTCGCCCAGCCCGGTACCGAGGCCGGTGATGACCGCGGCGGTGCCCTGGTTGTGGTCGAGGTAGGTCTTCGCCGCGGTGGTGGTCTTGTCGGCGATCTGGTCGAGGAAGGACTTCGCCTGTTCGGCGAGGTCCTGGCATTCCTGCAGACCCTCGAAATACTTGAAGGCCATCAGCTCACCGAGCGGGCCGAAGCAGTCGTCCGAGACCCTGGCCTGTTCCAGCAGGCTCGCGAGGCTGCCGAAGTTCCCTGAAGCCTCTTTGGACCCGTTCGCGTGCGCTGTGAGCGCGTCGGTCTGTACGCCGAAGCTGGTCAAAACGAATCCCTCCGCAGGATGGGGCCGCCGAAGTCGTCGTCATCGGCCGGGGCCGGACGAGCCGGACGCTGGGTACGGACGGGTTGCTGGGCGGCCGGGCCCGCGAGGGATTCCGCGGGCGGGGGAGTGCTCGGCCCAAGCGGTTCGATATGGGCGTTGAACGCCTCTTTGAACTGTTCCGCGCGGTCGCCGAGAATCGGCTGGACGGTCTGCTGCATCGCGGCCGCGGCCTGCTGCGTCGCTTCTCTGATCGCGGTGAGGATCTCTTGCTGCAGCGCGGTATGCGTGCGGTTCATCGCCTTGGGGGACAGTTGGAGTCCCAGCAACGCGCCCGACGGGGCGACGGTCACCGTCACCGAACCGTCGGCGTTGCGCGCGGACCCGCGCAGCCCGGCGATCTTGTCCTTCAGCTCCGCTGCTTTGGCGGCCTGCTCCTGAAACGACCGGATGGCCGCGTCGAGCCTGGCTTCCTGGTCAGCCATCGATTCCTCTCAACCCGGGGACGGAGGGATGTCCGTGCCCGGGTGAGACGAATGGAGTAACGCGCTCGTTCCCTAGATCGGCAGTTTCCGGAAGATCGGGCGGGGCACATGCCGCAGCGCCGACATGACCAGGCGGAAGGGCGCGGGAGCCCACACCAGTTCCTTGCCGGCCCGCGAGGCGTTGACGGCGATCTCGGCGACCTGCTCGGCGGTTTGCGCCAGTGGGGCGTCCTCGAGTCCCTCGGTCATCTTGGTCTTCACGTGCCCGGGGCGGACGACGGTGACCTGCACGCCGGAAGGCGCCAGCGCCTCGCCGAGGCCCAGGTAGAAGCCGTCGAAACCGGCCTTCGTGGAGCCGTAGACGAAGTTCGACCGGCGGACCCGCTCACCGGCGACCGACGACAGCGCGATGACCTTGCCGTGGCCCTGCTTCTTGAGCTTGTTCGACAGCGCGACACCGACCGAAACCGCGGCCGTGTAGTTCACTGTCGCCGCCTCGACGGCCTTCGCGTGGTCCTGCCACAGCTCTTCCTGGTCGCCGAGCAGGCCGAACGCCACGACGGCGACGTCGATGTCGCCACCCTCGAACGCCTTGTCCAGCACTGCCGGGTGCGAGTCCATGTTCTTGGCGTCGAAGTCCACGCATGCGACTTCGGCGCCTTTGTCCTTCAGACGCTGCGCGGCGGCGTCGAGCCGAGGCGACTGACGTCCGGCCAGCACGACCCGGAGGGGCTTCTCGGCCAGGTACTTCTCCGCGATCGCGAGCGCGATGTCGGAGGTGCCGCCGAGCAGCAGCAAGGACTGGGGGTTGCCCACAGCGTCGATCACAGTTCCAACCTTCGGGACATGTCAGAGGCGAAAACGCCTTCGGGGTCAACGGAAGCGCGGACCTTGCGCCATTCCTCGAGCCGCGGGTACATCCTCGCGAAGTTCTCCGCGGAGGTGCGGGAGTCCTTCGCCGTGTACAGACGGCCGCCGAGCGCGAGCACGTCCTCGTCGAGTTCCTGGCAGAACCGGCTCAGCCCGTCCTTGATCGGGAAGTCGAGGCAGACCATCCAGCCGGGGTGCGGGAATGACAGCGGCGCCGCGTTGCCCTCGCCCATCTGCTTGAACACGTTGAGGAACGACACGTGCCCGGAGTCCGCGACCTTCTGGATGATCCGGCGCAGCGGCTCGTGCGCGTTCAGCGGCGTGCTGAACTGGTACTGCAGGAAACCCTTGGAGCCGTACGCGCGGTTCCACTCACCGAACAGGTCGAGCGGGTGGTAGAACGCGGTCAGGCTCTGGATCTGGTCGCGCGCGTTCTTCGCGGTCTTGCGGTAGTACAGCTCACCGATCGCGGAGAACGACAGCTTGTTCGCCAGTCCGTTCGGGAACACGTCCGGCAGGGTCGCCAGGGTGCCCGGGTTGAACTTGAGCGGGTCCGCGCGCAGCTTGGGCGGCAGTTCGTCCAGCTTGGCGAGCGAGCCGCGCTGGAAAGCGGCGCGGCCGAGCTTCGCGCCCCTGGAGATCGAGTCGAACCAGCCGGACGAGTACGTGTAGTTGTCCTCGGAACCGTCGGTGACCAGCGCCAGGGTCTCGTCGAGGTTCGCCGTGCGCTGGATGTCGGCCTTGAAGTAGGCCGTCTCCGTCTTCGTCATCCGGATCTTGGCCCGGACGATGATGCCGGTCAGGCCGATGCCGGCGACGGTCGCCCAGAACAGCTCCGAGTCGGGGCCCTCCGGGGTCAGCGTGCGCACCTGGCCGTCGGCGGTGATCAGGTCCATCGACACGACGTGGTTGCCGAAGCTGCCGGCCGAGTGGTGGTTCTTGCCGTGGATGTCGTTCGCGATCGCGCCGCCGATGGTGACCTGGCGCGTGCCCGGCAGCACGGGGACCCACAGGCCGTAGGGCAGGCCCTCGCGCATCAGCTTGTCGAGGCTGACGCCCGCGTCGAGGTCGACGATGCCGGAATCCGGGTCGATCGAGTGGATGCGGTCGAGCGCGGTCATGTCGACGACCAGGCCACCGGCGTTCTGCGCCGGGTCGCCGTACGACCGGCCGAGGCCGCGCGCGATGACCCCGCGTGCCCCCGCCTGCGTCACCGCCCGCGCGATGGTTTCCACGTCGGGCGTGCTCAGGACGTCCGCGATGCTCGGCGACGTCCTTGCCCAGCCCATGAGCGACTGCCGCTGTGTTCTGGGCCGCTGTGTCTTGGGTGCTTGGGTCACGCCGACCAGGGTAACCACGCCGAACACTGCCCGGAACGTGACCCTGAAGTGGCCGCTTCTACACTTTGGCCACCAGCCCCAGCAGTTTATGAGGTAGAGCAGTGGTGGCGACCGACCCGCAAGCCGGCCCGACGGCAGCAGCGCCGTCCTCTCCTGGGCTGCTCGGGCAGCTCATCCGCTTCGGCCTCATCGGTGGGTTCTGCGCCCTCGTCGATTTCGGTGTCTACCAGGGGCTGCGTGCCCTCGGCATGGACGCGACGCCGTGGGTGGACATCGCCCGCGCGCTCAGCTTCATCGTGGGCACCACGACCGCCTTTTTCCTGAACCGCAAGTTCACCTTCGCCGGTGGACGGCAGGAAGGCGCACGTCAGATCGGCGGCTTCGTCCTTCTGTACGCCGTGACGTTCCTCGTCGCCGTGGGCGTCAACCGGACGATGCTGCACGTCCTGCCGGATTCGGCCTGGAAGGCCACACTCGGTTGGGTCGTGTCGCAGGCAACCGCGACCGTGATCAACTTCGTCATGCTCAAGTGGGTCGTCTTCCGTGAGCCCCGCGCAAGCGCCGCCAGCCCAGTCTTGACCAGCACAGAGGAGAACTGAGGATTCATGCCCGGTAAAGCCGCCGTCACCGGAGAGGCCCCGAGCGCCATGGTGAGCACTATCGACGACACCCGCTTCGCGGAACGCACCCCGCAGGGCCGTCTCACCGCGCAGCGAGGGCTCTACGCCGGCCCGGCCCCCATCGTCAGCAAGGACCTCTACGCCGAACTCGAATGGGGCTCCGCCGTGCGCGAACGCGCGGGCATCGCCATCGAGCCGGCGTCGAAGGTATCCGGCAACACCTACTTCGGGCGCTTCCCCGCGAGCTACTGGCAGCGCTGGACCGACGTGACCGAGGTCGCGGTCGAGGCCGTCGTCACCGGTGACGGGCAGCTGTCCGTCGGCGCTTCCGACATCGAGGGTGACTCGCGTGTCGTCGCCGCCGAGGTCATCACGGGTGCGAAGCAGCAGAAGGTGACGCTGACCGCGAAGCTGGACAAGTTCTACGACGGCGGCGCGCTCTGGCTCGACCTCGAAACCGAGGGTGGCCAGTCGCTGCGCGTCGAGAACGTCCGCTGGACGGTCGAGGCGCCGGAGAAGATCCGTCCGACCGCGGTGACCATCTGCACGATGAACCGCGCCGACGACTGCCTGTCGAACCTGCAGGCCCTCGCCGCCGACGTCTCCTCGCTGGAGACGCTCGACGCGATCTACGTCGCCGACCAGGGCACCGACCTCGTCGAGTCGCGCGAAGGCTTCGAGCAGGTCGCGAAGGACCTCGGCGACAAGCTGCACTACATCAAGCAGCCGAACCTCGGCGGCGCGGGCGGCTTCACCCGCGGCCTGTACGAGGTCGCCGGGCACACCGAGACCGAGCACGCGAACGTCCTGTTCATGGACGACGACGTCCTGCTCGAGCCGGACCTGGTGATCCGGATGACCGCGTTCTCCAACCGCACGGTCAACCCGGTCATCGTCGGCGGGCAGATGCTGAACCTGCTGCACCCGAACCAGCTGCACGTCGGCGCCGAGTACGCCCGGCTGAACACGCTGGAGCCCGGCCAGCCGGTGACGCACTCGCTCTCGACCGCCGACCTGCTCGGCGTCGACGAGGAGACCCTCAAGCCGAACCGCCAGGAACGCCGCCTCGACGCCGGGTACAACGGCTGGTGGTCGTGCCTGATCCCGTACGAGGTCGTCAAGGCCACGGGCTACCCGCTGCCGTTCTTCTTCCAGTGGGACGACGCGGAGTACAGCTACCGCGCCCGCGGTGCGGGTTTCCCCACGGTCACCCTTCCGGGCGCCGGCGTCTGGCACGCCGACTTCCACTGGAAGGACTGGGACGAGTGGCACCGCTACTTCAACCTGCGGAACTCGATCATCACCGCCGCGCTGCACTCGCCGTTCAACCTGAACCTGCTCTCGCGCGTGCTCATCGCGCAGCTGGTCCGGTACCTGCTCGGCATGCAGTACGGCCTCTCCGCCACGCTGATCAAGGCCGTCGAGGACTTCCTCGAGGGGCCGGAGGTCCTGCGTGACGGCGGCGTCGCCGCGATGAAGGAGATCCGCCGGATCCGCGACGAGTACCCCGAGACCAAACGGCACAAGGCCACCGACGTCCCGGGTATCGCGTCCAACGACATCGGCATCATCAACAGCGCGCCGCGGCCCAGCATGCAGCGCCTGGTGCTGATCAAGCGGATCCTCGACCGGGTGCTCGGCCGCAGCCGCCACTCGCTCGGCGCGATCCCGATCGACGAGGCCCACTGGTGGCACGTCGCGACCTTCGACACCGCCGTCGTCACCGACGCTTCGCAGGAAGGCGTGCGGGTCCGCTCGTACGACCGCGCGAAGATGTTCGACCTGGCCCGTCGCGGTGCCAAGGTCATCCAGCGGCTCCGTAAGGAAGGCGCCGCGGTGCAGGAGCAGTACAAGCGCGCCATGCCCGAGCTGTCGTCGCGGGACAACTGGAAGCGGCTTTACGAGCTGTAGGACCGCTTCGGCTCCAGAGAGTGTCATGAGGGGTCCCCATCGGACGAAATTCGTCCGATGGGGACCCCTCATGACGTCTCGGGGTACGTCTTCCCCGCAGCAGTTCTCCCGAAGCCGACCTGCGGTCCCTAGTGGAGACCGAAGACCCGCGTCTTCCGGTTCAGGTCGTCGATGTAGGCGGCGGCGACGTGGGAGAAGTTGATCGCGACTTCGGAGTCGTCCTTCGTCTTGACCGTCTGCACCGAACCCGTGCGGACGAAATGCGAAAGGTCCTTGGTCAGCCGTTCGGTTTCGTCCGTCGTGAGCGCGAAGAGCAGCGGCTCCCCACCGGCGACGAGATGGAGTACGAGCGCGGGTTTCTGGTCTGCCATGCACCCATCGCACCAGCCGTGATCACGGCCGGGCAAGCGGGTTCGCTGCGGGCGTACCGGGTGAGTGGACTACGTTCATCCCGACGAACAAGACACCCGCGGGGGGAAAAGGTGATGCCGCATTCGTTCTCGCTGTCGCTGGCGGCGGTGGACATCCTGCTCGAACACGGCCGGCTCGGACCGGCTCCGGTTCCGTTCGAGGTCCCGCACATCGGCACCACGACCGACCAGCGCGCGATGGTGCGCGAGGCCGTCTTCCGCGATCTCGAAGGCCGTGGCCTCATGCGCGGCGGCAGGCTCGACGCCGACGTCGAACTCGCGCTCGCCACGTTCGTCAAACCGCAGCTCGCCGTGTGGGCGGTCGCGCAGATGGACAAGGACAAGCAGCTCTTCGCGAGGGCGGCGACGAACGGCCAGTTCGCGGTCCTCGCGCGCCAGGACGAGAACCTGCTCGTGTTCGAGGAGACCAGGCCGACGGCGATCGTCGCGTCGATCGTCGACCTGCTGCCGCTCACGCCGCCCGGTCCCGGCCAGTCCGTCACCATCGCGAAGCCGGTGAGCGCGCCGAAGCGCCCTCGCAACGACGACGCCTACGACCCCTTCGCCGGTGTCAGCGGTCCCCGTTCCCACGGGTCGAACCCGCAGCAGCGGCAGGTGGAACGGATCTTCGAGAAGCCGAAGACGCGCGTGGGCCAGTTCAGCGTGTTCATCCGCGGCGGCCAGGTGTTCCCCCCGCTGGCGTGGTTCGACACCGAAGCGGGCCGGTTCATGATGACCTCGCGCCAGGCGGCCGACGGGCAAAGCTGGCTGACCTACGCTCCCGCCGACAACGCGAGGATCGCGCAGCAGCTGTATGCCCAGCTCGAGGGCCAGTTCTGAGCGAGCCGGAACCAGGGCGGCGCCCGTTTCGTCACAGTTGCCGGAGCGGGCTTCGGTGATCGGAGAATCACCGTTGCGCAGAGTGCCCGGCTAGTAGACTGCCGGACGGTACGCACGGGCGAGAAGACGATGCAGTGGGGCGGGCGATGGCTTTCGAAGCGGACGGCGGACAGGCGGCACCGAATTTCGCGATCGGCTCCGCGATCGGCGCGGCGGCGGGTTATGTCGCGAAGGGCGGTCTGAACGAGGCGGCGGTCGCCAAGGTCAGCGCCGAGACCCAGAAGCTGGTCGCCGCCGCCAAGAACGGTGGCTTCACGATCACCGAGAAGGGCGTGGAACCCCTGCGCAAGGCGCTGGCGGACATGTCCGAGCACCTCGACACGCTCAAAGCGAAGACGGTGCACCTTTCGCAGGCCCCGAAGCTGGGCGGGCATCCGTACGGCAAGGCCGTGGCGGCGCACGACCAGAAGGGCGCTTCCGAGTCGGCCGGATCCGCCGCCGTGGTGCTCGATCAGTTCGCCAAGGTGGTCAAGGACGCCGACGAGGCGCTGGCCAGGGCGGCCGGGCTGTACAAGGGAGTCGAAGATCGCGCGATCGACGCCACCAAGAAGATCCAGGCTTGAGGACGATGAAGAAGCTTTACGCCTTGCCGCTCGTCGCGGCCGCACTGGTACTCGCCGCCTGCTCCAGCGAGAAGCCCGGCACACCGACCGCCGCGCCGACCTCGGCGCCGGGGCAGCCGTCGTCGTCCGCCGCGCCGCCGTCCACCGGCGGAGGGAACACCGCGTCGCTGGACCCGTGCTCGCTTGTCAGCGCGGCCGACCTGGCCTCGTACGGGACCTTCAAGGCGCCGGAGAGCGGTGAAGACGGCGGAGCCCGCACCTGCACCCTCACGAAGGACAAGGCCACCGCCAGCGAGGAATCGCTGACCGTCAGCGTCGGTGTCCGTGACTCGCAGGGGCTCGACAGCGTCAACGACGCCGGCAACGGCAAGACCAACGGCAACGTGCAGGGCCGCAAGGCGGTCCTGGTCCCGACGCCGCCGACGAACTGCCTGATGGCGCTCGAAGCGGGCGCAACCTCGCGAGTGGACGTCGTCACGGTGTCGACCGACCCCGAGAAGGCCTGCGGGATCGCGGAGAAGGTCGCGGACATCGTCGTACCGAAGCTTCCGAAGAGCTAAGGGGGAATCAGGGATGACCACGAAGACACCGAACCTGAGCGAGAAGCAGGTCTCCGAACTTTCGCCCGCGGCACGTGACGCCTACTTCCAGCAGAAGGCGAACGAAGGCGTCGACCCGAGCGACGGCTGGCTCTTCGGCGCCGTCAAGCAGTTCATCGCCACCGGGCAGGCGCATCAGCAGGCGCAGGAGGTCGGCGACAAGAACGTCGACCAGCTGACCAAGAACGGCGATGTCCAGTACGTCGAGGGGCTGGAGCCGTCGAACGCGGATTACCAGGGCTACGACCACGAGAAGCTCAAGCAGTTCGTCAGCAGCGACTTGAACGTCGAGCAGGTCACCCAGGTCTCCACCGCGTACCACGACATCCACAAGGCTTTCGAAAGCTTCGCGAACACGATGACCCAAGCGGTCAACGCGTCGCAGGGCACCTGGGACGGCGAGGCGGCCGCCAACGCGAAGGGCTATTTCCAGAGCCTCAGCAAGTGGTCCGAGGCGAACTCGCAGAACGCGAAGCTCGCGTCCGAGACGATCTACGACCAGGGCACCGCGGCTTCCAACGTGAAGAACGTGATGCCCGAGCCGATCCCGTTCAGCTGGAAGGACGAGGTCGGCGGCTGGATGACGTCGAACCCGTTCAACCTCGGCGAGAACATCGACAAGTCCATCCAGAAGCAGCAGGACAGCCAGGAGGCGCACACCCAGGCCGCCTCCGCCATGCACGAGTACGACAAGTCGTTGTACGAGGCCGCGTCGAAGCAGCCCGTGTTCGCCGAGCCGCCGAAGTTCGGCGTCGGCGGCAGTGGCGAGATTTCCGGGGATCCTCACCTGCGAGGCGACCTGCCTCCCGGATCGAACCCGCCCGGCTCCAACCCGCCCGGCAACACCTACATCCCGCCCGGCAGCGGCGGCAATGGCGGAGGCGGCGGCGGCGGTGGTGGTGGCGGCACCGGCATCCCGACGGGCACGGGCCACATCCCCGGACCCGGGTCCACCACGGGATCCGGCAGCATTCCCTCGGGCACGACGCCTTCGGGTTTCCAGAACACCCCGCAGCCGATCAGCACGCCCGGGCCCAACAACCAGACCGCGATGCCGATGAGCCCCATGCCGATGTCGCCCATGATGGGCGGCGGTATGGGCGACTCCGACTACAACAGCCGGACCGGCCGCGGCGGTGGCGGCGGCGGATTCGGCCCCGGTAGCGGCGCGAGCTCCACGCCCGGTGCGGGTTCCGCGTCCGGCGCGGCCCGTCCCGGTGGGGTCGGAGCGGCCGAAGCGGCGGCCGGTCGCGGTATGGGCGGCCTCGGCGGTGGCGCCGGCGGCCGTGGCGGACCGGGGATGGGCGGCGGCATGGGCGGTCGCGGCCAGAGCTCCGAGGGGGACGAGGACACCGAGCACCAGCGTCCGACGTACCTCGTCGAGGGTGACCCGGACGAGGTCTTCGGCACCGACATGCGGACCGCTCCGCCGGTCATCGGCGAGTAGGCGGCTCAGCCGGAAATGCCATGAAAGGTCCTTTCCTCGCAAAATTTGCGAGGAAAGGACCTTTCATGGCATTTGAAGGCCGGTCTCAGTAGCGGAAGAACTTCTCCTTGCGGCCCTGGCGCACCAGTTTGAGCCACTGCAGGAACGCTTTGGGATCCCGCTTCACACCGATGAAGTACAGCCCGAACCGCGCCACTTCGAGCGCGCCGATCTTGCGCATGCCCGGCTGCGAGAGCAAATACCCGCGGTTGCGGTAGGTGTAGTAGCGCTTGACCTCGTTCTCCGGGTCCTGCGCGTGGAACCGGCCGCCCAGCATCGGCTTGAACTCGTCCGAGCCGTCCGGGTGCAGGTACGCGGTCTTGAGCGAGGTGCCGAACGGCAGCCCCGAACGCACCAGGCGCCGGTGCAGTTCGACCTCGTCACCGCGGAAGAACAGCCGCAGATCCGGCACGCCGACGACGTCCAAAGTGGACGCGCGGAACAGCGCGCCGTTCATCAGCGAGGCGATGCCGGGCAGGAAGTCGACGCCCAGTTCCGAAGACGAACGCTTCCAGGTCAGCCCGCGCCGCAACGGGAACGCGAGTTTCTCCGGTGAGTCGATGTTCGTGACCACCGGGGAGATCTCGGCCAGATCCCGTTTTTCGGCCTCTTCCAACAGGATCGCGAGGACGTTCTCGTCGGCGGGGCGGCCGTCGTCGTCGGCCAGCCAGATCCAGTCCGCGCCCAGCGACAGCGCGTGCAGCATGCCGAGCGCGAACCCGCCCGCGCCACCGAGGTTGCGGTGCGAGGGCAGGTAGGTGAAGGGAAGCGGGTAGTTCTCGACGATGTCGCGCGCCGACTGGTCCGGCCCGTTGTCGACCACGACCAGGTGGTCGACCGGCCGGGTCTGGGTGGCGATGACCTTCAGCGATTCCGCGAGCAGTTCCCGACGATGGCGCGTGACGACGACGCCGACGACGGCGCCTTCGGGCAACTGCCGGGTCTCGCTGGTCATCCTTGACCGCCGTTCGTCGTCGCAATTGGCTCGGGCTCGACGCCGAATCGCTCCAGAGTCTCCTGGCTCATGTTCTCGAACGGGTCGCGCCCCTTGTAGCCGGTGAGCACCTCGCGCAGCGAACCGCGCTGCTTGACGTGCCCCTCGTCCATCCAGATGGCGGAATCGCAGAGCTCGAAGAGGAACTCGTCCGAGTGGCTGGCGAACACCAGGATGCCCGAACGCTTCACCAGGGCCTTGAGCCGATCCCTCGCCTTGTTGAGGAACGCCGCGTCGACCGCGCCGATACCCTCGTCGAGGATCAGGATCTCCGGGTCGATCGAGGTGACCACGCCCAGTGCGAGGCGCACGCGCATACCGGTCGAGTAGGTCCGCAGCGGCATCTGCAGGTAGTCGCCGAGTTCGGTGAACTCCGCGATGTCGTCGACGCGGGCTTCCATCTGCTTCGCGGTCATCCCGAGGAACAGGCCGCGGATGATGATGTTCTCGAGCCCGGAGATCTCCGGGTCCATGCCGATGCCGAGGTCGAAGACCGGTGCGATCTTGCCGGAGATCTTCGCCGAACCGCGGGTGGGCTCGTAGATGCCGGACAGCAGCCGCAGCAGCGTCGACTTCCCGGCGCCGTTGTGGCCGACGAGGCCGACCCGGTCGCCTTCCCGCAGCTGGAGCGTCACGTCGTGGAGTGCTTCGATGATCGGCACCTTGGTTTCGGTGCCGATCTTGCCGCCGACCTTGCCCAGCACCTTCTTCTTCATGGAGCGGGTCTTCGCGTCGAAAATGGGAAAGTCGACGTAGGCGTTGTGCACATCAATGCTGACCATCTGTCACACCCAATAAGAGACGCGGGAACGGTAATTACGCATCGCGACCAGCGCGAGGATCCAGCCGACGACGGTGAAGCCGAGCACCACGTACCAGCTGTTGATGCTGACTTGCTGTCCGATCAGCGGTGCGCGCACGATCTGGATGAAGTGGAACAACGGGTTCCCGTGGACGAACGGCAGTGCCCACGAGGAGTCGACCCGCGCGCCGCCCGCCATGAGCTGGTCGATCGGCCACACGATCGGCGTCAGGTAGAACAGCAGCTGGATGATCGAGCTGATCACCTGCGGGATGTCCCGGTAGCGGGTCGAGATGATGCCCAGCAGGAGGGTGACCCAGCCGGCGTTCAAGGCGAGCATGAAGAAGCCGGGGATCGCGGTGAGCGAGTACCAGCCGATGCCGGGGTGGCAGATGCCGGAGTAGCCCGGATCGCAGTTGCCGGTGTTCAGCGAGTACTTGTGGTTGAGCGCGGTGAAGAAGATCGCGATGACGATGACGTAGACGATCAGGTTGTGCACCAGCATCAGGGTCTGGCGCCACACCGTTCGCAGTACGTACACCGAAAGTGGCGCGGGGAGCTGTTTGATGAGCCCCTCGTTGGAGATGAAGGTCTCCATGCCCTCGGAAAGGCAGCCGCTGATGAAGCCCCAGATGATGAAGCCGGTGCTGATGTAGGGCAGGAACGTCGCCGTCGGCATGTGGAACAACTGCGAGTACAGGAGTCCGAGGCCGAGTGCGATGACGCCCTGGCTGATGGTGATCCAGAACGGGCCGATCACCGAGCGGCGATAGCGCTGCTTGATGTCCTGCCAGCCGAGGTGTCCCCACAGCTCTTTGGCGGCGAAACCGGTCTTGATGTCGGCGAACGCGCGCGAAAAGGTCTTGCTGTCCGAAATCGGCGGAACCGAGGTCGGCGCAGCACCGTCGGCGGCGTGAACCGTGCTGGTGGCATGCACGGGAACGAGGGTACCGATGGGGCCGATGGTGCCTGGGCCACCCCGGGCGGACGAGGTTTCGTGCGCCCGCTCCGGTAACGGTGTGTGCGGCGTTACGATGCACGAATGCCGGTCCCCGACAGTACGGCTCCGGTCTCGGAGCCTGCCCGGCGCGCGCTGTACTACCTCGTCGCGCCGGTCGGTCACCCCAATTACGGTGACGAGCTCATTGCCGCGAGTTGGCTCCGGCATCTGGCTGAAGTGGCTCCGGACGCGGATGTGTGGGTGGACACCCACTCGCCCGGTCCGGCCGCCGTGCTGCTCGACGGGCTGCATCCGCGCGCGAAGTTCACCGACACCCTCTGGCGGCTCTGCTGGGAGGTCGCTTCCGAGGATCCTTGGCAGGCCGCCGCGTGGGTCCGGGAAGCCATCCACAACCCCGGGATGATGCCGAGGCTGCACCATGGCATCGAGCTGCTGGCCGAGGTGGACGTCATCCATGTCGTCGGCGGTGGCTACATCAACAAGCTCTGGCCGAAGCAGATCGGTCTCTTGGCAGGCGCCGCCGCGGCCGTCGAGCGGTCCGGTGGCCGCGCGGCCATGACGGGGCAGGGCCTGCTGCCCGCCTGCGACGACGTCACGCCGTTGCTGCGCGCGCTGGCCGACCGGTTCGAGATCGTGGAAGTCCGTGACGACGCCTCGGCGGAGCTGCTGGACGTGCCGGTGGGGCTCGACGACGCCTTCATCGGCATCGGCCCGCACCTCTACGAGGACACCGAAGACCTGCCCGAGGTCATGCTCTGCCTCCAGTCCGACCTCGTCGAGGTGGGGATCGGCAAGCTGGCGGGCGCGGTGCTCTCGATGCTGCGCTCGTGGAAGATCCCGCCGGAGAAGGTCGGCGTCGTCGAAGGGGTCCCTCGCGTCGACCGTG
This sequence comes from Amycolatopsis sp. NPDC039088, assembly GCF_055598845.1. Taxonomy (NCBI): domain Bacteria; kingdom Bacillati; phylum Actinomycetota; class Actinomycetes; order Pseudonocardiales; family Pseudonocardiaceae; genus Amycolatopsis; species Amycolatopsis sp. NPDC039088. The sequence goes on along the minus strand of NZ_JBVKAE010000018.1, from coordinate 15,408 downwards.
AGGTGTTCGCGCTCCTCGAGCGAGAACTGCCCGGCGCCCGGTTTTACCCGTTTTCGCACATCTGGACCCACGGGCTCCCGGTCGCGGCCGATCAGACCTGGATCTCCACCAGGTTCCACCTGCACATGCTGGCGTCCGCCGCGGGTGCGTCGGGGGTCGCGGTGTCGATCCACCCCGACTACTACGCGACGAAACACCGTTCCCTGGCCGCGCTCGGCTCCAACTGGACCCTGCTGGAAGACCTGAGCCAGGTGCCGGATCGCCCGAAGGCCGGCGGTTACGCACCCGAGGTGCTCGCGAACTTCAAGAAGGCGAAGGTGGAGCTGGCGAAGTCCATCTACGCCCCCGTGATCCGCCCCGAGCCGGAGACCGAGCCACCCGCGGAAGAACCGCCGGTGGTGCCTTCACGACGTCGGCGATGGGCTCGAATCATCCGAGGTTGAGGACCGTAGCCGTCCTCGATTTTCCCTAGCGTCGGTTTCATGACCGACAACGTCGCCCCGTTCAAGATCGCCGTCCCCCAGCGGGACCTCGACGACCTCGCCGCCCGCCTGGCGAACACCCGCTGGCCCGACGAGCTCGACGGGGTGGGCTGGGGCCTCGGCACGCCGCTCGGGTACCTCCAGGACCTCGCCGAGTACTGGCGGCTCCGCTACGACTGGCGTGCGCACGAGGAGCGTCTCAACGGGTTCCCGGGCTTCGTGACGAACATCGACGGCGCGAACGTCCACTTCCTGCACGTGCGGTCACCGGAACGGGGCGCGATTCCGCTGGTGCTCACGCATGGCTGGCCTGGGTCCATTGTGGAGTTCCTGGACGTCATCGGGCCGCTGTCCGATCCGCGTGCGTACGGCGGCGACGCCGAAGACGCGTTCCACGTCGTCGTGCCGTCGCTGCCGGGCTTCGGCTTCTCCGGGCCGACGACCGAGGCGGGCTGGGGTTCCGACCGGACAGCCGATGCGTGGCAGGTGCTGATGTCGCGGCTCGGGTACGAGCGGTTCGGGCTGCACGGCGGTGACTGGGGCGCGATCGTTTCGCGTCAGGTGGGCGTCCGGTGCCCGGAGCGGGTGATCGGCACGCATCTGACGATGTTGCCGAGCGCGGTGCCGGAGTCGGAGGACGATCTCGAAGGGCTCACCGGCGCCGAACTCGCGCGGGGTGAGGCGGCACTGGCGCGGCGACGGGAGTTCAACCACGGCGAACTGGGTTACGCGATGATCCAGTCGACCAAGCCGCAAACGCTTGCCTACGGGCTCACCGACTCACCCGCCGGGCAACTCGGGTGGCTGGTGGAGAAGTTCAAGTCCTATTCGGACTCCCGTGACGTTCCCGAAGACGCGATCGACCGCGACGATCTGCTGACCAACGTGATGCTCTACTGGCTCACCGGGACCGCGAACTCGTCGTCGCGGATCTACGCCACGCTGGGTGGGACCTGGGGCGAGGAGCCGCCGAGGTCCACTGTGCCCACCGGGGTCGCCGTGTTCCCGAAGGACACCGGCCTCCCGATGCGGCATCTCGCCGAGCGGACCGACAACATCGTGCACTGGTCCACTCTGGACCGCGGCGGCCACTTCCCGGGACTCGAGGTGCCGGACCTGCTCATCGGGGACCTGCGTGCCTTCTTCCGCACGCTGCGCGACCCACGGCGCGAGTAGTCATCCTGCGGCTGTGCCATGTACTGGAGAAGGTGTGAAGGCCGAGTTTCCTCGCCTGAACCGAGGGAAGGGGGCCGTCACGCGCCGTCGTTGTGACTGGTGTCGCTGCTGAGGCTGGTGATGACCTTCCGGGCCGGTGAGGGGAACTTTGAGGGACTCTGAGTCCCTCAAGGAGTCCTTCACGGTCTCCTTGGCGCTGGTGAGGTGTCAGAGGTACTGGCCGGGTCCGTGTGCCTCGCCGCCGCCTGCCCCGTGCCCGCCAAGGGCGCCGCCGGCGGAAGGTCCGGCCGGGAGCCCCCGGCGCATCTGCTCCAGCTGCACCCGCGCGGCCATCTGCTGCGCGAACAGCGCGGTCTGGATGCCGCTGAACAGCCCTTCCAGCCAGCCGACCAGCTGAGCCTGCGCGATCCGCAGTTCGGCGTCCGACGGCGTCGAGTTCTCGGTGAAGGGCCGGACCAGCCGCTCCAGCTCGTCCTGCAGTTCCGGCGCCAGAGCCTGCTCCAGCTCGCGGATCGAGGTCTGGTGGATCTCGCGCACCCGCGTGCGGCTGGCGTCGTCCAGCGGCGCGGCGCGGACCTCCTCCAGCAGCTGCTTGATCATCGTGCCGATCCGCATCACCTTGGCGGGTTCTTCGACGAGGTCGCCGAGCGACTCCTCGCCGCCGCCGCCCTCGCCCTGCTCTCCGGCGGAGGCGAGGCGCGCGGTGCCGACCGGAGTGCCGTCGGGACCGACGACCACCACGTGGGGTGAGGACTCTCCGCCGCCGTCACCGGGGGTGGTCGATTCGCGGAAATCAGGGTCGGTCATGTGCTCCATCCTGGCTTACGTCGGGCACAAAGCGCAGTGTGGTTTTCGGCGCCGTCTCCGAGCGTAGCGGGAATCGTCGCGCCCCGTGGTCAGGCACCCAACCCCGGGTAAAACGCCAAACCGCACGTCCGTACGGTGTCCCCATGGCGTTCGACGTCGCTCGTATCCGTGGGTTGTTTCCCGCGCTGGGTGACGGCTGGATTCACTTCGACGGCGCCGCCGGAATGCTCGTACCTGAACAGGTCGCTTCGGCCGTATCCACGGCCATGCGCGCTCCGGTGTCCGGGCCGGGCGGAGCGTTTCCGGCCTCCCAGCGTGCGGAAAGCATTGTCACGGCCGCTCGCCGGGCGGTCGCCGACCTCGTCGGCGCCGACCCGGCCGGAGTCGTGCTCGGGCCCAACGCGCCCGATCTCATCCGTCGTCTCGTCGACGCGATGGCCGACCGCTGGACCATCGGCGACGAGGTCGTCGTCTCCCGACTCGACGAAGAGGCCAACCTCGCGCCCTGGCGCCGCGCCGCCAAACGCGTCGGCGCCGTCGTGCGCTGGGGCGAGATCGACATCGAGACCTGCGAGCTGCCCGCGTGGCAGTACGAGAACCTCGTCTCCGCGCGCACCAAGGCCGTCGCGGTCACGCTGGCGTCCGGTTCGGTCGGCACCCGGCCCGACGTCCCGACGGTGATCGAGTTCGCCAAACGCGTGGGCGCGTTGGTAGTCGTCGACGCGACGTACGCGGCGCCGTTCGTGCCGCTGGACCTCAACGCGCTCGGCGCCGACGTGATGGTGGTTTCGGCGCAGGCCTGGGGTGGGCCGTCGGTGGGCGCGCTGGTCTTCCGCGACCCCGAACTGCTCGAACGCCTGCCGTCGGTCTCGCTCGACCCGGCCGCCCGCGGTCCGGCCAGGATGGAGCTCGGGCCGCACGCGTATCCGTTGCTGGCCGGCCTGATCGCGTCGATCGACTATCTGGCCGGTTTGGACGACGCCGCGATGGGCTCGCGCCGCGAGCGGCTGGTGACGTCGCTGGGCTCGGCGAAGTCGTATCACGCGGGACTTCTGGCGCAGCTGTCCACGGAGCTGCGTTCGCTGCGGCACGTCATGGTCATCGGCGACGCCATGCGCCGGATCCCCGCGCTGGCCTTCGCCGTCGCGGGCAAGAAGGCGCCCGAGGTCGCGGAATACCTGGCGTCCCAAGGGCTCTGCGCCTTCGCCGACGACGGCACCAGCGGCGTCTTCGGATCGCTGGGCGCCGCCGAAGTCGGCGGCGCCGTGCGGATCGGCCTCGCGCACTACTCGAACGTCTTCGAGGTCAATCAGCTCGTCCGGGTGCTGGAAGAGATCCGCTAAGACTTGGCAGCCAAAAGAACCTTGCCGAATACCGTGCCGTCTTCGAGCGCGCGGTGCGCGGACGACGCTTCGGCCATCGGCACGACCTGACCGACGATCGGCTTCACCGAACCCTGCTCCACCAGCGGCCACAGCCGTTCGCGGACGTCGGCGACGATCGCCGCCTTCTGCTCCAGCGGCCGCGCCCGCAGGCCCGCGCCGTACAGGCTGCAGCGTTTGCCCAGCAGCTTGCCGATGTTGAGCTCACCCTTGACGCCGCCCTGCATGCCGATGATCACCAGCCTGCCGTCCGTGGTCAGCGCGTCGACGTTGCGGTCGAGGTACTTGGCGCCCATGTTGTCGAGGATGACGTTCGCGCCGCCGGTCTCGGCGCGCAGGACCTCGACGAAATCCTGCTCCTTGTAGTTGATCGCGATGTCGGCGCCGAGCTGGCGGCAGCTTTCCAGCCGGTCCTCCGACCCGGCGGTCACGGCGACCGTCGCGCCGAGTGCCTTGGCGACCTGGATCGCGTGCGTGCCGATGCCGCCCGCGCCGCCGTGGACGAGCAGGACCTCGCCTTCGGACAATTTGGCGTGCATCACCACATTCGCCCAAACCGTGCACGCGACTTCGGGCAGTCCGGCGGCCGCGAGCAATTCGACTTCGGCGGGAAGCGGAAGCAGTTGTCCGGCCGGGACGGCGACCTTTTGTCCATAGCCGCCACCGGCGAGCAAAGCACAAACCTCGTCCCCGATTCGCCATCCTTCGACGCCTTCGCCGATTTCGGCGATCGTGCCCGAACATTCGAGGCCGAGAATTTCGCTGGCACCCGGCGGGGGAGGGTAGTGACCCTGGCGTTGCAGCAGGTCAGCACGGTTGACCGCACTCGCGGCGACCTCGATGACCACTTCGCCTTCGCCCGCTACCGGATCAGGCACTTCGGTCCATTCGAGAACGTCGGGATCGCCGGGCTCACGGATGGTGATCGCATACATACAAACGACCCTATCCCGGTGTCGTAAAGTCCGCCGAACGTCGGTTGACCTGTGGCACAAACCACACAAAGGTGACGCTCATGTCATATTCGCGAAGAAGCATTGTTCCCTCGATCGTGGTGATGGCCACCGCCGCGCTCACGGTCGGGATGGCTCCCGCCGCCACCGCCGTCACGGGGATCGACGGACCCGCGCTGGCCAAGCAGCTCGTCACGAAGGTCGACGTGAACAACGTCAACCGGCATCTGATCGCGCTGCAGCGGATCTCGGACGCGAACGGCGGCCGTCGCGCCGCCAGCACCGAGGGCCACAAGCGGTCCGCGGAGTACGTCGCCACGAAGCTGGAGCAGGCCGGGTACACCGTCACCCGGCAGGAATTCCCCTTCACCTACGCGGAAACCCTCGCCGAAAAGCTGACGGTCGCGGGCGCCGACGTCCCGATCATCATCATGTCCTACAGCCCGTCGACGCCCACGGGCGGAATCACCGCCCCGCTCGCGGTGGTCCCGGTCGACGACACCAGCGGCTGCGAGGCGGCCGACTACGCCGGCGGGGTCACCGGCAAGATCGCGCTGATCCAGCGCGGCGGCTGCTCCTTCGCGCAGAAGCAGGCGACAGCCGCCGAGGCAGGCGCCGTCGGCGCGATCGTCTACAACAACGTCCCCGGCCCGGTCAACGGCACCCTGGGCGACCCGGCCGCCGGCAAGATCCCGACCGGTGGCATCACCCAGGCCGACGGGCAGGCGCTCGCCGCCAAGAACGGCGCCTCGGTCACCCTCGACCTGCGTGCCTTCCAGGAGGCGCGGACCAGCTACAACGTCATCGCCGAGACCAAGACCGGTCGCAAGGACAACGTCGTGATGCTCGGTTCCCACCTCGACAGCGTCACCGAGGGCCCCGGCATCAACGACAACGGCACCGGTTCCGCCGCGCTGCTGGAAACCGCGCTCCAGCTGGGCAGCAAGCCCAAGGTCAACAACGCCGTCCGCTTCGGCTGGTGGAGCGCCGAGGAGTTCGGGCTCGTCGGCTCGACCCACTACGTCAACTCGCTGAGCTTCGAGCAGCAGCTCGACATCGCGCTGTACTTCAACTACGACATGATCGGCTCGCCGAACGCGGCGTACTTCGCCTACGACGGTGACAACTCCGACGGTGTCGGCGCGGGTGCGGGCCCGTACGGTTCCGCGCAGCTCGAGAAGACCCTCGTGGACTACCTCGAGAAGGGCAAGGGCGTCCCGGTCGAGGGCACGGACTTCACCGGTCGTTCGGACTATGGCCGGTTCATCGCCGTCGGCATCCCGGCCGGTGGCCTGTTCACCGGCGCCGAAGGCGTGAAGACCGCGGCTCAGGCGGCGAAGTGGGGCGGTAGCGCCGACGTTCCTTACGACAAGTGCTACCACCAGGCCTGCGACAACCTCGGCAACGTCGACCGCGTCGCGCTCGAGCGCAACTCGGACGCCGTCGCCTGGGCGCTGGGCGTGTACGCGATCAGCACCGAGAACATCAACGGTGTCCCGGGTGGCACGGCCGCGAAGCCGACCGCCGTTCGCGCGGCCGAGCGGTCCGCGCAGCGGAGCATGACGGCTTCGGTGCAGGCTGACGACCACCACGGCACAGTCGCCGCGTAGTCGCTTCAAGCTGCCATGAAAGGACCTTTCCTTGCAAAATTCGCAAGGAAAGGTCCTTTCATGGCGTTGGGGGCAGGAATCAACCCAGGCTGTTGGTCGCGAAGGTGTCGCACCGCGCGGGCTCGCCGGTCTGGAAGCCGGTGGTGAACCACTTCTTCCGCTGCGCCGACGTGCCGTGGCTGAACTGCGACTCGTCGACCCGGCCGCCGCCGAGTTTGGACTGGATGTAGTCGTCACCGATGCGCGAAGCCGTGTCCAGCGCGGAGTTGATGTCCTGCTGGCTGATCTCGCTGATCAGCGGCCGTCCGGTCTCGGTCGGCGTGGTCGTGGCGTGGTTCGCCCAGACACCGGCGTAGCAGTCGGCCTGCAGTTCGAGCCGCACCGATCCCGACGTCGGCCCGCTTCCGGTGCCCTTCTTGGAGACGCCGGTCAGGTTCTGGACGTGGTGGCCGTACTCGTGTGCCAGCACGTACGCCTCCGCGAACGGCCCGCCCTCCGCGCCGAACTTCGTGCGGAGTTCGTTGAAGAACCCGAGGTCGATGTAGACCTCCGAGTCGCCGGGGCAGTAGAACGGTCCGACGTCCGACGTCGCGTTGCCGCAGGCCGTGTTCACGCCGCCGTTGAAGAAGTTCGTGACGGCCTTGCGGTAGGTCGACCCGGACCGCTGGAACTCGCTTCCCCAGTAGTCCTGGATCGAGTTGATGATGGCGACGATCGCGCAGTCGTGCTTCCGGTTCGCGTCCGCGCCGGTCTTGCACTCCTGCGACAGCGACGTGTTGTCCACTTGCTGCCCGGAACCCACGCCGCCCAGACCGCCGAGCCCGCCGGAGGACGGGTTGAGGCTCACGCCGCCGAACTGGGAGATGAGGAAGTAGATGACGAGGCCGACCACGCCGAGCCCGCCGCCGCCGAGCGCCACCCGGCCGCCGATACCGCCACCGCCGCCGCCGCGCATGTCCTCGACTTCGGAGGTGTCCAGGCCCGCGCCTTCGTCGAATCGCACGAGGGAAGCGTAACCGGAGAGGCCCGGATATGCCTGGGTGCGGCCACTTCGCCATGGCCGCACCCAGAACTACCGAGGTTGTCTTGCTCTGATCACCGGTCGGCCGCGATCAACGGGCCGGCGTCCGGCACTGCCGAGGCGGTCGAAGAGGCCGCGAACCCGAAACAGGCACGAGTGACGCCGAATGCGCGAGAATTGTCGAGCGCATCTACAGATGCCCGCGCTCGTCGCTGTTCACAGTCGCGACCGACCCGGATCTTTGCCGTTCCGGTCGCGGGACACAGCAGGCGGTCAACCGCGAGAATCACCCGCCATACCACCACCTGAACCCTTCCCGGCTGGGAGCAGGTCCGGCGCCCTTCCTACGGTGCGCCCGATACTTGCCCGACCATCCGCTGACAAGCAGAATGCGCCTTTTCCCGCCGAGTCTCAACCTTTTCGTAACCCTCCTTCGGGCGAATGTTCTCCCGGGTTTTTCACCGACCGAAAAGTGACCGGTGGGTCTGCGCCTTGTGCGATCAACGATCTACTCTGCGTGGATGGCGGTGGAGCAGAAGAATGTGCGCTGGCTGAACGAGTCCGAGATGGTCGCGTGGCGCTCGTACATCGTCGCCACCATGCGGCTGCGACAGCGCCTGCACCGTGAACTCGCCGAGCGCCACGACGTCACGCTCGCCGACTACGAGGTCCTCGTGTGCCTTTCGCTCCAGCCCGACGACCGGATGCGGATGTCGGAATTGGCGAGCATGCTCGGCTCGACCAAGAGCAGGCTTTCGCACCAGATGGTCCGGCTGGAGGCCGAGGGGATCATCCGGCGCACCCGCGATCCGGCGGACAAACGCGGCGTCGTCGCGGAGATGACCGAACGCGGCAGGGAACTGCTCGCGGGTGCGGCGCCGACGCACGTCGAAGGGGTCCGGGAGCACCTGATCGACTTGCTGAGCCCGGAAGAGCAACAGGTGCTGGGGCAGGCTTTCGAGCGGGTGCTGGATCACCTGTCGGAGATCGACGGTCTTCCGCGCCTGCCCTGATCGGGCCGCCGTGGCCGGGGGATCAGCGGAATGCCGTTCCCGAGCGGAAGGGCGACGGCGAGATCCAGCTCCGTGGTGTTCGACGCGAGAAGCACCTCGTTCGCGGTCAAGGAGACCGCGATCGCGCAGCCGCCGTCGTGCACGGCCGTGAGATGGCCCGCGCGGACGACCGCTTCCACGCCGATCTCGAGGACGATCTCGATCTCGAGGGCGAGCGAGAACGTCGTCGCGTAGGAGTTCACGAACAGTTGCATCGTGACGTTCGTCGACCAGGGGACCGGAATCGTGAACAGTCGCACGATCTCGACACTCGACGGCGCGGCCGCGGTCCGCCGGGCCGCGGCAGCCAGCTCGCCGTACGTCCGCAGCGTGTCGATGATCAGGTGGGCCACGTCGATCTCGAGCTGTGCCGCGATGGCCTCCACGAGCCGTCGCAGCAGCTCGGCCCGCCCGCCGGGGGACAGCCGCTTGACGGTTTGAGCGGCTTCATCCGCGATCCGGCTCTCGGTCAAGGCGTTCGTCAGCGCTTGAGTGCCTCCGCCGTTCGGGAAGAGGACACCGCGGGCAGTGAACCGCGACGGCATCATGACGGCGGCTCCTCGTCCGGTTCTCGCTTTTGTTGCCAGGGTTTGTCCACCCGGACCTGGAGCAGGACCGACATCGAAGGTCGCGCCCGCGTCCCGCCTCGCGCGATCCGCCTCGGCGACAGGTTCGACCGATAGCTGACGTGTCCCGCCACCCATCGCGCCGAACGCTTCGGAAACCCCGCGGCCAGCAGGGAAACCGCGACGGCGAGCAGGAGCCCGGTGCCACCGGCGATGATCAGCACGCCGGTCGAGCCCCCGGTGCCGCCCGGTCCCGAAGCGCCGGGCGGCGAAAGGGTGGCCGGCGCGTCGGTGGTGAGAGTCGTGGTCGTATCCAGCGTGGTGGTCGACCGAGTATCGGGCGGCGTGCTGGACCGCGGAGAGGGTTTGACGACCGGGTCCACCGTGAACGTCACTTCTTCTCCGCGCGGCTTACCGTCGTAGGTGAGCTCGATCTCGTGCGGTCCGACCGTGGCCTCGGCGGGGACCTTGAGTTTCCCGGACCCGGGGCAGTCGAAGTCGCCGGTCGTCCCGGTCAAGTCCACCCACCCGGCCTCGCACCGCGGCGTTGCGGCCACCCGCTGGGATGGCAGGCCCGTCGACGTCGTGGGTGACCGTTCCACCGCACGGGTCACCGTGACGGTGACCGTGGTGCCGGGAACGCCGTGTGACGGCGAGAGGCGGACGGTGAACTCGTCGGCCGCCGCCGCACCGGCCGGTGCGGACAGCGCGACGGCGACGGCCACCGCGACCACGGTGAGAACACGCGTCCGGACGAACATCGACGCCCCCTCAAGCCGTCGAACAGCCCTTATGCGTCGACCATCCGCCGCCCGCCGTCTCGCGGATAGGGAAGAAAGTCACCGTGGGTGAGAATTGCCCCTGAATGTCGGCAGGTCACTTCAGCAGTGCGTTGATCCGGGCCACCTGGCGCGTCAGGTGGGCGCGCTCGGCGAGGTTGGCCGCCTTCTGGACCGCCTCGCTGTACAGCCGTGCCGCAGCGACCAGGTCGCCGTCGCGCTCGTGGAGGTAAGCCGCCACGGCGGCGTAGCGCGGCAGCGAGTCGTCCAGTTCCGCGAGCGCTGTCAGGCCGGCCCGCGGCCCATCGGCCTCGCCGACGGCCACCGCGCGGTTGAGCCGGACGACCGGGCTGCCGGTCAGGCGGACGAGTTCGTCGTACCACTCGACGATCTGAACCCAGTCGGTCTCCTCGGCGGCGGGAGCGTCGGCGTGCAGGGCCGCGATGGCGGCCTGCGCCTGGAATTCGCCGAGCTCGTCACGAGCCAGCGCCGCCTGCAGGATCTCCACGCCCTCGGCGATCAGGCGCGTGTCCCATCGGCCGCGGTCTTGTTCGGCGAGCGGCACCAGCTCGCCGTCGGCGGTGGTCCTGGCGGCACGCCGGGCGTGGTGGAGCAGCATGAGGGCGAGCAGCCCGCGCACCTCGGGATGGTCGATCGCCTCCGCGAGCCGACGCGTGAGCCGGATGGCTTCGGCGGCGAGGTCGACGTCGCCGGAGTAGCCCTCGTTGAAGACCAGGTAGAGCACGCGCAGCACGGTCGCGACGTCGCCTGCCTGGTCGAACCGCACGCTGGACACGGTGCGCTTGGCCCGGCTGATGCGCTGCGCCATGGTCGCCTCCGGCACCAGATAGGCCTCCGCGATCTGGCGGGTGGTCAGCCCGCCGACGGCGCGCAGCGTGAGCGCGACCGCGGATGACGGCGTCAGCGACGGGTGGGCGCACAGGAAGTAGAGCTGCAGCGTGTCGTCCACCGCGGGAGCGGGTCCGGGTTCCGGCTCGTCGTCGACGAGCTCCTCGCGACGGCGCCGGGCGGCGTCCGACCGGGCCATGTCGAGGAACTTGCGCCAGGCGACGGTGACGAGCCAGCCCTTCGGATCCTTCGGGCGGTCGCCTGGCCAGACGCGGACGGCCTCGATCAGCGCTTCCTGTACGGCGTCCTCGGCCGCCGCGAAGTCGGCTCCGCGGCGGACGAGGATGCCGAGGACGTTCGGTGTGAGGCCCCGCAACAGGGTCTCGTCCAGCTCGGCGGTCACTCCGTGATGACGGGCGGTTCGCCCCAGAGCGGACGCAGTTCGAGCCACTCCTGGACCGGTTTTCCGCCCGCTCCCGGAGCGGCCGACAACTCGGCCGCCAGTTCGAGCGCGCGCTCATGGCTGTCGACGTCGATGATCGTCCAGCCGGCGATGAGGTCCTTGGTTTCGGCGAAAGGGCCGTCGGTGACCGGCGGGCGGCCTTCGCCGTCGTACCGGACCCATGTCCCGCTCGGGGCGAGCGCACGGTGCTCGACGAACTCGCCGGTCTGTTCGAGCCGTTTCCCGAAGTCCTCCATGTACTTCACGTGCGCCGTGATCTCCTCCGGCGTCCACTGCTCCATCGGCACGTCGTTGACCGAGGCCGGAGCGCCGCGATAGTGCTTGAGCAGCAGGTACTTGGGCATGCCGGAAGGGTAATGGCAGTCTGCCGGTCCTTCTGCCTGGTGGTCTATACATCCGACCTCTAGCGTCCTTATCGCGTTCCTCCATCGTGAAAGGAAGAGCCCTTGTCCAAGGCGAAATGGCGATCCGCCTGCTTGCTCGTGACCATCGGTCTCGTCTGTGGCTTGCTCACCGGAGAGGCCGTGGCATCCGATGAATCGGCAGGCCAGGACCACAGCAGACCCCTGCCACCCGGCGCGGCCCCGGTGGCCCCGCTCGCTCCCGCCGTCGCTCAGGCGCAGATCGCCGCCAACCCGGTGATCTGCGAGGGTGACGGCGTCTCCGGCAAGCGCGTCGAGCTGGTCTACGTCCGAGAGGCCGGTCAGCCCGACCGGTACGCGGCCGTCGTGCCGTCCCTGCGTGCCTACGCGTCCGGGATCGACGACTCGTTCAACGACAGCGCCGCGGCGACGGGTGGCAGCAGGCATCTCCGCTACGTGACGACCGCCGGCGCGGGCTGCCAGGTCGCCGTCGGCAGCCTCGTGGTCCCCGACGGCACGTACAAATCCGGTGCGATCCGCGAACTCGCCATCAAAGCCGGCTTCCACAACGCCGATCGCGACTACATGCTGTTCTCCGACAACCCCCTCACCTGTGCCGGCACCTGGGGCGACAGCGACGACCAGCCCGGCCCCGCCAACGCGTTCAACAACGGCAGGCACTACACGGAAATCGCCGTCCCCTGCTGGGGCGTCAACGCCGCCGCCCACGAACTGGGCCACATGCTCGGCGCGGTACTGCCGGGGGCCCCGCACTACCAGGGCGGCGGGCACTGCTCCCAGGAATGGGACCTGATGTGTTACGGCGACACCCAGTCCTTCGACTGCACACAGCGCGATTTCGATCGGCTGCTGGACTGCGGCAACGACGACTACTTCAGCACCGCCCCCACCCCCGGCAGCTGGCTCGCCACCCACTGGAACGTCGCCAACAGTGCCTTCCTGATCAAGAAGGACACTCCCGACAACGACGACGGGCACGCACAGGGCGGGAAGACCTACGTCATCACCGGCAGCAGTGGCAACGCCATCGACGTCGTCGGTTCGTCGACCGGCGGCCTCGTCAAGCTGAGCCAGCGGCCCCGGAACGACGCACTGAGCCAGAAGTGGATCCTGGGGTACGACACCGGTCTCCAGCTCGTCAACGCCAACAGCCAGTTGTGCGCCGACAGCGCCCAGAGCGGGACGGCACCCGGCACGCAGATCCTTCAGTACAACTGCAACGGCCAGAACGGGATGCGGTGGGCGTTCCAGCCGCTCGGCAACGGCCGTGTGGCGATCTTCAACTATTTGACGGGCTACGCGATCACCGACGGCGGCGCGTATCCGGCCCCGCTGGTCCAGCAGCCCTACACCGGTGCGGCCAACCAGCAGTGGACCTTGAACCCCGTCGCCGACCCCGGCCCGAAGGCGGGCAAGAAGTACTACCTCTCCGTCGCCACCAACGGCAACAGCGCGGCCGTGGTCGACGGCTCGACGTCGGCCGGGGCGAAGATCACGAACGTGGCCAGGCAGAACGACAACGGCCAGAAGTGGAAGCTCACCGACGCGGGCGGCGGCTACTGGAAGATCGTCAACGAGCGGAGCGGCCAGTGCCTCCGGCCGGTCTTCGGCAGCACCGCGGAAGGCGCGCTACTCGAACAAACGCATTGCGGTTCGGCCGTCGACCAGCAGTGGAAGCTGCTCCGGAGTGCCGACATGCGCTACGGACTGGTGAACCGGGCCAGCAAGCTGGCGGTGCGGCAGGTCGACAACGGCACGGCGTCGCTCCTGGAACAGCGGCCTTTCGTGGGCGGCCGTAGCGACGAGACCGTCTGGGCTCTCGTGCCCGCGTGACGAAAAGCGCCCCAGGCCCGTGGCCTGGGGCGCTTTTCAAGACTGGCGGTAGCGGTGGGATTCGAACCCACGGAGGACAGAGCCCTCGCATGTTTTCAAGACATGTTCCTTCGGCCGCTCGGACACGCTACCGCCGTCGAGGATATCCGACGGTTCCGTGTCGGAACGCTTCGGATCTAGTCGAAGTCCCAGTCGGTCAGGATGCCCACGAAGATGACGCCCGCCAGGATCAGCACGAGGAGGGCGACGCCGATGTAGCCGATGATGATCGCCGCGAGCGCCATCCCCTGCCCGCCCGCTTCACCGCGTTTGGCCTTGGAGTGCGCGATATGCCCCATGATGACGCCGATCGGCGACGGCAGCCCGCTGCAGACGACCAGGCTGGCGATCGACACGATCAGCGCCGCGGTCGCCAGGCCCTGTTCCTGCGGCGGCATCGGCGGACCGTATCCGTAACCCGGCTGCTGGTACGGCTGCCCGTAAGGCTGCTGCTGCTGACCGTAGGGATCCTGCGGATATGTCACCGACACACCGTAACCGCCCGAGCGCGGTTCAGGAGGCCTGACTCTTCGCGGCTTTCGCGGCGATGCGCGCCTGGACCTCCGGACGGCGCAACGGCGGCACCGTCGGCGGCGGCTGACGGCGTGCGGGCAGTTCGGAGAGCAGCCGTTCGGTGATCCGGGTGACCTCGGCGACGGCGGCCTCGAACGGTTCGCGCGTGGCGTCCGAGAGGCTTTGCACCCCGGTCACCTTGCGCACGTATTGGCGGGCGGCGGCCTCGATCTCTTCCGGCGTCGCCGCCGGCTCCAGGCCTCGAAGCGTGGTGATGTTCCGGCACATGCCCCGATCGTACGTCCGGCCACCGACGCTTCCGGGCGCTTCGATCACACAGTCGGTTAGAAGCTGCCCCGGTTCGTTGACGCCGAAAAACGTGCTTGGGCACTCTCGGCGGAGTGCCCCTCAGACCCCGTTCGCTACGCCGTGCCCCCGTCGAGCCGATCCCCGAACCCGCCGAACCCTCACCGATACCGGAACAGGTCTGGCAACGCGTCCCGATCGACGCACTGATCGACCTCGTCACCGAGGTCTTCACCGCCCACGACCTGCCGTGGTCGCGTGCCCGCATGGCCGCCGAGGCGCTGTGCCACGGCGACCTCACCGGCACCCCGGAGACCGGGGTCGCCGAGCTGACCCGGCTGCATCTGCCGATGCTGACGAACGGCATGGTGCGGCCGAGGGCCGAACCGCTGATGATCGCCGACCGCGGCGCCGCCGCCCTGATCGACTATCGCCGCGCGCCGGGACTGTGGGCCGTCGGCGACGCGATGGACCGGGCGGTGACCAGGGCCGGCCGGTACGGCGTCGGGCTCATGTCGGTCCGCGGCGTCGGTCCGTTCGGCCGCGCCGGGCACCATGCCGCGAGGGCGTTGCCGCACACCATGATCGGTCTCGTCATGGCGGCGGGCGGGGAGCGCGGGACGGCCGCGAATCCGCTCGGCATGGCCGCCCCCGCCGGCGCGTATCCCGAATTCGTCCTCGATCTGGACACGCTGGCGGACGTAGACAGCGCCGCCGTCGCCGGATTCGCCCTGCTGGTCGAGATCTTCGCCGGGGTGTTGTCCGGCGTCGGCGATCACGACCACGACACCGGACTGATGGTGATGGCCATCGCGCCGACGACGCTTCGCAGCGCCGATGGTTTCTACAAGGCCGCGAGCGCGTTGTTCGGGAGCCTGCTCGGCTGGGAGGGCGGGACGCCGGTCCGCTATCCCGGCTGGCGCGAGGCGCAGTACCTCGAACAGTGCCAGGCGCTGGGTGTCCCGCTGAACGAGCCGGTGCACCGCGAACTCGAGGAACTCGCCAGGGCGTTGCGCCTGCCGCCGCTGCAGGGCCGCTAGGCCCTTAGGGAACGGGAGTCTCAAATGTCCGGTGTCTGCGTGGGGGTCGTGAGTGTTTTGTGTCGTTCTGGCCGACGGTGTTTTGGTTACCTACGGCGGGTGAGCCGGGTAGCGCTGGGTCCGTGAAGGACTCCTTGAGGGACTCTGGGTCCCT
>NZ_JBVKAE010000017.1:85165-189876 GCF_055598845.1 Amycolatopsis sp. NPDC039088 | reverse complement strand
GGGATTAAATCATCGCCAAGCATTTCCGACGCTACGACACGCATCAAATTCAAAGCCAGATACAGGAATCGACAAACGGTAACTTAACGGCATTGGGCTCGATGTACTTGGTTGTGACGCTAGCACCCTCGTTGCTTCATAGGGCGTAGGCATCGAGCATCCCCTCCGCCGCTTGAGTAGATCTACTCACCCAACCGTGAGTAGCCCTCCCCGACCTGGGCCGATGTGGTTCACAGGTGACCGACTGTCGTCGTAGGGTCACGGGAACAGCACACGCGTCACCTTGGGAGGGTGTGGCAGATGGCTGGGTATGAAGCTGTACTCGAGAGATCGATGAGGCCAGCAAGGCCGCAGGGCGGTTGGTCGATGATGCCCGCGGGCTCGACACCGCCGGCGTCGTTCCAGAAGGCGACGCCGGACTTCCCGGTACCCGCGCGGCAGGCAAACTGGCCGCGTTGAAGTCCGCCTGGTCGGGTAAGGGCCAGCGCTGGGCCGGAGCCTGGGAGGCGTACTCCGGCGATTTGGGGAAGGCCGTGGCGAACTACCGCGCCAACGAGGCGGCCGCCCAGCAAGACCTGCATGTCACTGTCGCCCACGGCGGGCCGAAGGCCAGCTGATGGTGTCCTGGGGCGATCTTCGACGCTGGAATCCGGCCGTGCTTTCCGACATGTCCGCCGCGCTTAACGGCAAGTACTTGCAGCTGCTTGCCTGCTCCGAAGACTTCGAGGACGCCGCTATGCCGAGCGGCTGGTCCGGTACCGCGGCCACTGCGGCAGCCGGAGCATCGAAGCGCCTGATCGAAGAAGGTAAGGAGTGGGCGGCCGAGATCGCGGCCATTCGACGAGCTAGCGGCGACGTGACGGATGCGGCCACCGGTGTGCTGGCCGGCTTCAAGGAAGCCGAGGGCCTGGCCAAGGCGCACAACTTCTCCATCGGGGACGACGGCGTGATCACCGACCACGGCCTGCCGCCCGACATCCCGGAAGACCAGCGCGAAGACGTTGAGCGGGAGCGCAAAGTCGTGGCCTCGGAGCTGGGCGAGCGCGTCAAGCAGACGCTGCTCTCGGCCGAGGACGTCGACAACGACTTCTGCGCGGTGCTCGATCCGGCGATCAACGGGCACACCATCGACGCCAGTGGCGAGGGCACCAGCCTGGCCGCAGCCGGGAACGCCGGCGAGGCCCTTGGCTCCTTGTCGATCCCTGCTCCGCCACCCGTTGACGCAGGCCCAGCGGCCAACGCCGCCTGGTGGGATTCCCTGTCGAAACAGCAGCAAGAGCGGCTTGTGAAGGACCATCCGGGGCTGGTCGGGAACCGCGACGGTGTGGCGGCATGGGCACGGAGCACGGCGAACATCGCGCTCCTGGCGGATGAGAAGCAGAAGCTGCTCGACGAGCGCACCGAACTCATGCGCCACGCGCCGACAGATTTGAGCCGGGATGTCCCCAGCGTGCACAAGTACCAGGAGCAGCTCGCCAGGCTCGACGAGCGGCTGGCCGCCCTGGGCAAGATCGACGGCATCGTGCTCGGGCCGGACGGCAAGCCCAAGGCCGACAAGCAGCTCATGTCGCTCGATGTGACCGGCGACAAGGTGAAGGCCGCGGTGGCGAACGGGGATGTTGACAACGCCAAGCACGTTGCTGTCATGGTTCGCGGGTTGATTGTCGCTGGTAGTGGCCTTGTTGGGCGCGGTATTGGTGGTGTCTGCGCCATGTTGAGCAGCGGATCCGGTGTGCGATATCGAGTACTGGTCGGCTGATCAGGGTGGTGAACAGGTGGTGGATTTCGTTGCAGGTCAAGGAGATCCATCCGGCAGTTGCTGGTTCGGGGTTTCGTTCGATGGATGCGACAACGGCGAGGAAGGCGTGGGCGAGCATCGCCATGACCGTCCAACGGTGTCAGGAGGTCCGGCGTCGGACCTGGTGCTGGTCAAGCCCGGTGAGGCCTTTGCCGGTCTGGAACGACTCCTCGACTGTCCATTTGCGGCCCGCGACCTGAACCAGGATCCGCAGCGGAACGGGTTGAGGTGAGTAGTAGCAGCGGTAGAACGCCAGCTCAGCGATTCCCTTTTGCCCCAGCGCCGGCGGAGAGGCGTTGCCAGACGTGCTCAGGCAGCCTCGCGGCGACATCGTCAGCGCGCAGCATGCCCGCTGGAGTGCTGACCCGGCGGTCGCGGCCGATGGCGAGAACGTAGCCGACACCGCGCTTTTCCAGGTTCTTGCGCAGGCTGGGGTCGGCTCCGTAAACCTCATCCCCGGCGACCCACTGTGCGCGGACACCGGCGTCGAGAGCGCGCCCGATCATCGTGGTCGCCAGCGCCGGTTTCGTCGCGAACGCGGTGTCTTCAGGGATTCCTGCGCCTGCGCGGCGGCCGGGGTCGGTGGTCCAGGATTTCGGGAGGTAGAGGGCCCGGTCGATGAACGCGTGCCCGGCGTCGGTGGCGTAGGTGAGGTAGACCGCGACCTGAGCGTTCTCGATGCGCCCCGCGGTGCTGGTGTAGTGGCGTTGCACCCCGACGGTGTGGACGCCTTTCTTGAGGTCACCGGTTTCGTCGACGACCAGCACGGCGCCGGTGTCGCCGAGGTGTTCGGTGACGTAGTCGCGCAGGTCGTCACGGACCTTGTCCGCGTCCCAGACCGCCTTACGCAGCAGGTGTTGCATCCCATCGGGGGTGTCCTCACCGACGTGTTCGGACATCGTCCAGCAATTCTTGGCGGGCAGGTCCGACAGCAGCCCCAGCAGCAACGCCCGCGCTCTCCTGCGGGGTTCGACGCGGGTGAACCGGCCGGAGATCCGGCTGATCAACTCCTCGAACATCACACGCCATCGGTCAGGGTTTACGCTAGGGCCCGCGGCCACCAGCCGATCAGGGTTAGTCCACACAACCGACCATGATCAACTGGTGGCCGCACCTGTTTCCAGGCAGCCCACCAGCGACATCACGAAGTCCGGCTGGAGTACTAGACAAGCCTGACCCAAACGGGGCCGATAGGACGATACAAGCCGAAAGGCCCGCTTCCGATGATCGAAGCGGGCCTTTCGGCTTGTATGAGGTTCATGCCCTACTTGCAGGCATCGAATTGGGCCCCTGTTCTAGTAAGCCCTCTGGGGTGGAGCTGAGGGGAATCGAACCCCTGACCTTCTCGATGCGAACGAGACGCGCTACCAACTGCGCTACAGCCCCTGGTGAAGCTTGCCCCTCGTTTGGAGCTCCATGAGCCTATCAGTGGCTCATGGAGCTCCGAAAACGGGGGGTCACTCTCCGGCGGCCCGGCGGAATGGCCTGGTCCCGGGCTCGTCGAGCTCGTGGAAGGCCGGGTCCTCGTCGTCGAGGTCGACGACGACGGCTTGGCGCCGGATACGGGACATCGGGGACGGTTTGCGTTCCACGACGTCCGGGCGTTCGGCGGCGACGACCTCGACGTCCTCGTGGGACTCGTGGGACTCGTGGGTTTCGTCGTCGGCGCTCGCCGGGCGGCGCGGGGCGCGGGTGTTGTTGTAGCGGGCGAGGCGGCGTTGCCGGATCTCGTTCTCGATGCGCACCTGGCGGCGCAGGTAGGCGAGGTAGCCGATGAGGACGGCGTCGACGACACCGTTGGCCCACCAGACCATCGGCGTCAGGAAGCCGGCGACGGCCGCGGTGGTGACCACGAGTACCAGCAGGGCGATGACGACCCGTTGCCGGAACGCGTACTTGGCGCGTGCGGCGATGTCGGCCGCCTCGGGGTCGAACCCGCCCCTGCCGGGCCGGTAGCCCGCGCTTTGGCGTTCTCTTTCGGTGCGGGGGCCGCGCGAGGGCTGGGGAAGCGGTTCGGCTTCCGGCTCCTCGTCTTCGAGGTCGGCGTCGAGTTCCGCCTCGAGTTCGGCCAGGTCGTCTTCTACCGATGGTTCCGTGTTCTCCGCCATGGCGAACTCCTCCGGTCCCTCGTGGCGTGTGCTCCCGCTCCGCACGACTCGCGCCGCGAGGGCCGAGTCCGCCGTCCGTGCGACCTGCTGGCGCTTGCGGGCGACCATGGGCACGAGAACGACGAGCCATGCCGCTGCGAGCGCGACGATGATCACCGAACTGGGCATCTCCCGTCACCTCCCCCGATCCACTGCTGTAGTCACGCTAGCCACAACAGTCACACACGCCGCGCAGACTCGCCGGTTTCGATCACGGAAAATGCATCACCAAATTAGGTGAATCTCACAGTTTGTGGTAACGCGGTCACCGGAACGACCCGGTGATGGGGTCAAACCCGCTCCGCGAGGCCCTTCGCGACGAGCCGGGAAACCAGTCCGTCACCGGTTTCTTCCTTGGTGACGGCGTAGCAGAAGTGGTCCCGCCAGCCGCCCGCGACGTCGAGATAGCGCTCGAAAAGACCCTCTTGCCGGTATCCGGCTTTGGTGAGAACCCGCAGGCTGGGGGTGTTTTCGGGACGGACGGTCGCCTCGAGCCGGTGCAGTCCGCCGAAGTCGAAGGCGTGGTCGGTGACGAGGGCGACGGCGCCGGTCGCGACGCCGCCGCGGACGATGTCCGATGACACCCAGTAACCGATCCAAGCGGACCGGAGCGAGGCCCGGATGACGTTACCCACAGTGATCTGTCCGGCGAAGCGTCCATCTACCGTGATGGTGAACGGGAGGCACTGCCCGCGCCGGGCGAGGCCGCGCAAAGCCAGCCACTGCGACGGCCATGACCAGAACGCGTTGCGCTCCGGCCACGGTCCGATGCCGGTCGGTTCCCATTTCTCGAGATGCTCGCGGTCCCGCAGCCGGACGCGGCTCCACTCGCCGGCGTCCCGCAGCCGGACCGGCCGGACGGCGAGGGTCCCGGCCGGTACCCGGAGCGGCCCGAGTTTCGCGGGCCAGCCGGGATGCCTGCTTTCGATCGGATAGGCGACGCCGGAAATCGGTGCGCCCATTACGCTCTCTGGGCCAGGAAGGTCACCTTGACCTGCTCGCCCGCCGCGACCTCGGTGAGATCCTCGTCGATGTTGATCAGGCAGTTCGCCTCGGCGAGCGACGCGAGCAGGTGCGCGCCGGAAGTGCCGAGTGGCTGCACCAGGTATTCACCGTTGCCCTCATCCCGCAGCAGTTGCCCGCGCAGGAAACCCTTGCGTCCCTTGGTCGAGGTGATCGGGGAGAGCAGCCGCGCGCCGACGATCCGGCGGTGCGGGTTGCGGGTGCCGCGCGCGGCGCGGATGAGCGGACGGACCAGGACCTCGAACACGACCAGCGCGCTCATCGGATTGCCGGGGATCAGGAACGTCGGCACCGAATCGGGGCCCAGCCTGCCGAAACCCTGTACCGAGCCGGGGTGCATGGCGACGCGGGTCATGTCGATGTTGCCGAGGTCGGACAGCGCCGCGTGCACCTCGTCGCCCGCGCTCCCGCCGGCACCACCCGCGACGACGACGATCTCCGACATGAGCAGCCGGCCCTCGACGATCTCGCGCAGCCGCTTCGGATCACCGGGGACGATGCCGACGCGGCTCACCTCGGCGCCCGCGTCCCGCGCGGCCGCGGACAGCGCGTAGGAGTTGACGTCGTAGACCTGACCGACCGACGGGGTGCGGTCGATGTCGACCAGCTCGTCGCCGACGGACACGATCGAAACCCGCGGTCGTGGATAGACCAGTACCTTGGCGCGGCCGACGGCGGCGAGCAGGCCGACCTGGGCCGAGCCGATGGTGTCGCCCTTGCGCACGGCGACGTCGCCGATCTGCACGTCCTCGCCGGTCCGGCGTACGTAACCGGCGGACGGCACCGACTTGTGCACGGTGACCTTGGCCTGGTGACCGTCGGTGTAGGCGGTCGGGACGACGGCGTCGGCGAGGGTGGGCAGCGGCGCGCCGGTGTCGACGCGCACGGCCTGGCCGGGTTGCAGCCGCCGCGGCTGACGTGAACCGGCGGCGATCTCGCCGACCACCGGCAGCTGCACCGGCTCCTGGCCGGCGGTGCGGACGTCGACGCTTCGCACGGCGTAACCGTCGACGGCGGCCTGGTCGAAACCGGGCAGCGCGTGTTCGGCGACGACCTCTTCCGCGCACAGGAGGCCTTGGGCCTCGGAGATGGCGACCCGGACCGGTCGCGGGCGTACCGCGGCGTCCAGGGTCAGCGCGATCTGCTCCTCGACGGAACGGAACTGTCCCGCGTCTTCGGTCTCCGCCACTTCGGCGATGGGCTCCGTCATGACTGGGGGATCTCGATCCGTTCGTTCGACCAGGCACGCGATGAAGGCCCGTCGGTGAACTGAAGTTCACCACCGTTACCAGGAGTGATGCGGTCCGAAGCCGTGGAAATCGCCCGATCGGGCAAGCTCCTCGTGGTCCGTGCCGCCGGGGTGGTCGCTGCGCCTGTCATAGGCGTGAAGCCTAACCTGACCACGTGGGCAAGCCCGGCAATGAACACCTGAGCAAGGCGGAGTGGCGTTCCCGCATAACCGCCGAACGGCGTTCGCTGGTGCCGGAGGACCGGGCGAGTGAGGCGGTTTCGCTGGCCGCCGCGGCCGTCCTGCTGCCAGGCGCGGTCGTGTGCGCGTACGTCCCGTTCGCGACCGAACCGGGTTCGGCGGCGCTCCTTGATCAACTTCGCGACCAGGGTAAACGGGTGCTGCTGCCGGTCGTCCCCGACGAGCCGGGGCCGCTCGGATGGGCCGTCTACGAAGGCCCGTCGAGCCTCGGGCCGGGCCGGCTCCGGGGGCTGCTCGAACCGACCGGACGCCGGCTCGGTCCCGACACGCTGGGAACGGCCGATGTGGTCCTGATCCCCGCGCTCGCCGTCGACGACGAAGGCGTCCGGCTCGGCCGGGGCGCCGGGTACTACGACCGGTCGCTCTCCTTCGCCGCGCCGGACGCCGCGCTGATCGCCGTCGTCCGGGACACCGAACTCGTCCATCGGTTGCCCGCGGAACCGCATGACGTCCGGATGACCGGAGTGCTGACCCCGGGCCAAGGGGTGGCTCCGCGGCCGGTGCGTTAGCCCGGCAGCACCCCGGCCTTCGAGACCTTCGTCAAGGTCGCCGCGAACCCTTCGGCGAGCAGTGCGCCCATGGCGCTCGCGGCTGTGTCCTCGGGGAAGACTCCGAAGACACAGCCACCTTTCCCGGTTCCAGTGATCTTCGCGCCCAGCGCGCCGTGTCTCCTCAATGCTTCTATGCAGCCGTCGGTCACGTCGTCACTGACACCCATGTCGTCCCGAAGCGTGCTCTGCGCCGCGTCGAGCGCTTCGCCTATCGAGATCGGATCCGGCGTGTCGTCTTCGAGGAGCGCGCACAGCGTCTCGACGACTTCCTTGGTCCGGCGGACATAGGCCGCGATCGCCGGGTCCCCGGCCTGGCTTCGCGCCCGCTTCCACCGGATGACCTCGCTGGTGTCCCGGGTCCGCCGGGTGTCCACCACGACGATCGCCAGGTCGCTCGGCCACCCCAGGTGTCCGACCGATTCGATCCGCCCTCCGTGGCAGAAGACCCGTACGACACCACCCGCCGCGCAGGGCACGTAGTCCATCGGGCCGACGTCCCGGCCCGCCAGTTCTCGTTCCACGACCAGGCCGGCCTCAATCGACTCGCCGGCGACGGTCCGGCCCGCGGAGATCGCCAGCGTCGCGACGCACAGGGCCGCGCTGCTCGCCAGCCCCGCCCCTGGCGGAATCGCCGAGACGATCGCCAGCCCGCTCGGCCACCGGTCGTCGTCACGGTCATGGTGGAAGCTCACGGCCAGCCGGGCGAGTTCGGCCCAGGCCGCGTCGGCCGGTGTCCAGACGTCGGCGGACACGGCCCGGCCGGTGAGCGTGCCCGAGGCGAGGATCTCGAAGGAGGTGGGACGAGGGGCCAGGGTGAGCGCGCACCGGATCCGGAGATCGATCGCCGCCTGGAGAGACGATCCGCCGAGCCAGTCCAGATCTTCGCCGGCGAGACAGATCCGGGCAGGCGCCGATCTCGGTGATTCCGGCTCAGTCGAGCTGTTTGTCATTTCTGAAGATCTCCCGCTTGTCCACGCCGTCCAGTACCAGCTTGAAGACGATGAACCGCACCGGATCGCCGGAGTTGTTCTCCCAGGTGTGCGGCGCGGTACCCAGTCGCGCGACATCGCCGGCGCCGAGTTCTTCCGTGTACTCGCGGCCGTCCTCCCGCCAGTGCAACAGCATGCGGCCGGCGACGACGTAGACCGTCTCCTCGATCGTGTCGTGGTGGTGCCATTGCTGCGTGACGCCGTCGGGGAGTTCGTTCCAATGGATCTCGTATTCGGGGAACAGGTGATAGCGGACCGCGGTGCCGTCGGGTTTGACGGTCTCCTTCCCGTCGGCCGCGCGGGAGATCAGCGGGGTCGTCGTACGCACAATCGCAACTCCGTCACAGGAAGGGGTCGTAATCGGGGACAGGTTCGATGGGCTCGTCGCGCAACCGGAACAGGGCGAGGTTCGAGCGATGGCGGATGCAGTGGAAGCGGCAGTGCTCGTCGGGCCGGACACCCTCGCGCACCCGGCGGCGGCGTTCACCGTTCCACATCCCGGCGAACGACTCGGTCGCGGGATCCCCGTACCGCGCCGCGGGATTACCGCGGTGATAGGGGCAGAAGTAGGCGCCGGAGGTGGTGATCAGCGTGCGAAGATCGGCGACCGGGCAGGCGGTGTAGTCCTTCACCTCGACGGCGGTCCCGCCCCCGACCGCGCCGAGCGTGGACGTGCTCAGCACCTTGAAGCCGTCGTGGTCCAGTTCCCGGACGCGGGTGAGCTGTTCGGAAAGGACTTCCAGCAGGCGCCGGTCCTGGCCGAGAATGAAATGCTCCAGATCGTATTCGGGTTTCACCTCGAAGTAGTCGCAGCCGATCCGTTCGGCGAGTTCGGCGGCTTCGGCTATCTCGTGTGCGTTGGTTTCCCGCAAAGATCCGTCTTCGGCTTTCCGTCCCATGACGAGGAACGAATAGCCGAGTTTCCCGCTTTTCCGGGAAGCGAGCATTTCCATATTCCGCACGACTTCGGCGAACCGGTTCCGGCCGCCGCGTCCAGGCCGGAACCGGCCGTAGGTTTCCGGGGTCGCCGCGTCGACCGAAACCCTCGTCCAGTTCGCTCGCTCGGCCAGTACGTCGATATGCCGGTGAATGGTGGTGCCGTTGGTGGTGATGCCGACACTTATCCCGCCGTCGTGCAGGATGGTGAGTACCTTCCCGATCGCCGAATGCAGCAGCGGTTCGCCGCCGCCGATGAGGATCACCGCCCGGACGCCCGCTTCGACGAGTTCGGCGGCGAGCCCGGTCAGCCGCTCGCTGGAGAATCTGCCGTTGTTCAGAAGCTGTCCGCTGATGCATTCGGGGCAGGCGAGATCGCAGAACGAGGTGGGGTCCAGCTCCACCACCAGCGGTGCGGCGGGTTGCACGCCGTTCGCCGCTTGGGAAACTTGCCGGTGCGCGAATTCCTGGTAAAGCTTCGAGGTGAGATCGAGTGGTCCGCCAAGAGGATCTGCCGACATCCTTGCCGCCTCTGCCTCAGTCGCGGTCCTCACCGCGGTGGGCCGGGCGTGCGCCGCGACCCTATCGGATACACTAACGTCTTGAGCAGTGTTGCAGAAAGGTCGCGTGAGCATGCCTGATCGTTTCACCAAAACGCTGTCGAAAATGCGTTCCTCGGGAGCGCACGCCATGGAGCTGGCGGCACTGCGACGGCGCCTGGAACAACTGGCCGAAGACGGCGCCGGTGAAATGCCGGGTTCGGAACTCCAGCCGCTCGAGGACATCAGCAGGCTGGTGGATCTGCCTGAGCCGGATGCCGATGTCGCGCGATACGCACTGGACCGGACAGCGGTACTCAAGCTGAACGGCGGCCTCGGCACCAGTATGGGGCTCACCGGCCCGAAATCGCTGCTCGAAATCAAACCGGGGAAAACGTTCCTCGACGTCATCGCGATGCAGGTGCTTTCGACGCGTAAGACCTACAATGCCCGGCTACCGCTGGTACTGATGAACTCGGCAGGCACCCGCGAGCCCTCGCTCGAGCTGTTGAAAAAATACCCCGACCTGGCCGACGACGTCATCCCGGCCGACTTCCTGCAGGGTCGCGAGCCGAAGATCGCCGCGGCGGACCTGCAGCCGGTCGACTGGCCTGCCAACCCGGAACTCGAGTGGTGCCCGCCGGGCCACGGCGACATCTACATCGCGCTGGCCGTGAGCGGCATGCGTGACCTGCTGCTGGCCGAGGGCATCAAGTGGTGCTTCGTCTCCAACGCGGACAACCTCGGCGCGGTGCCGGACGCCAGGATCGCGGCTTGGCTCGCCGAGCAGGGCATCCCCTTCGCGATGGAGACCGTTCTCGGTACCCCGGCCGACCGCAAGGGCGGGCACCTGGCCCGGCGTGACGGACGGATCGTGCTGCGCGAATCCGCTCAGGTGCCCGAGGGCGACGATTCGTTCGGCGACGTGGCCAAGTGGCGCTACTTCAACACGAACAACATCTGGTTCGACCTGGAACGGCTGAAGGAGTTGCAGGACGCGGACCCGGCCGCGCCGGAACTTCCGCTCATCGTGAACCGCAAGACCGTCGACCCGACCGATGCCGGCAGCACGCCGGTCATCCAGCTCGAAACGGCGATGGGCGCGGCGGTGGCCTCGGTCGAGGGCGCGCGGGCCATCGAGATCCCGCGGACCCGGTTCGCGCCGGTCAAGACCACCGACGACCTGCTCGTCGTCCGCTCGGACGCCTACGTACTGGCCCCCAGCGGCGAGATGGTCCCGGAATTCACCACGAGTCCGCCCGTGGTGTCGCTGGGCAAGGAGCATTTCAAGCTGCTGCGGGACTTCGACGCCCGGATCCCGCAAGCGCCGTCGCTGAAGGAGTGCACGAGCCTCGTCGTGGAAGGGGACGTCACGTTCGGGAAGGACGTGGTGCTCCGGGGCGAGGTCAAGATCGTCGGCCCCAAAACCATTCCGGACGGCGAAATCCTCTGAATCAGGGGAGCCCGCCGGGCTCCCTGGCGTGGGATTGGACGGCGGCGAGGATCGTCTCGGTCTCGGTCTTCGTCCAGGTCGAGATGTGTACTTCCCACGCGTCGTCTTCACGCAGTTCCTGCCGCAGGGCGCGCCACATCCACTCGAAGCAGATAGCGGGGTCCAGGCCGCCCAGCCCGGCGCCGAACAGCGGAAGCAGCACCGATCGCAGCCGCAGGCCTTCGTCGTCGCGCTCGTGCCGGGCGAGTTCGAAGACATTGTGCACGGCCTGCGCGACGGAGAGAGGGTTCACCTCGAAGCGGTCGGTGCCGAGGACGGGGATCCCGATCGCGGCGTGGTAGATCCGCTGGACGCCACGGCGGATCAGGGCGCCCGACGACGTGGCGGCCACCGTCCCCGGTTCGACGGGCAGGCCGAATCGGCCGTTCTTCCGCATCCAGTCGTCGAGTTCGGCCGCGGCGGTGTCTTCGAGAATCTCACCGGCGGGCCCCCGTTTCGCGGCCGCGCGGCGCAATCTGCCCGAAACCGACGGTTTGAAGGTCATCGCCATCTGCATGTAGATGTTCTCGGAGGTGCACACGATGTCCACACCTGCGATCTGGTCCACCGGACCGGACCGGACGGCGATGGGGACGGGCTTCCCCGAGCCGCCTTCGATGTCGACCATGACCGGCCCGTGCAGCGTCATTTCGGAGTGGTAGTCGTCGCTTTCCGACGAGGCCATGCCGCTGTGCTGTTTCCGGGGCGACGGCATCGGCTCCGTGAGCGCGGTGATCAGTGCGTCGCGCAGTACCAGGAACGACGGGTGGGACGGGCCGTCCGGTTGGATGATCGTGGAGTGATCTCCTTGCAGCACACCGACTTCCGGGAACACGCTTTTCGCGGACGATGCCCAGACGATGTTGTCCGTGTCACCGGCGTAGCAGACGACCGGGATCGGGCATCGGCGGTCGTCGAGATACGGCGCGTAGACGACGTCGGCGAGCACCCTGCGTTGAGTCTCGACCACGGATTCGGCGAGCGGGCGCAGTTCCCGCTCCTGGGTGTGCCAACCGAGCAGTGAGCGCCGCAGCGTCAGCATGAACTCGGATCCGTTGTTGGGGCAGGCGAACAGCACGATCCGCCGGATCCGGGCGAGCCGACGGCCCTTGCCTTCGGCCAGTTGCCGCATCAGGAACCGGAGCACGATCAGCCCGCCCTGGCTGTGCGCGACCAGGACGACGCGTTCGTATTTACCGTGCTTGCTCTCGAGAACACCGGCGAGGCGATCCGCGAGAACCGTGAAGTCCGGAATCCGGCGAGCCGGGTTCACCCGCAGTTTCGGTGAGGAATAGCCGAAGGTGTCGAAGTCGTAGTCCTTCACCAACTCGGTGTCGGCGGAGACGAGCCCCCGCATCGCGTTCCAAGCCGCCTCGGTGGAAAAGAGTCCGTGAACGAACAGCGCAAGGGACTTCGCCACGATCAACTCCTCAGGCCGTGGGCTCACACGATACCCGGGAGACGGGCGAATCAGGCCGTTCGCTGAGCGATGAACACGTATTCGCGTCCTGGACGATCCGGGGCGTCCCGGACGTCCAGGACGCGGAAGCCGTGTTCGCTCAGCAGCGCCTCCAGATCTTCGCGCTCGCGGAACCACAGGGTCGAATCCGAGGTGACGACCTCTCCGTCGGAGAACCGGTAGCTGTACCGGAACGAGACGAACGGGAGGTCCACTTCGGTGACCTCGCGCCACTGCTCGACTTCGCCGACGCCCGGGACGTCGATGATTTCGTGCGCGGTGTCGGCGCTCCAGTCCTCCCACGCCCGGCGGTCAGGGCGCCGGATCTCGAACACCAGGTACCCGCCCGGCGTCAGCGCGGTGTGGATACCTTCGAGAGCCCGGTCCCATTCGGCGTCGGTCAGGAAGACCTGAGCCACGTTCCCGGTCATCACGGCGAGATCGGCACCCACCTCACCAGCGGCTTTCGCGTCACCGTGGATCCAGGTGATCCTTCCTTCCGGGTCTTTGGCCTTCGCGATCTCGAGTGACGCTTCGGCCGGATCGACCCCCACGACCTCGATCCCGCGTCCGGCCAGGAGAACGGCAAGGCAGCCGGTGCCGCAGCCGGCGTCGAGCACTCTCTTCGCCCCGAGTTCGCCGATGATGGCGAGGTAGTGGTCGAGGTCGTCGCGAGCGCCGTCGAAGGCGTCGTAGATCGGAGCGAGCCGGGCATGGGCGAAGAGCGCGTCAGGCATTCGGCGACGATAGTTCCGGTACACGCTCGGGTACCACGGATTTACGGCCGGGCCGCCAGCCCCGATCTCCCAGCAGCGCGAGGAACGCGGGCAGCAGCACCCCTCGGACGAGGGTGGCGTCGATCAGTACGGCGACCGCCATCCCGACGCCCATCATCTTGTACTCGATCGCGCTCAGCGTGATGAAGACGCTGAACACCCCGACCATGATCACCGCCGCACCGCTGACCACCCCCGCGCTGCTGCCGGTACCGCGGACGATCGCGGCGACGGCGCCGTCGGCCCGGTGTTCACGGATCCGGCTGAGGATGAAGATGTGGTAGTCCATGCTCAACCCGAGCAGCAGGACGAACATGAACATCGGTAACCACCCGACGACCCCGCCGTACGGGGTGAAACCCAGCAGGGACGCTAAATGCCCGTCCTGGAAGATCCAGGTGAGCACGCCGTAGGCCGCGCCGATCGACAGCAGGTTGAGCACGAGCGACACGAGTGACACCGCTACGGAACGGAAAGCCAGCAGTAGCAACACGAACGCCGCCAGCAACACGAATCCGAGGACCAGCGGCATCCGCTCGATGCCCCGGTCGGCGAAGTCACGGGCGTTCGCCGTCCGGCCGGATACGGCGAACTCGACACCGTCCACCTTGCCGATCGTCGCGGGAAGCAACTCGGTGCGCAGCTTCGCCAGCGCGGCATCGGACGTCGCGTCCCGGCCCGCTCCGGACAGCGGAACCCGGACGACCACCGCGTTCCCGGCGGTGCCGATCGCGAGCGGTTTGTTCAGCACCCCACCGGTTTCGCCGATCCGCCGGTCGAGTTCCGTGATCGCCGACCGCAGCGCCGGACTGTCCACCGGGCCGCCGTTCTCGGCCGTCAGCACCACCGTCGCGGGATAGACCACCCCGGGAAAGGCTTCCTGGGTACGGATGGCGGCGTCGATGGTCGCCGTCGATCGAGGCAGGCTCTCCGCGGGTGTCGGGTCCTGCAGACGCATGCCGAGCGCGGGCAGCGTGAGCAGGATCAGCAATGCGGTCGCGAGCCCGCCCCACAACGCCGGTCGCCGGGTGACCGCCCGTGCTGTCGCGGACCAGAACCGCGAGCTTTCCGCGGCCGTGCGCCGCTTGCCCAGCCACGGAATCCGGCCGCGGTCGACCTTGCCGCCCAGCAGGGAAAGCAGTGCGGGCAGGACGGTGACCGCGCCGAGCACGGCCAAGCCGACCACGAACGCCGTACTGATCGCGAGGCCGGTGAAGTTGTCGAGTCCGGTGAGCGCCAGCCCGCTCACACACAGGACGACCGTGACGCCGGAGACGACCACGACATGGCCGGACGTCCTCGCCGAGATCCGGATCGCGTCGTCGACGGAGTGCCCCCGCGCGCGTTCTTCTCGTTGCCGCCTGAGGAAGAACAGCGAGTAGTCGACACCGACCGCCATCCCGATGAGGAGGGTGATCACCGTCGTCGCGCTGTTGATCGGGGTGAAATCGTCGACGACGGAAAGGAATCCGAACGTCGCCGCGACACTCGTCCCCGCCAGCAGCAACGGGACCGACGCGGCGACCAGCGCGCCGAACACGATCAGCAGGATCACCAGCGTCATCGGCAGGGAAAGGAATTCCGACCGCTTGACGTCTTCCCGGATACCCTTGTCGACCACGGACGAGAGACTGAGATCGCCGGACAGGCTCAGGCGGACCGAGTGATGCCGGGCCGCGACCTGGTCGACCCGCGCGGTCGCGGTCTCGAAGTTCGGGCGGATGTCCTTCTCCTCGCCCGCGATCGAAAAGCCGACGAGACCGGACCTGCCATCACCCGAGACCCGTTCCGCGCTGTCGGTGGCCAGCGGGGACCGGACGTCGGTGACGGCGCCGGACCGGGTGAGCGTGGTGACCAGGTCTTCGGTCGCCTGCCGGAGGTCCTCGTTGGCGGCGAACGGTGGAGAACCGGGGTCCTTTGCCTCGACGAGGATGTTCTCGCGTAAGGGATCGAAGGTGCTTTGGGCGTTCAAGGCGGTCTGTGCGCGGCCGGATTCGCCGGGATCGGTGCTGCGACGGCTTTCACCGTCCAGCAGCGTTCCCGACAGCAGGGCGAGCAGCACCAGCGCGACCCAACCGACGAGGGTGAGTGCGCGGTGCCGGAGGGACCAGGCGGCGACCCGTTCGGTCACCGGTGCGCGCGAGGGGGTTTCGGGCAGCATGAACTACAGTCCTTTGCGTGAAGGAGTGAGATGCCTCGGGCGAGGTTTTTGCTTCTTCTTTCCTGGGCCGTCGAGTTGCCGCTCGGCGGCCCAGGGTCTTTCAAGCCGGGATACGGGTGGTCAGTCGACCTCCTTGAGGACCCGCTCGACCGAGCCCACGGTCTTCTGGAGATCGGCGAGGCGTCCGTCGAGTTCGGTGAGTTTGCGTTCGGTCTCTGCCTGCGTCTGGACGGCTTTTTCGGCGAGCCTGCGGTATTCCTGTTCCCGCGCGAGCGCGCCCCTGGCCCGGACGGTCGCGCCGAACTGCCAGACGACCACCGTGATCACCACGGTGAGGAACACGAAGATGCCGACGAGTCCGGCGACCTCCTGCCACTGATGCCACTTCACGGTCGTTCCCCCTGGTCGCCCTCGTCCGTTGTCGATGTATTCGGTGTCGATGTGCCTGCTGTCGATGTACTCAGCGTCGGCGCCGCGGCGGCGATGGCGTCCGGGCTCAGCTCGACCAGGAACGGTTTCACCTCGTAGAACTTCATCGCCTTCCCGTCCTCCGACAGCTCGAGGGTGGCCGACACGAGCCCGGCCGCCTCCAGTTTGCGCAGGTGGAGCTGCATGAGCGCCCGGCTGATGCCGAGCTCCCGCGCCAGCTGACTCACGTACGCGCGCTCCGCGCGGAGCGCCGCGACGATCCGCAGCCGGTGCGGATTCGCCAGGGTCCCCAGCAGTCGCAGCAGCTCGTCGCCGGTCGGTCCGGTGGCGTTCATACCGCGCTCCTGCACATGCCAAAGAAACCTAGCAGGTGCTCGCTCCGGTTACCAGGTGCTCCAGCCAGACGTTCGGCTCCACGTAGACGCCGAGGTCCAGCGCCGAGGAGGCGAGTACCGGTGCGATCCCGCCCGGCACGGTCGTGAGACCGTCCCGGAGCTCGACGCCGGTCCACGCCTTCCACTGCGCGAAGGTGCCCGTCACCGTCATCGCGAACGGCGCCACCTTCACGAACCGGGCGCCGAGCCGCTCGTGCGTGCGAAGCCATGGATCCTCGGGCAGCCCGTCGGGACGACGGCGGGCGACATAGTCCTCAAAGGACAGTCCTGGTTCATTCTCCTTCCCGGCCGGGCGGACCGGCACGACGAGTTTGCGCATCCCCGTCGCCGAGGCGCGTTCTTTCAACGCTTCCAACGCTTTCGTGGCCAGGCCGCCACCGCGGCGGCCTGGCTCGACCATCACTTCGAGTGCGATCAGCGTATTCGTCTCACGGGTGCTCATCAGGTCTTCCGCGGCCCAGATCAGGGCGGCGTCCCAGCCGTGGTCCGGCAGTTCCGGGCGTTCGGCCGTCGGGAATCCGACCGGGACGGCGGCCGCTCTCGCCACTGGGACGTCGTCTTCCAGCAGGACGAGGAAGTACTCCGGCCAGCGCGCGGCCAGATGGGACGACTTCGCCAGCGAACCTGTCTGGTCGTGCTGGAGGAATTCACCGCCGACACCGCCGAGGCGGAGCGCGGGCTCGCGCAACTCGGGCCGGGTGGACAGGTCTTCGATCACGATCATGTCCTCAGTAAAGCCGAGGACGAGTGCTTCTCACGAGGTGGTTTTCGGGTACGGCTTTCGTTTGTGCCGTGGCCGTTTCACGAATGGGGAGAGCGAGTGCGGTGCGGGCTAACGTACCGGCAGCGCGCGGCGGCGTCCGGTGATGCCGGTGGTGTTGAGGTTGGCGCGCTCGCCGGCGGAATGCCCGTCGAGGTAGCCGCTGCCGGACAGCCGCCTCGGCGGTGCCGAGCGCAGGTCGCCGTATCGCTCGTCGTATGCCTGCTTGACCATCGTCGTCCGGTCCTGGATCACCAGTTCGGCGGAGCGATGGCCCGCGGTGGCGGTGTGGGTGCGCGCCGCGGTGTCCTCGCTGTTGCGGAGCCGTTCGTAGACCGCGCCGGAGAACCCGTGCAGCCAGGTGCGCCGGTACGCGGCCAGCGATTCGCCCGCGAACACCCGGTTCTCCGGGCGGACCCTGGTCAGCTGGGTGGTCGCCTGCAGCAACAGGCTCGTGTACAGCAGCTCGACCCGCTCCAAATCCGAGCGGAAACCGAAGACGGTCACCCCGGTGACGGATTGGCCGAGCCGGTGCAGCAGGGCCCGGCAGCGCAGCGGATGGGCGATGTTCGTGAGCAGTCCCGCCTTGTCCCGGCTGTACGGGTTGTCGATCGGGATCAAGACCTGGGTGATCTCGTCGGCCGTCGCCCCGGAAGCGGCCAGCAGCGCCTGATCGATGCCGTAGCGGGCGATCAGTTCGGCGGCCTTGGTGTTGTACGACTCTGCTTCGGCTTCGGTGACCGCCGGGTCCTCCGCCTTGGCGAGAAGTTTCCGGACGCGTGCGAGCAGCGTGTCATGGTCGGGCATGGCCCCCCTTCCTGATTGGGTTGGAGTGGATCAATCTAGGAGAGGGGTCCGACAATATTCGACCAGATGTTCGGATCCCGGCAAGGGGGTGGCATGTCGGTGGCGGTTTCAGCCGAGGTAGGCGTCGAGGGTGACTGCCAGCGCGATCTCCGGTGACGGCGCGAAACTGGCGCCGGCCAGTCCGCCCCAGAGCCACAGCTGGGCGAGACCGTGCAGTGACGCCCACAGCGAGGACGCGAGCAACCGCGGATCGGTGGCTGGATGCCAGTCGTCGTGCTGGACGTCGGCGACCAACGCGGCGAAGAAGTCGAACACCGCGCTGCTCACCCGCGTGAGTTCGGGATCGGCCGGATCGATGAGGTCGCGGCGGAACATCAGCTCGAACATCGCCGGATTGGCCAGCGCGAAGTCGAGATAGCCGTGGCAGGCCGCGATGAGCCGTTCTCGCGGCGTCGCGTCCGGCAGACCGCTGCCGCGGTCGAGCAGCTCGGTGTAGCCGCGGGTGGCGACGGCCGAGAGCAGGGCGGCGCGGCCGGTGAAGTGACGCAACGGCGCCCCGTGCGAGACGCCGGCCGCCTTCGCGATCCCGCGCAGCGTCACGGCTCCGACGCCTTCTTCGGCCAGCAGGTTCGCCGCGGTGTCGATCAGGCGGGTTCGGGCGCCCACGGCAGGCTCTCCTCGAGGACGGGAAGGAGATCGGGGCGCTTTGGCAGGAAACCGTCGCCCGGCTGGCGGCCGATGAGCCGGTTGCGGAACCGGCTGACCGCGACCGGGAGCACCTCCCTGGTCACCCAGCGCAGGTCCGCCCGCAAACCGGGACGCCCGGCCGGACCGGGGAGCGGGTCGAGCCATGACGGGTCGTGCGCGACGCCGAGCTTGCCGAGCACGTGACCGGCCAGACGCCGGTGACCCTGCTCGGACAGGTGCAGCCGATCCGGGCCGAAGTAGCGGGAATCGTGCGCGGCGTGATCCGGCCAGAGGTCGACGAGCGTCGCGCCGTAACTGACGGACGCCTCGCGGACGGCGTCGTTCAACGCGGTGAGACGCGGGCGCATGCGATAGCCCATCGGCATGCGGTGGGAAATGTCGCTGAGGGTGAACGTGACGACGGTGGGCGCGATCTCGGTGCAGGCACGAATGGCCGTGTCGACGCGGCGGGCGACCGTCCGCGCGTCCCAGCCGCGGCTCATCACGTCGTTCCCGCCGCCGAACAGTGCGATCAGATCCGGCTGAAGCCTGCTCGCCGCCGGGGTCTGTTCGGCGTGGATCTGGTCGAGCCTGCGGCCACGGACCGCGAGGTTGGCGTAGCGGAATCCGGGCTCGTCCTCGGCGAGGCGTCCCGCGACGAAGTCGGCCCAGCCGCGGTAGTACCCGCCCGCCGGATGGGGGTCGGCCAGCCCTTCGGCGCAGCTGTCGCCGAGCGCGACGAAACGTTGGTAGCCCATCCAGATCTCCGTAACCGCGAGTTCACCTTGTAGACACTGTCTATCAAACTCGTGTAGACGCTGTCTACTCGGTGCGTGGCAGGCTGGCGCTCGGTTCCGCTCGAACTTTGCTTCTCCCGGACTAGCCGCGGATACCGAGAACGCTGTCCCCAATGTCGCGGGTGAGACGCTCAGCGTCCCCAACGCGACATTGGGAACCCGAGGCATCGGCCACCAGGCGCCTTCGCCCGCAAGGCTCACCGGAGAGGAGACTGACGTCATGCTCGATGAAGCCGCGAAAGAGTACTTGCACAGCGATCTGCGAGAGGTCCGCGAGGTAATGCTGTGGAAGCTCGAGGGGCTGGGGGAGTACGAGATCCGCCGTCCCCTGACCCGGACCGGGACCAACCTTCTCGGGTTGGTCAAGCACTTGTCGCTCTGGGAGTCCCGGTACTTCGGCGAGGTCTTCGACCGGCCGTTTCCCGAGCCCCTGCCCCGATGGGACGACGTCGGGCAACGAGGTGCCGACATGTGGGCCACCGAGCACGAGACGCGCGAGGAGATCGTCGGCCGCTACCGACGGGTCTGGGAGCACTCCGACGCGACGATCGCGGCGCTAGCCCTTGACTCGCCTGGTCATGTGCCTTGGTGGCCGCGTCCTCAGGTGACGCTGTTCGCCATCCTGGTCCACAACCTCACCGAGACGAGCCGGCACGCCGGACACGCCGACATCCTGCGCGAACACTTGGACGGCTCGACCGGGACGGGCACCGACTACTCCACCCAGCAGCGCGACGAGGCCTTCTGGAAAACCCGCCGCGACCAGATCGAGCTGGCCGCCAAAGCCGCCGCCCAGCCTGATCGCGGCCGCCAGTCCCAGCGGTCAGAGAAGGCCCGGTGACGTCCCCTTGTTCGAGGGCATCGACGGAAACGAACGGCCGAGCAACGCGATGAGCCGGTCGCCGGTGCCGGCGCCAGGCGGTGCCTCGACAGCGTGGTCGAAGGCGGCGCCGGGCCCGCGCACCGGCGTGCCGTCGGGGAAGCGGCTCGCCACGTTCAGCGCGACCGTCGCGAGTTCGTCGTCCCAGCGGTGTTCGCGGCCGAGCGCGGTGTTGAGGTCCCAGTCGTGGACGAGCGTGTCGGCGAAGAGTACGGCCAGGACGTTCTTGCCGGGCAGCGGGCCGAATTTGCCGAAGTCGAAGGTCTTCTTCAGAGCCTGGTCGTCGAAGGCGGCGAGGAACTCGGCGGAGCTTTCTTCGTAGGCCGTGGCGAGGTTGTCGACTGTCGTCGAGCGGGTCGTGCGGGGACGGTCCGCCGCCCGCGCGGCGGCCCGCTCGTTGTTGTCGATCAGGTGTTCCACGATGTCGCGGACGGTCCACTCGGCGCAGGGGGTCGAACGGTCCCAGTCGTCGGCGCCGATTCCGGCGATCGTGGTTCGGGTGGCGTGATGTGCCCGGGTCGTCAGTGCCAGAAAGTCCATGGATTCAAAATATACGAACGATCGTGCTATCTTCTAGAGGGTGAGCACTCTCGAAGTGAACGAGGTCTTCGTAGGGCGGCCGTCCGTGCTGGGGACGAAGCGCGACAGTCCGGTGTACAGCGCCATCGCGAAAGCACGCGTGGAGACGCCCTCGGTGAAACTCGGCGAGATCAATTTGGCCGGCGACGATCAGGCGGATCGCACCGTCCACGGCGGCGTCGACAAGGCGGTTTACGTCTATCCGGCCACGCACTACGCGGCGTGGTCCGAGCAAGGCTTCCCGGTGGTCGCGGGTGATTTCGGGGAGAACGCGTCGGTGACGGGCGCCGACGAGTACGACGTACGCGTCGGCGATGTCTGGGCTTGGGGAGACGCGCTGGTCCAGGTCTCGCAACCGCGGACACCGTGTTTCAAGCTCGCGATGAAGACCGGGCGCAAGGACGTCATCCCGGCGATGATCGATTCCGGCCGCAGCGGCTGGTACCTGCGCGTTCTCCGGACGGGCGAAGTCCCGACTTCGGGGCGCATGACGCTCGAAGAACGCGATCCGGTGAATCCGACGATCGCCGAAATCTACGTCGCGTCGTTCACCAACGTCGCCCAGCTGGACGACGATCGCCGGGCCGCGTACTGGACGCTGCTGGATCGGGTCCTCGCCGCATCGGCGCTCTCCCGGCAGTACCGTGACGGCCTGGAATCGGCGAAACGGCGGCGGGAGGATCGGGATGCCGGTTGACGGCCGGGTGGCCCGCGGCGACGCGACGAGGCGGATCGTCCTGCGGCGCGCCGTCGACATCGCGTCGGTCGAAGGGCTCGACGGGTTGTCGCTCGGCAGGCTCGCCACCGAGCTGGAACTGAGCAAATCCGGGGTGTTCGCGTTGTTCGGTTCCAAGGAGGAACTGCAGCTCGCGGCGATCGAGACGGCGAGCGCGATCTTCGCGGAGAACGTCGTCGACCCGACGCTGGAGGTCGAGCAGGGGATCGCGCGGCTGCGCGCGCTGTGCGCGAACTGGCTGGACTACTCGGAACGCCGGGTGTTCCCCGGCGGCTGCTTCTTCTTCAACACCGGCGCCGAGTTCGACGCGCGGACCGGGCGAGTCCACGACGCGGTCGCGAAGGCGACCCGCGCCTTCGCCAAGTTCATCCGGTCCACCGTCGTCGAAGCACGGAAGGCCGGGGATCTCCGCGAATCCGTCGACGTGGACAGGCTGGCCTTCGAGCTGAACGCCCTCGGCCGGGCCGCGAACGCGGACTCGGTCATGTTCGGCGGCAAGGAGCCGTACGCGCTGGCGCG
Source organism: Amycolatopsis sp. NPDC039088 (assembly GCF_055598845.1). NCBI lineage: Bacteria > Bacillati > Actinomycetota > Actinomycetes > Pseudonocardiales > Pseudonocardiaceae > Amycolatopsis > Amycolatopsis sp. NPDC039088. The sequence continues at coordinate 167,927 of NZ_JBVKAE010000017.1, read as the reverse complement.
GGCCGCCATCACCGCCCGTCTCGACGCCGCGGCCGCGCCATGAAAGGTCCTTTCCTGGCAAAATTTGCCAGGAAAGGACCTTTCATGGCATTCGTGAGGCGCTACTTCCAGTCGACCTGAGCGGACCGGTAGAAGTCGATCCCCTGCTGAACCCACCGCGGGCTCTGCTTCGCCAGCCGGAGCCGATAGGCGTCCCAGGTCCGGGAAGCCTTCGGTGACCAGCCGATCTCGGCGTAACCCGGCAGCCTCGGGAACGCCATGAACTCGATGTCGTCACTGGTGACGAGCGTTTCCGACCACAGCGGCGCCTCGACCCCGGCGACGTTCTGCTCGGTCACGCCCTGCAGATACGTGGCCGGATCCCAGTCGTAGCCGGTCTTGACCTCGATCAACCCGGCCCAGTCCAGGCCGAGCCTCGTCTGCGGGTTGTACTTCATGTCCAGGTACGCCTTGTTGGCAGGCGACATGAGGATCTTGTTGCCCCGCTGCGCGGCCGCTGCGACGGGGGCGTCGGTGCCGGTCGTCCCCCAGTACTGCGGGATGGCCGAAACCGGCGGGGTCGTCTTGGCGATGTCGTGCCAGCCGGTGATCTGCTTGCCGTACTTCGCGACGATCGGCTGAACCTTCTTGGCGAAGGTCTGGTAATCCGCCGGGGTGGTCGCGTGCGCCTCGTCGCCCCCGATGTTGAGGTACTTCCCCGGAGTGATCGCGGACAGTTCGCGAAGGACGTCGTCGACGAACTTGTAGGTGATGTCCTTGTTGATGCACAGCGAGCTGTAGCCGACTTCGGTGTCCGTACGCGGCGGCACCGCCACGCCGTCGCAGTTCAGTTCGGCGTAGGAGTGCTGGGCCGCGTTGGTGTGCCCCGGCATGTCGATCTCGGGAACGATCGTGATGTGCCGCGAAGCCGCGTAGCGCACGAGGTCCTTGTACTGCTCCTGGGTGTAGTACCCGCCGGGTGCGCCGCCGACGGCGGTCTGCCCGCCAACGGTCGCCAGCTTCGGCCAGCTCTTGATCTCGATCCGCCAGCCCTGGTCGTCGCTCAGGTGCAGATGAAGGGTGTTGATCTTGTACTGCGCGATCTGGTCGATGTAGAGCTTGACCTGTGCCGGGGTGAAGAAGTGCCGGGCGACGTCGAGCATCGCGCCGCGGTAACCGAAACGCGGATAGTCGAGCACGGTGCCGCCCGAGATCACCCAGGAGCGGTGCTGGACGGTCTTCGCGTCGATCGCCGACGGAAGCAGCTGGCGCAACGTCTGCACGCCGAGGAAGAGGCCCTTGTCGGTGTTCGCCTTCAGTGTCACGCCGCCGGGGGAGACCTTGAGCTGGTAGCCCTCGGTGCCGACCCTGCCGCCCGCGTGGCCGGTTTCGAGCGAGATGGCGGGACCGCCGCCGCGGTGACCGCTGACGACGGGCAGCCGGTAGCCGGTCGCGGGCCGGAGCAGCCCGGCCAGGTAATCGGCGACCTGTTCGCCGTCGCGGTCGGTGCGGATGACGGTCGCGGGGCTGAGCCGGAAGTCGGCGCGGGGATCGGGTTTCGCTTCGACCGGCGCGGGGACGACGTCGGCGACGGTCCGTTCGGCCTTCGCGCGCTGTGCCGGCGCGGGGTCCGCGCTCGCGGTCGCGGGCAGCCCGAAAGTCGCGAGACTCAGGACGGCCACGCCGAGCACGGTTCTGGACACGCGTTTACTCATGGAGCACCTCCGGTCGGGTAACTGGAGACTCTCTTCTCCTAGAGGTATAGACCAATAGGGCATACGCGACAACACCCGATCGGACTACGACGACGTACCGGTCACCGGTTCACTCGCCGCGTAGCACCGCTTTCAGCGCGTCGAGAACGCTCGCGTCTTCGATCGTCGAAGGCACCTGTTCGTCGCGGCCATCAGCGATGCCCCGCATGGTCTTCCGCAGGATCTTGCCGGATCGTGTCTTCGGCAGCGCGTCCACAATGGACACGTCACGGAACGCGGCGACCGGGCCGATGTCGCGCCGCACCAGCGCGACCAATTCGGACTTGAGCGTTTCGGCGTCGGCCTCGACACCCGACTTCAGCACCACGAAGCCGCGCGGCAGCTGCCCCTTGAGCTGGTCGCGGACGCCGATCACCGCGCATTCGGCCACGGCGGGATGCGAGGCGAGCACGGCTTCCATCGAACCGGTCGAAAGGCGGTGTCCCGCGACGTTGATGACGTCGTCGGTGCGGCCCATGACGAACAGGTAGCCGTCTTCGTCGACGTACCCGGAGTCACCCGTCAGGTAGTAGCCGTCATACCGCGAAAGATACGCCTCTCGATACCGCTCGTCGTCCTCCCAAAGTGTCGGCAGCGAACCCGGCGGCAGGGGCAGCTTGATGGCGATCGCGCCTTCCTTCCCCGTCGGGAGCGGCTCGCCCGACTGGTCCAGGATCCGCACGTCCCAGCCCGGCACCGGTTTCGTCGCGGAACCGGGTTTGACCGGCATCGGCTTCAGCCCCCGCGGATTCGCCGCGATCGGCCAGCCGGTCTCGGTCTGCCACCAGTGGTCGATCACCGGAACACCGAGCTTCTCGTGTGCCCAGTGATAGGTCTCCGGATCGAGTCGTTCACCCGCCATGAACAACGTCTTGAACTCGCCGAGCTGGTATTTCTTCACTTCGGTCGCGTCCGGATCGACCTTCTTGATCGCGCGCAACGCCGTCGGCGCGGTGAACAGCGCCTTCACTCCGTGGTCGGCGATGACCCGCCAGAAAGCGCCCGCGTCCGGGGTTCCGATCGGTTTGCCCTCGTACATCAGTGACGTCGCGCCGATGAGCAAAGGCGCGTACACGATGTAGGAATGGCCGACGACCCAGCCGACGTCGGACGCCGTCCACCACACGTCACCGGGGTGGATGTCGTAGATGGCGCCCATCGACCAGGCCAAGGCGACCGCGTGCCCGCCGTTGTCGCGCACGACGCCCTTCGGTTTCCCCGTGGTCCCCGAGGTGTACAGGATGTACAGCGGATCGGTCGCCGCGACCGGTACCGGATCGGCCGGTGCCGCCTCCGCGACCAGTTCGTCCCAGTCGGCGTCGCGTTCGCCGAGTTCGGCGCGGGACCGTTCTCGCTGCAGCACGACGACCTTGTCCGGCTGGTGCGCCGTTCCCGCGAGCGCCTCGTCGATGATCGGCTTGTACTCCACGACCCGCGTCGGTTCGATCCCGCACGAAGCCGCCACGATGACCTTGGGCTTCGCGTCCTCGATCCGCGCCGCCAGCTCCTTGGGCGCGAAGCCGCCGAATACCACCGAGTGCACCGCGCCGAGCCGCGCACAGGCGAGCATCGCGATCGCGGCTTCGGGCACCATCGGCATGTAGATGATGACGCGATCACCCTTGCCGACGCCCAGCGAGGCGAGCGCGCCGGCGAACCGGGCGACGTCGGCCAGCAATTCCGCGTAGGTGAACCAGCGGACCGAATCGGTGACCGGGGAATCCCAGATCAGCGCGGTCCGCTCGCCGCGGCCGTCTCGCACGTGCCGGTCGAGCGCGTTGAACGCCGTGTTCAGCTCCCCGTCCGGGAACCAGCGGTAGAAGGGCGCTTTCGACGCGTCGAGGGCCTGCGTCGGCGGACGGGTCCAGTCGATCGCCCGTGCGGCTTCGAGCCAGAAACCCTCCGGGTCTTCGAGGCTCCGCTGGTACGACTCGGCGTACATCGAATGCTCCTTCGCGCTCGGGTACGGAACCCATCATGGACTTTCGGCTCCGCCGATGCCTGGTGGTAACGGCGCGGAGACGCCCGCGACAACCCGGCAACCCGGTAAGTGCGTCGAGCGTCCTAAGCTGAACTAGGGAAAAACCGGCCGGAAACGGCCTTGACTGGCGAGGGGAGCAGGGTCCATGGGACTAGCGAGCGCGCTGCTCTCGTTCGCGCACGGCCTGTTCGGACCGGGCATCTGGCCTGGGGACTGGGTGTGGGCGACGAGCACCGCGGGAGCGCTGGTCGCGCTGCTGCCCGCACTGGGGGCGATGGTCGTCGCGATCATCCGCAAAGGCACCGGCAACCGCTACGACGTGGTGACCCTGTCCATTTTCGGCGGGATCGGCGTGGTCGCCGTCTTCCTGCTGCCATGGCTGCTGGCGACCGGTGTTTCGCAGACCTATCAGGAGGCGGCCTCGTCGAAGTCGGGCGGTGCGTCCGGCTTCTCCGGCAGCGACCTGTCGACGTTCAACACCGACTACAGCCCGCTGATCGGCAAGCAGAGCGAATATCTCGGCCGCGGCCAGAACGTCTACGAGGTCCTGTTCTATCCGAACGGGATGCAGCTGGGTTACGTCTTCTACCTGATCCTGCTGGTCGGATTGCCCGCGCTGGCGCTGCTGTTCGTGATGCTGCAGGCACGCACCGCGTTCCGTCGCGGCCCGAAGTGGCCTTCGCGGTTCTTCTGGATCCCGTTCGTGCTGATGGTGCTGGCGAGTGTCGGCATGGGCGCGAACACCGCCGTGCACTTCTGGCTCGGGTTCCTGCCGTTCAGCGTGCTGGGCCTGATCCCGGTCGCGCTGGTCGGCCCGCCTGCCTGGTCGGTGATCAACCGGCCGGATCCGCAGCCCCGGCCCCAGGTCGAGCCGTACCGCCCGGAGCCGCCCGCCCCGAAGCCGCAGCAGCAGTTGCCGCCCCCGCCGCCTGCCAAGCAGTACCCGGCGACGGCACTGGCGCAGGCGCCCGAGCCGCCGGCACTGGCCGCGGTGCCGGGTCCGGTCCCGGCACCGCCGGGGTCCCGTAACTCCGGCGGCAGCCGCTACAAGCGTGTCCGGCGACTCGGCCACGGTGGTTTCGGCACCGTCTGGGAAGCGATCGACACGCAGCTCAACCGCACTGTCGCGCTGAAGATCGCGCACGCGCCGGACCGTGACACCGAGGAGCGGATGCAGCGCGAGGCCCGTGCGCTGGCCGTCGTGAACCACCCCAACTGTGTCCGCGTGTACGACCTCGTCGAAGAGCCCGACGGGCTCGCGCTGGTGATGGAATACCTCGAAGGCAGGTCGCTGGCCGAAATCGTCGACTCGCAGGGCCCGCTCGACGACATCGCGGCCGGACGGCTCTGGTCGACCATGGCGGGCGCGCTCGCCGCGGCGCACGAGAAGGGTGTGCTGCACCGCGACCTCAAGCCGTCGAACATCATCCTCGACCGCAACGGCCTCGCCCATCTCATCGACTTCGGGATCGCCCGCAGCCAGGGCGACTCGAAGATGACCGCGACCGGGATGATGATCGGTACGCCGGACTTCGTCGCCCCCGAGCAGGCGATGGGTTCCCCGGCGAGCCCGGCGTCGGACGCCTGGCAGCTCGCGGCGACGGTCAGCTACGCGCTATCGGGCCAGCCGCCGCGCGGCACGCGCGAGACCCCGATGGCCGCGCTGATGGCCGCCGCCCGCGCCGAACCGGTGTCGAAGCTGCCGAACCGCAGCGCGCACGCCCGGATCCTCATCGCGTCGCTGGACCAGGAGCCTCGTCGCCGTCCGACACTCGCCGCCGTGCGGCGCGACGTCGAAGGCTGGCTGGCCAGGGCGGGCAAGTCGCCGGACGGCCCGGTGACGCAGATCGTCCCCCGTCGCCCGCAACAGCCTCAGTCCCAGCCCCCGCGGCAGCCGCAGCCCCAGCGCCACCCGCGCTGACCTGCGAAAAGAGAGCAAGGGACCTTTGCTAGCGTTAGTTAGTGCACTAACGAACGCTAGCAAAGGTCCCTTGCTCCCTCACTTGATGATGACCCAGGTCCCCCCGCGCCACCCCATGGTGAAGATCTTGGGGTCGCCGTCCATGATCGTCGCCTTAGGTGCGATCGCGTCGGGCGGGACGATCACCTGGTCGGGCCCCTGGCTCTTCACCTTCGATCGGTCGACCCGGGTGACTTTCAGATTCTTCAAATCCGCGGGCGTGAACATCTCGAACTGGATCGGGGTGAGGCTGCGGCACTCCTTCATCCCGCCGTCGAACGCCGGCGCGGTGATACGGCAAACGGTGTCGAGGTCCTTGTCGCCCAACGCGTGGTGATATTCCTCCATCACCGTCGCGGCCCCTTCCGGGGTGTGCGCCACCGCGCCGCCGGTGGCGGGTTTGGTGACCGTCCCGGCGCTCGCCGAAGGAACTGTCGCACTAGGACGTGTAGTCGACGTAGCCGCGCTTGAGCTGCTGCTCGGCGCCACCGAAGTGCTCGGAATGGCCGAAGGCTGCGGTGCCGCGGTGCCCGGTGTCTGCTCTTCGCAGCCCGCGATCAAGAACAGCGCCGCGGCCGCACAGGCCACTCCGAGCGGTCGGATCGTCATGGTGCCCCCTGTCGAACTGCTACTGACCAGGGGATAGTAACAACTATCGGCCAAGTGTCACACTTGAATCGAAAAATCAGCTGACACCGTTGATCAAAGCGAGTATCGACACGGACAGGATGAGTTGGGCGGATACGCAGGTCCGGCTCATCGCTTCCTTCTTCTTGCCGATGAAGTCGACCTGCACCACCTGGCCGTTGGTGAGCTGAACGCTCACGGCACAGGTCTCCTCGGTCTGCTCGTACCTGGCCTTCAACGTGCCGAACTTCCCGCTTCGCACGTCCGCGCCCGGTTTCGGCGGTACGGCTTCGAGACCGCCGGTGCCGGTCGTGTACATCCCGACGACCTTCGCGTAGGCGACTTCGTGGGTACAGGTCCGTCCGACCGGGCTTTCGCCATTCTGAGCGCCTTCACGGCCCCCGTTGACGCCCGCGTAATTCGCGTGGGTGAACTTGACGACCTCACACGGGTCGGCGTCCCGCAGCACCTCCGGCGGCGGCTCCTGAACAGTGCTCGGTGCCGGCTTGCCGCCCGCGAGCGGAACGAACTTCTTCAACACCACTTCGGCGACCTTCTTCGCCAGTTCACAGTGTTCGGCGCGCACTCCCGCTTCGTCGCTGTTGACGTCATAGGCGTCGACGGCGATCGAGGCGTAGGCGCGGACGTCCATGTTGACCGAGCAGAAGGTCGCCGGTTCCGGGTCGAAGGCATAGGTCCGGCCCTTGATCCCGGCGATCTCCACCGGTTCCATCACCGGGGCGTCCTGCGTGATCCAGCTGTACGGGTTGTAGGCGTGCACCTGCGCGCCCTTGTTGCCGGGGAACACGAACTGGCAGCCGCTGAGCGCTCCCTTGGTGCTGATCAGGCCGAGCGGCTGCAGGTCGGGTTTGATCGAATCCAGCCAATCGCACCCTTCCTCACCCTGTTTGGAAGGCAGGGCCAGCGGCTGATCGAGCACCTGATCGCTGAAACCCGATCCGTCGGCGGGCGGCTGGTACTTCGGATACTTCGATTCGCTCGCGCCCGGTGCCGAACCTGCGCGGAAGGCCTTGCCGTCGACGGCGCTGGAGCATCCGGTGAGCAGAAGAGCGATGGCCACGAAATACGGCCAACGAGACATGATGACCCCCAGTAGTCCTCAATTCGGACGGGAGTCTAAATCGCTTTCAGCGGCCTCGCTGGGTCTTGGGTCAACCGATGGTGGTCATTTCCAGGACGGAAGCCACAACTCGGCGTTCCAGTGCTCGTTCGTGATCGCGTTGCCGTTGAGGATCGGCCAGAGCCAGGCGAAATTGGCCACGACGAGACCCACGTAGAGCGCGACGACGAGCAGGCCGGTGCCCCGCCGTTCGAACCCGCGTTTCGCGCTGCCGAGGATCTGGCCGAGGATCAACGTCAACCCGAGCACCAGGAACGGCGCCAGCGGAGTCGCGTAGAAGTAGTACATCTGGCGGTCGAGGTTGGTGAACCAGGGCAGGAACCCGGCGAAGTAGCCGACGAGCACGGCGGCGTAGCGCCAATCCGCGCGGAAGACCGACCGCCACATGCTCCAGCCCAGCATCGGCAGCGCGAGCCACCACATCGCCGGCGTCCCGATCAGCATCGTCGCCCGCACGCAGGTCGACTCGCCACAGCCGGTCGCCTCGGTGCCGCCCTCGTACGCGTAGAGCATCGGCCGCAGTCCCATCGGCCAGGTCCACGGCTTCGATTCCCACGGATGCGGTTTGTCCTTGGGCGTGACCAGGTTCGCGTGGAAGTCGAGGACGTTCATCGAGTAGTCGCCGAGCGACCGCAGGGCAGGCGGCATCCAGGCCCAGAAGCCGGGGTCGATGTCCTTGATCGCCACGTAGTTGCGGTCGGTCGCGGTCTCGCTCGCGAACCAGGCCCAGTAGCAGGCGAGGTACACCAGGATCGGGATGACGACGATCGCCCATAGCGCGGGCAGCACGTCGCGGCGCAGCGTGCCGACCCACGGCCGCTGCACGCCCGCGGCGCGGCGCGCGGCGACGTCGAAGAAAACGGTGAGCAGCCCGAACGCCGCGATGTAGTACAGCGCCGACCACTTGACGCCGAAGGTCAGCCCGATCATCAGGCCGCCGGCGAACCGCCACCACCGGAAACCGAGCTTCGGCCCGAACCGCGACTCGTTGATCCAGCCTTCGCGGACGGCCGCGGCCAGCCGCTGCCGCACCTGGTCGCGGTCGCACAGCACGCAGGCGAACGCGGCGAGCACGAACACGGCGATGAAGATGTCGAGCATGCCCATCCGCGACTGCAGGTGCAGCACGCCGTCGCTGATGATCAGGATTCCGGCGACCGCGCCGAGCAAGGTCGAGCGGGTGAGCCGCCGGGCGATCCGGATGGTGAGGAAGACGATCAGCGTGCCCGCCAGCGCGGGCATGATCCGCCAGCCCCAGGCGTTGTAGCCGAACAGCCACTCGCCGATCGCGATGAGGTGCTTGGCCAGCGGCGGGTGCACGATGAGTTCGTAGCCGTAGTTGTCTTCGTAACCGCCGTTGCGCAGCATCTGCCACGCCTGCGGGACGTAGTGCTTCTCGTCGAAGACGGGGGTGCCCTTGTCCGTGGGCGTTCCCAGGTTCTGGATCCGGACGATGCCGCCGATGAGCGTCAGCACCAGCGTGACGATCCAGCCGCGGAGCCGATCGGTCGGCATGCCGCGGCCGAGGAGGGTGGCCTCCCGGTCGCTCGGTGGCCGGAGCGCGTCGACCGGATCAGGCCGCATGCTCTCGTCGTCACGGGTCAGCAGCGCGGTCACGGGGCATGATCCTACGGGCGGAAGAGTGAACTCGGTGTCCGGATCCGTGAACCGGTTAACCTTCGGGAATGACCGAAGGACGCCTCGTGCTGGCAGCCACCCCGCTCGGAGACGTCCGCGACGCTTCGCCACGCCTTTCCAAGGCCCTCGCGACGGCCGATGTGATCGCCGCGGAGGACACCCGGCGTCTGCGCACCCTCACCGCCGCTCTCGACGTTTCGCCGGTCGGCCGCGTGGTCAGCTTCTACGAGGACGTCGAGACCGCCCGCCTGCCGAAACTGCTCGAATCGCTCCGGTCGGGCGAAACGGTGGTGCTGGTGACCGACGCCGGGATGCCGAGCGTCTCGGATCCCGGGTTCCGCCTGGTCGCGGCGTGTGTCGAGGCGGAAGTGCCGGTGACCTGTCTCCCCGGCCCGTCCGCGGTGACCACGGCGCTCGCGCTGTCCGGCCTGCCGTGCGACCGCTTCTGTTTCGAAGGATTCGCCCCGCGCAAGCCCGGCGAACGCGCGAAGTGGCTCGGTTCGCTGAAGGACGAGCCCCGCACGGCCGTGTTCTTCGAGTCGCCGCACCGACTGGCGAGCACGCTCTCCGACGCCGCCGGGGTACTTGGTCCCGAGCGCCGCGCCGCAGTCTGCCGTGAACTGACCAAAACGTATGAAGAGGTCAAGCGAGGCACCCTGCCGGAACTGGCCGCCTGGGCCGCCGACGGGGTCAAGGGCGAGATCACCGTCGTTCTCGCGGGCGCGCCGCCGCGTTCGGTGAGCGTCGCGGATCTGGTTTCGGAAGTCTCGTCGCGGGTCGCGGCGGGCGAACGTCTCAAATCCGCCGCCGCCGAGGTCGCCGAAGCCACGGGAGTGTCGAAGAAGGAGCTTTACGACGCTGTCCTCGCGTCGCGGAAGTAAAGGATCAGGTCAACAAGGCCGCCGCGGCCGCATACGCCTTCGTGGCATCGGGCTCGGCTCCGGTGATGACGTCGGTGTAGATGAAGGACTCACTGATCCGCACGAGCAGGTAGGCCAGGTCCTCCACCGGCAGCGGCGGGGTGAGCCGCCCCGCCGCGGCCTCTTCGTCGAGGAACTCGTGCATCTTCGCGATCGCCCGGCTCTGCACCACGCTGGCCTTCGTCGTCAGGATCCGCAGTGCCCGCTCGGGCTCGTTGCGCAGGAACTCCCGGAACGGCTTCGAGTCGTTCACGGTGCGGACGAACGTGCCGATGAGCTCCGCGATCCCCTCCGCGCCGCGGCCGAGCTTGCCGGAAGCCCGCGCTTCGAAGACCTCCACGGTCATCGACCACAGGATCTCGCCGAGCAGCTGATCCCGGCCGCCGACCCAGCGGTGCAGGGTGGCCCGGCTGATGCCCAGCTCGCCCGCGAGGTCACCCATGTCGACGCGGCGGCCCTCCAGGAACCAGGTGCGCGCGATCGTGAACGCGCGCACGGCGTCCGGGCGCGGCGAAGTCAGCTGGCGTTCGAGTGCGGTTTCGATGAGTGAAACATATCACGCGATGTCTCAGGGATGAGACATATGCAAGAATGTCTCATCCCGACGAGGAGGATACGGATGCGTGCAGTACAGGTGACCGAATTCGGCGGACCCGAGGTGCTCAACCTCGTCGACCTGCCCGATCCCGTTCCCGGCCCAGGTCAGCTGGTCATCGAGGTCGACCGGATCGGCGTCAACTACGCCGATACGCACCAAGCCGAGAACTCCTATCTCGCGCCGAGCAAGCTCCCGCTCGTGCCCGGCGGCGAGGTCGTCGGCCGCACCGCCGACGGCAAGCGTGTCGTCGCGCTGCTCAACGGCGGTGGTGGCTACGCCGAGCGCGCGGTGGCGGACGAGGCCACCACTTTCGGCGTTCCCGACGGCGTCGACGACCTGACCGCGCTGTCCTTCATCGTCCAGGGCACCACCGCCGCGATCCTGCTGCGCAAGAACGCCCACCTCGAGGCCGGCGAATCCGTCGTCGTGCACGCGGCGGCGGGCGGTGTCGGCTCCATCGCCGTCCAGCTCGCGAAGGCATGGGGAGCGAGCCGCGTCATCGCGACGGCCAGCAGTGACGAGAAGCGCGCCCTCGCGCTCGATCTCGGCGCTGATGTCGCCATCGATTCGCGCGCCGAAAACATGACCGACGCGCTTCGCGAGGCGAACGGCGGCAAACGCGTCGACGTCGTTCTCGACATGACCGGTGGCGCTGTCACCGACCAGAGCATCGCGGCGCTCGCACCTTTCGGCCGCCTCGCGTTCTACGGAATGGCCAGCCGTCAGCAGCCGAAGCCGATCGAGGCCCGCAACCTCCTCGGGCACAGCACCACCGTGTCCGGGATGTGGCTTCCGCACGTCTTCAAACTTTCCGGGAACGTCTTCGGCCGCGCGCTCGACGACCTCTTCTCGCTGGCGCTCGCCGGTCAGATCCGCGCTGTCGCCGGCGGCGAGTACGCGCTGTCGGACGCGCGTGCCGCCCATGAGGCCCTGCGTTCGCGCGGTACCTCCGGCAAGCTCCTGCTGGACCCCAGCAAGTAGCTCAGCCGAGCAACCGCTCCAGCGGAGCGGACTTGTGCAGGCATTCCTGCCATTCCGCTTCGCTGTCGGAGTCGGCGGTGATCCCGCCGCCGACTCCCAACGCGATCGTGCCGTCGTGGATTTCGAAGGTTCTGATCGCGACGTTCAACTCCAGGCCGGCGATCGGTGACGCGAGCCCGATCGCGCCCGTGTAGACACCGCGCGCCGTGGGTTCCAGTTCGGCGATCAGATCCAGCGCCCGGATCTTCGGCGCGCCGGTCACCGAACCCGGCGGGAACGTGGCCGCGAGCAGATCCGCGTCGTCGACCCCGTCGGCGAGCGATCCCTCCACAGTGGACTCAAGATGCCAGACCCCCGGAGCGGGGCGGACCTTCAGCAGTTCCGGGACGCGAACACTGCCGGTGGCGCACACGCGGCCGAGGTCGTTGCGGACGAGGTCGGTGATCATCACGTTCTCGGCGACGTCCTTGGTGGATTCCCGCAGCAGCCGCGCGAAGTGCTCGTCGGCCGCGTCCCGCCGCGGGAGGGTCCCCTTGATCGGCGTCGACCGGACCCGCCGCCCATGCCTGGCAAGGAAAAGCTCAGGGGAGAACGAGACGATCGAGCCCCAGTCGCCGCCGAGGAACGCCGACCGCCGGGCTCGCAGGTGGCGCACACCTTCGGCGAACAACGCGATCGGATCACCCGTGAATTCGCCGGTGAAGCGAGCGCAGATGTTCGCCTGGAACAGCTCACCCGCCTCGATCGCGTGCACACACGCCTTGACCGCGTCGTAGTGCTCCGAGGGAAGCGGACGCGACAGCGGACCGGAATTCCAGGTTGTCGCTTCGAACCGCCCTGCCAGCGACGATTCCATCGCGGATACCTCGTCGAACGGGTCCGGATCGTCCTCGGGAAGCAGTGCCTCGAACCACCACGAACCGTGCTCGTCCAGGCGCAGCACCCGGTCGACCCAGCCCCAGGCGGACGGCGGAAGGCTGCCCGAACGCCCGGAAGGATCAGTCAGGTCATAACCCAGGTAACCGAACCAGCCGCCGCCGACAGCGCCGGGCACCGCGTCACGAACCAGGGGCAGCCGGGTGGGAATCGCGAACGCCTCGGCCACATCCCGGACAGGAGACAGGGAAACGCTCGGCGCGATGACCGCGCGTGAGGAGAACCAGTCTCCGCAAAGCGCCGCGGGCGGCGCGATTCCGAGCGCCTCGGCCCGTACGCCGAGAGCCGCCAGCGCCCGTTCGGGCGTGACGTCCGTCCGCAGCTTCCGGCACATCAACCGCACGCGACATTGTCGCTGTCCGAGCGGGCGAAAAGGCAACCCGCGTCAGTCGGAAAGTGACGTCCGCGACCACGAGTGCTGCCGCCGGTCACTGTTCGCGCACCCACGGTCACCCGCGGATCGCTACAGGAGGACGTCCCCGAGCGTGAAGGGATAGACGACGGCGTCTTGGGCGATCGGCCCGGTCACTCCTGGCAAACCGGTGCCGAAGCCGTGCTGATGCAGGCCCAGCCGGGAGTGGAACCATCCCGGCCGCCCCGGGATCTCGTTGTGCCTGACCAGCCACAACACCACTTCGCTGTCCGCCCACTTGTCCGGATGCAGACGGTTGGTCCAGCAGTCGAGCCCGGCGTACACGAGGACTCGCTCGACGCGTGCCGCATGCCTGACGTGTTTGATCCACGCCTTGATGAAGCGGTCGTCGACGCTGGGCGCCTCCACTTCGAGCGCCGGCGCGAGCGAACCGGGCGCGAAGGCACCGAGCGCGCTCGCCGTTCGCACGAAGTGTTCGGCCTGATCGTGGACGGCACCCGGACGCGCGTAGTGCCGTGCGCCGGTGTGGATACCGGCGTGCTGCGCGCCGGCCAGATTGCGTTCCGCGGCGGTGTCCCGCCAGTTGGTGTTCTCGCTGATGGTGACCGAGGCGAACCGGATGTCGGCGCCACGCACCGCCGCCCAGTCCGTCACCGTCTCCCGGTGGGACAGGGTGACGCCGTGCTCACCTCCCGGATCGATCAAAGTCACCTGCCTCGAATTTCGCCCCAGTACGCCGGAAAGGTCACCTTACGTCCGAGGAGCGGACATAAGGTGACCTTTCGCTACAGCGTGTCTCAGGCGTTTTCGCGTTGGAACGTTCGTGAGCCCCACCAGATGGCCAGCACCGCCATCACCAGCACCACGACGCCGCCGGTGAACAGTGCGTCCATCGAGAAGTCACCGCGGAAACTGTTCCGCTCGACATCCACCACATGCCGGAACGGATTGATGCGGGAAATCGTGTACAGCCAATCCGGCGCCGATCCCGCGGTGATCGGGATCAGGATTCCGGAAAGCAGCAGCAACGGCATGAGAACCGCGTTGAGCAAGGCAGGGAAAGCGTCCTCGCTCTTGAGGGTCAGCGCCAGCGCGTAGGAGCACGACGCCAGCGTGACCGACAGGAGGAAGACGATCACCAGGCTGAGCACGACACCGGCGAACGGCGCGTTCAGGTCGAAGACCAGATACGCCAGCGCGATGATGAGCAACGCCTGGACGACGGTCTGCAGCGCGTTGGCGAGCACTTTGCCCAGCAACAGCGCCACCCGGCTCACCGGGGTGACCCGCATCCGCTCGACCACGCCCGAGCGATATTCCGCGAGGAGGCCGAACCCGACGAACGAACTGCCGAACAGCGCGAGTTGCGCGATGATCGCCGGGGTGAAGATCATCCAGCCGTCCACATCGGACAGGCCTTGCGCGTTGAGCGCCTTCACCAGAAGCGGCCCGAAGAAGAACAAATAGAGCAGTGGCTGCATGATGCCGATGGCGAGCCACGTCGGGTTGCGCAACGCCGCGAGCATGTCCCGGCGGAAGATCAACCAAGTGTCATGCAACATTCGTGGCCTCCTCTGCCGGAGCGTCTTCGACCGGTGCGCCTTCCTCGGCATCACGCAGGCTTCGGCCCGTGAGGGTCAGGAAAACGTCGTCGAGCGTCGGCCGGTGTACCTGCATGGACGCCATCGTGATGTCACGCGCGTCCAGCGCGCGCAGCAACTCGGGCATCGCGGTGTCCCCGCGCGGCACCCGGAATCGCACCGTGCCGTCGGTGACGGTCATTTCGTGGGCTCCTTCGAGCCTGCCCGCGATCTCCGCGGTCTCCGCCGCCGATTCCGGTGAAACGCCGATGACGACGCTGTCGCCGGAGACCCTAGCCTTCAGTGAATCCGGCGAGCCTTCGGCGACGATCTTCCCGTCGTCGATGACGATCAGCCGGTCGGAGAGCGCGTCCGCCTCGTCGAGGTAGTGCGTGGTCAGGAAGACCGTGACGCCCTGCTCGTCGCGCAGCCTGCGGATGTGGTCCCACAGGTTCGCGCGGCTCTGCGGGTCGAGCCCCGTCGACGGCTCGTCGAGGAAGACGAGGCCGGGCGAATGGATCAGTCCGAGCGCGATGTCGAGGCGACGCCGCTGCCCGCCCGACAGGGTCGCGGTCGTCCGCTGGTCGAGCCCGGCCAGGTCCAGCTGTTCGGCGAGGACGGCTCCGCGCGCGAGCGCGTCCGCCTTGCTCATCCGGTACAGCCTGCCCTGGAACTCGATCTCCTCGACGACCTTGCTCGCCGGCGCGGTGCCGCCGCCCTGAGCGACGTAGCCGATTCGGCGGCGCACCCCCAGCGGGTCGGTGAGCAGGTCACAGCCACCGACGGTCGCTTCACCCGCCGTGGGCTTGAGCAGCGTGGTCAGCATGCGCAGGGTCGTGGTCTTGCCCGCGCCGTTCGGTCCGAGGAAGCCGACCAGCTCTCCGGCCGACACGTCGAGATCGACGCCCTTGACGGCGTGGACCTCACCCCCATTGCGGCCCTTGCGGCGGAACCGCCGCTCAAGGCCGCGTGCCTTGATCATGAGTACTCCTTTCCGGATCCGACTAATCAAACTTGACTAGTTGGCGGACGCACTGTGCCCTATGAATCGCTCCATAGTCAAACTTGATTACTTGGGCGGTGTGCCGAACACGGCTTCGTCGTCGCCTTCCCCCAGCATCACGTACTGGCCCGCCTCAAGACGGTCGATCAGGTCTTTCATCCAGGTCACGTTCGCCTCGGCATGGACGCTCCACAGGCGGTACAACTCGCTGACGTGTGGCGGCTTCCCCAGGTCGGTCGCGTGCTCACGGGCGTAGTGGGTCGACTTGGCGTGCGCTTCCATATTCGCCAGCTGCTGTTTCAACAGGGCCAGCACCTGCGCCCGCGGCAGACTCGGCATGAATACGACCGCCGCCGACAGCGAGTATCCGGTCGCGTCATCGCTCGACAACGCCCTGCCGAGTTGCACGATGAACTCGGTCTCGCCGTCATCGGTCAGCTTGTACGCGGTCCGGTCGGGCCCGCCACCCGCCTCGATGTCCTCGACCTGTTTCAGCAGGCCTTCGGCGGTCATCTTCTTCAGCGCGTGATAGATCGAACCCGGCTGGACATTGCCCCACTTGTCGGCCGCCCACGAGAGAAGCTCGCGCCGGACCTGGTAGCCGTGTGCCTTCCCGTACATGCGCACGACACCCAGCACCAGCAGACGCGTGGCGGACACCGAGGCCTCCGATCCTCTCCCGGACAACAATGCCTTGGACGACGTCCGTAGGCTAAACAAGCATGAGCACCCCAGTGTTGACTGCGGTGGCCTGGCCCTACGCCAACGGCCCCCGCCACATCGGCCACGTGTCCGGATTCGGCGTCCCGTCCGACGTCTTCTCCCGTTACCAGCGAATGGCCGGCAACCGGGTGCTCATGGTGTCCGGTACCGACGAACACGGCACCCCGATCACCGTCCAGGCAGACAAGGAAGGCCTGACCTCCCAGCAGACGGCGGACAAGTACACCCGTCAGATCGGCCAGGACCTGCAGGGGCTCGGCCTCACCTACGACCTGTTCACCCGCACCACCACCGGTAACCACGCCGAGGTCACGCAGCAGATCTTCCTTGCGCTGCACCGCAACGGCTACGTGGTCCCCAAGACCGCCCGCGGCGCGATCAGCCCCTCGACCGGCCGCACTCTGCCCGACCGGTACATCGAGGGCACGTGCCCGATCTGCGGTTACGACGGCGCGCGCGGTGACCAGTGCGACAACTGCGGCAACCAGCTCGATGCCGCCGAGCTGATCAACCCGAAGTCCCGGATCAACGGTGAAACGCCGAAGTTCGTCGAGACCGAGCACTACTTCCTCGACCTGACCGCGTTCGTCGACACCTTGGGCAAGTGGCTGTCCAGCAAGACCGACTGGCGCCCGAACGTCCTCAACTTCACCAAGAACCTGATCGACGACATGCGGCCGCGGCCGATCACCCGCGATCTCGACTGGGGCGTGAAGATCCCGCTGGAAGGCTGGCGTGACCAGCCGCTCAAGCGGTTCTACGTCTGGTTCGACGCGGTCATCGGCTACTTCTCGGCGAGCGTCGAGTGGGCGCGCCGATCCGGCAACCCGGACGCGTGGCAGGAGTGGTGGAGCAACCCGGAGGCCCGCTCCTACTACTTCATGGGCAAGGACAACATCACCTTCCACGCCCAGATCTGGCCGGCGCTGCTGTTCGGTCACAACGGCGAGGGCGACCGAGGCGGAGAGCCCGGAAAGTACGGCAAGCTGCACCTGCCGGACGAGATCGTGTCCAGCGAGTTCCTCACCATGAGCGGCTCGAAGTTCTCGACCTCGCGCGGCACGGTCATCTACGTCCACGACTTCCTGCGCGACTTCGGTCCGGACACCCTGCGCTACTTCATCTCGGTCGCGGGCCCCGAGACCCAGGACACCGACTTCACCTGGGACGAATTCGTCCGCCGGACCAACTTCGAGCTGGCCAACGAATGGGGCAACCTCGTCAACCGGTCCATCTCGATGGCGCACAAGAACGTCGGCGCCATTCCGCGTCCGGACGCGCCGATGGCCGCGGACGAGGAGCTCAAGGCACTCTCCCGCAAGGCGTTCGACACCGCCGGTGCCCACCTCCAGCGGTCCAGGTTCAAAGCGGCGGCCAGCGAGGCCATGCGTGTCGTCACCGCCGCGAACCGCTATCTCTCGGACCAGGAGCCCTGGAAGCTCAAGGACGACCCGGCTCGCCGCGACAGCGTCCTGCACACCGCTCTGCAGGTCGTTTCGGACGCCAACACACTGCTGACCCCCTTCCTGCCCCACTCGGCTCAGAAGGTGCACGAGGCACTCGGTGGTTCCGGTGTCTGGGCGGCCCAGCCCGAACTGCAGGACGTCGAGGACCTCGACATCCCCGGCCGGATCAACCCCATCCTGACCGGGGATTACAAGGCCGAGCAGGCACGCTGGAAGTCCGTGCCGATCGAGGTCGGCAAGCCGCTCGAAAAGCCGACCCCGTTGTTCGCCAAGCTGGACCCGGAACTGGGCGAGACCGGTCCCGAATGGGCACCGATCTCGAAGTGATCAGCTGATGGGCGCAGAGAAGAAGGAGCTGCCACCGATCCCGGACAGGCTGCCGGTTTCGGTGGTGGACGCGCACACCCATCTCGACGCGTGCGGCGCGGTCACCGCGGCGGATGTCACCGCCATGGTCGATCGCGCCGAACGCGCCGGTGTCTCGCGGGTGATCACCGTCGCGGACGATCTCACGGCCGCTCGTTGGGCCGCGCAGGCGTCCACTTGGGACTCTCGGGTTTGGGCAGCCGTCGCTATCCATCCCACGCGCACCAAGGATTTCGGCGAGGCCGAGAAATCCGAAGTGGAGAGTCTCGCGAAGGAGTCCAGAGTGGTCGCGGTCGGTGAGACCGGCCTCGACTACTACTGGGACTACTCGCCCCACGATGCGCAGCAGGACGCCTTCCGATGGCACATCGACCTCGCGAAGCGGATCGGCAAGCCGCTGATGATCCACGATCGAGACGCTCACGACGACGTCCTCCGGATCCTCGAGGAAGAGGGGGCGCCCGAGCAGGTCGTCTTCCACTGCTTCTCAGGGGACGAACACGTCGCTCGCCGCTGCATCGACGCGGGATACGTGCTCTCGTTCGCCGGCACGGTCAGCTTCCGCAACGCCCGCGGGCTCCACGAAGCGGCACGGATCGTTCCGGCGGGCCAGTACCTCGTCGAGACTGACGCGCCGTTTCTGACGCCCCATCCGTTCCGTGGGCGACCGAACGAGCCCTACTGCGCCGCCTACACCGTTCGACACCTCGCCTCGTTCAGAGGCGAAGCCGTGCACGAGGTGGCCGAATCGGTGCGAGTTACCGCTGAACGGGTCTTCCGTTTGCCGACAGTCACCCCCAGTTGAACGGATTGCGACATTAGTGATCACCGATGGGCCACTCTGATGAGTGACCAACGTCACGACACTCCGGGGGGTGTTTGCGCAACCCGGCGAGGTTCGTTACTGTCCCGTGATCGTGCCGGTCGGTGCCCGCTCATGCGGTCTCCGGCTGTTACGCCCACAGTCACGTCAGTGCACGTCGGGGAAGCGGGACCAGGAGAGGTACGGCCTGGAACCGTGACGATGGCGCTGGCTGCGGGTGTCGGACTTCTATGAGGTGTGCCGAAGCGCGCATCGAGACGAAGGACGTTGTGGAGCGGTTGTCGAGCTCCTTGACGTCTTGGGAAAGGGAACGACCCAGTGACTGGTAGCAGTAGGCAGGATGCCTCGCGCCTCGGCGCAGAGACGAACACCTTCGCTTCCGCCGGTTCGGTTGCCGTGCTCGACCGCGATACCCACTACGGCGAGCTGGACTACTCCGACGATCCGCGCATCACGCACCAGGACGTCCTGGCCGCGCTCGGCCCCGACGCCGATGCCCTGATGGCCGAGATCGACGTCGATGTCGACGAGCTGATCCGCCTTATCAGCGCCGAGACCACCATGCTCCCGCCGATCGTCATTCCGGACGAGCTGGCCGAGGACCGCACCGCGGGCGCGCCGTTGAAGGCCGCGACCAAGGACGAGATCATTTCGAACTCGACCCGCGTGTGGAAGAAGCGTTTCCTCAAGGGAACCGTCATGGCGGTGCTGCTCACCCTCGGCGGTGGCGGCGCGGCCGCGATGGCGATGAACAAGAGCGTCACGCTCGACATCGACGGCCAGCAGCGCACCGTGCACAGCTTCGGCGACACGGTCGGCGAGGTCCTCGAAGACGCCGGCCTTTCGGTCGGCGCGCACGACTCGCTCTCGCCCTCGCCTCAGGCCGAGGTCGGCGACGGCGGCGTCATCAAGCTGGAGCGCGGCCGCAAGCTGAACCTGGTCGTCGACGGCGTAGCGCAGGAATCCTGGGTCCGCGCGACCAACCTCGGCGAGGCCCTGAACCAGCTCGGCCGTGCCGATCTCGCGAAGTCCGGTACCTGGACCTCGATGCCGCAGAACGGCGAACTCCCGCTCGAGGGCGCCACTGTCGAGGTCAAGACCCTCAAGAACGTCACCCTCTACGACGGTGCGAACGAACCGCGCAAGGTCCAGACCAACTCGGTCACCACCAAGGAATTCCTCGGTGAGCTGCGGATGACCCTCGGCCCGGACGACGAGGCCGTCGGCGGTCTCGACGTCAAGCTGGTCGACGGCGCCGAGGTCCACGTCAGCCGGACCGGCGTCACCATGGTCAAGCAGAACGAGGAAATCGCACCGCCCGAGCAGAAGGTCGACGACCCGGAGCTCGAAAAGGGCAAGACCAAGGTCGAAGACCCGGGTACTCCTGGCCAGAAGACCGTGACCTACAAGGTCACCCAGCGCAACGGCAAAGAGGTCGGCCGCGAGAAGGTCTCCGAAGAGGTCATCACCGAGGCCAAGCCCAAGATCATCAAGGTCGGTTCGAAGAAGCCCGCGGATCCGGTCATCGGTGACGCCGGCGCCTGGGACCGCATCGCGCAGTGCGAGTCGACCGGGAACTGGGCCGCGAACACCGGTAACGGCTACTACGGTGGCCTGCAGTTCAACAAGAGCACCTGGGATGCCTACGGCGGCTCGCAGTACGCCGCGTACCCCCACCAGGCCAGCAAGGCCCAGCAGATCGCTGTCGCTGAGAAGGTCCGCGACGACCGTGGTGGTTACAGCGCTTGGCCGCACTGCGGCAAGAAAGCCTGACGCCAGATCATTCTCCTTTCCTGAAGGCCATCGTGTGGGCTCCTCCCGCAGGGTGGCCTTCAGGCCGTTTTTCGCCGCTGAGAGTGCGTAGCGTCTTCGTCGGAGATCTGAACGACCGATCGGTCGAGCGCCGTCGATGGGGTTTCGGCGCCGGTTCTTGACCTCGACAGCCGGAACCACCAACGCGACGGTCGGATGTGGGCCACATCGCGAGCCTTGTCCGACCGCACGCTGTCGCCGCCGCTGTGTCGGCTTTGGCGGCTCTGTTCCCGTGGCTGGGCGGTACCGGGGTCGTTCGCCGGTTTCTCGACCGGCTCCGCGGGTTCAGGCTGCTCTGCGACCGGCTCTGATGCCTGCCGGGGCATAGGGACGTCCGGGCTGCTCTCCGCAAGATCGACGATCTCCGCGAAAGCGTCGCCGCGTCTTTCGGCCGGCGTGCGGCTGTCGGCTTTCCCGTCGGGGGCCGGTTGTGCCAACGGAACGAGAAGCGCGTTCAGGCGGGCGCCTGTCTCAGGGTCGAGATCGCCGCGCATATCCCAACGACCGGTGCGTTTCTGACGCAACCAGAACTCGCTTCGCGGAGTTCTCGGGTTTGGGTCGTCGGTGCCGTTGCCGTCCGGGTCTAGACGCGCGAGCAGATCCGTTCCGGCAATCGTGACGTCACGCGGCCTTGCGACGCTGGCAAGATCGACCAGCACTTTCTCCGCGTCGAGCCGTGCGCTTGCGGCGACGTGCTCTGGCAGCCTCCTCATGACCGTGACGATCCGGTCGATGCCGGCCTCGGCCAGTACGCCGGTGGCGGCTGCGGCTCCGGTCATAGGCGCGACGGGTGGAGTCGTGGTCCCGTCGCGCGTACGTCTCGAGTTGAGGGCCAGCGCTCGACCGGTCACCTTTCTCGCCTCGGCTCGGGAGACCCGGGCAACGTGCTCGTAGAAGACGGCGATCGAGTTGTACCCGTAGAGGTCTCGGACCCCGCGGGATTCGATCTCGGCCAGGATCTGGCCGACTTCGGCGAAAAGGCGTCGCCCTTCGCGCAGTCGTGTCTGCAACTCGTGGAGAAGCAGCTCGGGGTCACCTTCCGGCAGGTTCAGCGGGAAGGTCTTGGGGGTGTTTGTACTGGTCATCCCTCGATTGTCGAGCCAGAGTCGAACTAGTGCACGGTATCGATCGGGTGAATGATCATTACGCTCTGGCAGCTCGAACTTGCGCGCATCACTCCGTCGTAGGACTAGGTCGCGTCGGAGACGTCGGAAGGATGATGCGGTCGAGTTCCGGGGAAGCGGTGCCCGGCGCCATTCATGTGCTCCCACTCCTCGCGGAGGACTCCGTAGACAACGGCATCGTGCACGCCGCCAGACCAGCGCCGAGCGCGCCGGAACCGGCCTTCCTCGACGAACCCCAGCCGTCGTCCGACGGCGATCATTCCCGGGTTGCCCGAGAACGTGGCGAAGTCCAGGCGGAGTGCGTCGGTGCGGGAGAACAGGTAAGTCGTCCACAGGCGCAGTGCCTCGGAGCCGAACCCGCCGTTCCAATAGCGCTCGTCGTAGATGACCAGCCCCAGCCGTCGCCAGTCGGTTTCCCTGCTCTCCCAGTACCAACTGACCTGACCGATCAACCGGCCGTCGCTCAGGTCGGTCACCGCGAGGCTGCTGCGAGGATCGGGTAGCTCCGACTTGGCCGCGGTGAGCTTGAGTGCCGTGGATTCGGTATCCGCGGCTGTCGGAAGACCGAAGTACGGGCCATTCGTCTTATGCCATGGCCGCGCGGGATCGAGTAGGTCGCGGAGCGATCGGATATCCGACGGCCGCCAGTCACGCAGCCGGACTTTCTCACCTTCGAGTGCGACGTTGTCCACCGGCCAATCGTGGCCCACCGGGGCTGGCTACGATCGTCAGGTGACTGAACTGCTCGGGCCTGCGGAGATCAGGGCGTTGGCGGCCGAGCTGGACGTACGTCCGACCAAGAAGCTCGGTCAGAATTTCGTGCACGATCCGAACACCGTGCGCCGTATCGTCGATCTTTCAGGAGTCGGCGAAGACGACGTCGTACTGGAAGTCGGACCGGGGCTCGGCTCGTTGACCCTTGGTCTGCTCGCGACCGGTGCCAAGGTCGTCGCGGTCGAGATCGATCCCGTCCTGGCCGGACGGTTGCCGGACACGGTGGCCGAGCGAGGGGGGGCCGAAAGGCTGACGGTCGTCGGGGCGGACGCTTTGCGGATCAAGGCGGAGGACCTGCCCGAACGGCCCACGGCGCTCGTCGCGAATCTGCCGTACAACGTCGCCGTTCCCGTCGTGCTGCACCTACTTGCCGAGCTGCCGTCGCTGACCAGCGGTCTCGTGATGGTCCAGACCGAGGTCGCGGACCGGATGGCCGCCGGGCCCGGGAGCCGGACTTACGGCGTGCCCAGCGTCAAGCTGGCGTGGTACGGGAAGGCGCGCAAAGTCGCCGCGGTGCCGCGATCGGTGTTCTGGCCTGTTCCGAACGTGGATTCCGCATTGGTCGCCTTCGAACGTGGCGACTTGGTGTGGTCCGTGGACCGGCAGCGCCTGTTCGCGGTCGTCGACGCCGCCTTCTCCCAGCGGCGAAAGACTTTGCGCGCGGCGCTGGCGTCGTGGGCAGGTTCCGCCGAACGGGCGGGGGAGTTGCTCGAGAAGGCGGGTGTCGACCCCAAGACTCGCGGCGAGCAGTTGGATGTTCATCAATTCGCTCGTATCGCCGCCGCGGCCGAATGACCAGCGGGTGGGCATGAGGGTGCTGCCCGTCGAATGCCGTCCGAGGTCAGCACGATGGCATAACCCTCTTCTCGATATGCGCCGTTCTAGCCTGTCTTAGCAGGCGGGAACCGTGACGCGGATCTGGAAACGCTGCCGCTGTCTCATGATATGGACAGCGGATCCTGTAGAGTGGGCACCGCCAGACGTGTGATCTGCGCCTACGCGCTTGCTTTCATCCAGTGGGATCGGTTTTACTCAGTGGGCCATCCCGAGCGACTGAGAGACCTGGCTCGCCGAAGTCGCAGCAACCACCCTCCACAGGGCAGGTGCTACCGCCAGGACCGATGGAGGCTGTGCCTAATGAACAGGGTCACCCACCCGCTCCTGCTGACCAGGCGACGTGTCGTCGATGAAGGTCGCCGCACGGTAAGTGCGTGTCGACGCTCCACCGTTACTGCCTGAGTCTTTCCCTTACCTCTGAAATCCGTCCGCTCTGGACGGTTAATCGGTGACGGTTGGCGCGCTCGAAAGAAGCGGCGCCCCATTCGCATGGAGCCTTTCGTGATCACTGTCGAAAACTTGTCGAAGTCCTTCCCCCTCAACGGAAATCCCGTCGTCGCCCTGCGCGACGTCAGCGTGGACATCCAAGCGGGCTCGCTGTTCGGAGTCGTCGGTCCGGCGGGCTCCGGCAAGTCGACCCTCGCTCGTTGCATCGGGCTTCAGGAGCGTCCTGACCGGGGCGTCGTCCGGCTCGACGGCCTCAACACCGGGACGCTGGACGGACGCCGCCTGCGCGAGATCCGCCGCCAGGTCGGTGTCGTGAGCACCAAGCCGGAGCTGCTCGCGGAGCGCACCATCGCCGGCAACATCGCTTCACCGCTCGAGCAGCTCGGCCTCGACGGACCGCAGCGCCGAAACCGGGTGGGCAACCTGCTCGACCTGGTCGGACTCACGCCACGGGCAGGTCAGCGGCCGGGCGAACTGTCCGAGGGGCAGCTGCGCCGAGTGGCGATCGCCAAGGCCTTGGCCGCCGGGCCGTCCGTGCTCCTGGCCGACGACCCGACCGCGGGTGTGCGGCCCGAGGAGTCCGGCGCGGTTTTGACCGTGCTCGACCGTGCGCGCGCCGAGCTCGGCGTGACCGTGCTGCTCACCACACCTGACGTCGGCGTGGTTCGCCGTGTCTGCGATGACGTGGCGGTTCTCGAAGCCGGTGCGATCATCGAACGCGGGACCGTGCTCGACTTGGTCTCCGACCCGAACAGCCGGACGGCGCAGGCGCTGCTTCCCGCGATCGAAACCAGCCGGGCTCAGGCCTCGAAGTACGACCGCGCGGTGGACGTCGTGCTTGTCGGCTTCGCGTCGGTCGGCGCCCTGCTGCCCGAGGCCGCCGGCCGCTTCGACGTCGAACTCGCCACCATCGGGGGCGGTCTGACCCGCATCGGCGACACACCGGTCGGCCGGTTCCGCCTCGGTGTGCGCGGTGAGCACGCGGACGCCGCGCTCGCCTGGATCGCCGAACGCGGCGGCCACGTGACGCACCCGGTTCGCGGACCGCAGGGCGTCGCCGCCTGATTTCTCCACGAACGGGCCGCCCTGGACTAAATCCGTCCAGGGCGGCCCGTTCATGTCTGACTCGTCCTGTTCTCTTTCTCCTGGTGGCAGCACAAGTGGGGCGGCCACGTAGGCTTGACGCGTGCTCGCCGTCGTACCGCCTCCAGTCACCGTCAGGGTTCCCGCCAAGGTCAACCTGCACCTGTCGGTCGGTGACGTACGTCCGGACGGCTACCACGAGCTGGTGACCGTGTTCCAGGCGCTTTCCCTGACCGACGAGGTGACCGTGGCGGTCACCGAAGACCCGGGTGTCGAGGTCTATGGCGAGGGGGAAGGTTCCGTACCGACCGGGGCCAACAACCTGGCATGGAAGGCCGCGCAGGCGCTGGCGGCTCATGTAGGCAAGGCGGACGGCGAATCCAAGGTTCGCGTGGTGCTCCGCAAAGGCATCCCGGTCGCCGGAGGGATGGCCGGGGGCAGCGCTGACGCGGCCGCGACCTTGGTCGGGCTCGCGTCACTCTGGAAGCTCGACATCTCCCGCGACGAACTGGCCGGTATCGCCGCCAAGCTCGGCAGCGACGTCCCTTTTGCGCTTTACGGTGGAACCGCACTGGGGACAGGCCGAGGTGAGCAACTGGTGCCGGTCCTGTCGCGGCACACCTTCCACTGGGTACTGGCGTTCGACCAGCGTGGTCTTTCGACCCCGCGTGTGTTCGGCGAACTGGACAGGTTGCGCGAAGAGGGCAACCCGCCGCGGATCGGTTCCCATACCCCGGTGGTCGAAGCGCTGGCGTCGGGTGACCCTCGGCAGCTGGCCCTGCTTCTGGGCAACGACCTGCAGGCGGCCGCCGTCTCGTTGCGTCCTGGACTGCGGCGCACCTTGAGGGCGGGGGTCAACGCGGGGGCACTCGCGGGCACCGTCTCCGGGTCCGGGCCGACCTGCGCGTTTCTCTGCGCGGACGCCCAGTCTGCGGTCGAGGTCGCCGCGGAGTTGTCCGGTGTGGGGGTGTGCCGGACGGTTCGCGTCGCGCACGGACCGGTTCCCGGCGCCCGGCTGGTCGGCGGGGACGACGCGCCACGACCGGCGCCGCCTCGAGTACACGCGTGAGGATGTCCGAACGGACATGTCTTAAATTCCCTTGTGGTGCAAGCTTTTTGGAAAGGATCGGCTGAGGAATGGCCAACTTGGTCAACCTGGAGTCGGTGAGCAAGTCCTACGGGGTGCGCCCGCTGCTCGATGGTGTTTCGCTTGGTGTCGCGGAGGGACAGCGCGTCGGCGTCGTCGGTCTCAACGGAGGCGGGAAGACGACCTTGCTGGAAGTCCTCGCGGGGCTCAGTGAGCCGGACGCGGGGCGGGTGAGTCACGTCCGTGGCCTGCGGATGGCCGTCGTCACCCAGCGGACCGAGCTTCCCGGCGGCAGCACCATCGGCGACGTCGTGCTGGAGCGCTACGGCGCGGAGCACGAATGGGCCGCCGACGCGCGAGTCAGGTCCATTATGGACGGTCTGGGGATCACCGCTCTCGGGGTCGACACCCCGACGGCGAACCTGTCCGGCGGTGAACGGCGTCGAGTCGCGCTGGCCGCGGCCCTCACCGGCGAGCTCGACCTCGTGGTCCTCGACGAGCCGACGAACCACTTGGACGTCGAAGGTGTGCGGTGGCTGGCGGACCACCTGCTCAACCGCAAGATCGCGGTCGTGGTCGTCACCCACGACCGGTGGTTCCTCGACACGGTCGCGAGTGTGACCTGGGAGGTCGCCAACGGTCGCGTCGAACAGTACGAAGGTGGCTACGCGGACTGGATCTTCGCGCGGGCGGAGCGGGCGAGGTTGGCGGCGACGGCCGAGGAGAAGCGGCAGAACCTGGCGCGCAAGGAACTCGCGTGGCTGCGGCGCGGCCCGCAGGCCAGGACCTCGAAGCCGCGTTACCGGGTCGAGGCGGCGGAGGCGCTGATCTCCGACGTCCCGGAGCCGCGTGACTCGGTCGAATTGCAGACGTTCGCGCGGCGACGGCTGGGAAAGACCGTGCTGGAAATCGAGGACGCCACCCTGACCGCCGGCGACCGCACCCTGCTCGACCACGTCACGTGGCGGATCGGGCCCGGCGACCGGATCGGGCTGGTCGGCGTCAACGGGTCGGGCAAGACGACGTTGCTCAAACTGCTCGGTGGTGACAAGGAGCCCGAGACGGGGCGCCGCATCGAGGGGAAGACAGTCAGCCTCGCGCACCTTCGGCAGGAACTCGACGACCTGCCGGGTGACCTGCGCGTCCTGCAGGCCATCGAAGAGGTCTCCGGACGCGTCGTGTTCGGCAAGCAGGAACTCACCGCTTCGCAGCTGGCCGAAAAGCTGGGTTTCCCCGCGGCGAGGCAGTGGACCCCGGTCGAAGACCTTTCCGGTGGTGAACGCCGTCGGCTGCAGCTGTGCCGGCTCCTGATGGCCGAACCCAACGTGCTGCTGCTCGACGAACCGACGAACGACCTCGATATCGACACGCTGCAGCAACTGGAAGACCTGCTCGATTCGTGGCCGGGCAGCCTCGTCGTCGTTTCGCACGACCGGTACCTGGTGGAACGTGTTTGCGACACCATCGTCGCCTTGTTCGGCGACGGGCACGTGACCCATCTGCCGGGCGGTATCGAGGAGTACCTCGAGCGGCGGGTCAAGAGCCTGGCGAAAGCCAGTGCCGACAGGAAGTCGGGCGGCGGGCAGGCGTCCGAGCCCAAGAAGAGCGCTGCGGAACAGCGGGCGGCGCAGAAGGAACTGTCCCGCCTCGAGCGCAAGCTCGACCAGTTGCACGCCAAGGAGGAGAAGCTGCACGCGGCGCTGCTCGCCGCGGCGACCGATCCGTCGAAGCTCATCGAGCTCAACACTGAACTGAAGGCCGTCGAAACGGAGAAGGAGGAGGTCGAGGCCCAATGGCTCGAGACCTCCGAAGCGATCGAGTGAGTTCACTCGACAGTGAGCGGGCGTTCCAGGGCGGACAGTAATGTGACGCGCATGAGTCGGTTCGTGGACACGCTCGTCGCCACCGCGGCGGGGCGAGGTCAGCAGCGGGGAATGGTCACGGGTGAGCCCAAGGAGCCGGTTCGGCGTACCTGGGCCGAGATTCACGAGCAGGCCAAGCGGGTGGCCGGTGGCCTGGTCGCCGGCGGGCTGGAGCCAGGCAAGGCGGTCGCGGTCCTGGCGGCGGCGCCGTCGTTGATCGCGCCGACGGTGCAGGCTGTATGGCTCGCCGGTGGCAGTGTGACGATGCTGCACCAGCCCACCCAACGCACCGACCTCGCCGAATGGGCCGAGGACACCGTCCGCGTGCTGCGGATGATCGGGTCCGGTCTGGTTCTGCTCGGTGAGCCCTTCGATCAACTGGCGCCGGTGCTCACCGAGCATGGCATCGCCTTCCAGGTGATCACCGAGCTGCTTGAGTCCGAACCGCTGGCGGAGGCCGTTCCGACGGCCGAATCCGACACCGCGCTCCTGCAGCTGACCAGTGGGTCGACGGCCGATCCGAAAGCCGTGCAGATCACCTACGGAAACCTGTACTCGAACGTCAAGGCGATGGTCGACCGCGCCGAGTTCGATTTCGACGTCGATGTGATGGTTTCCTGGCTGCCCACCTTCCACGACATGGGGATGGTCGGCTTCCTGACCGTTCCGATGACCTTCGGCGTCGAACTGGTCAAGATCACGCCGCTCGAGTTCCTGTCGGGGCCGCTGATCTGGCCGCAGCTGATCAGCAAGTACAACGGGACGACCACGGCCGCGCCGAACTTCGCCTACGCGATCGTGGGAAGGCGGATGGCGCGAGTCGAGGACGACGACGCCTACGACCTCTCGAAGCTTCGGATCGCGCTGAACGGTGCCGAGCCGATCGACGAGACGGCTGTGCAGACGTTCGTGGACGCCGGGGCACGGTTCAAGATGCCCGCCGAATGCGTTTTCCCCGCGTACGGTATGGCGGAAGCGACTCTCGCGGTTTCGTTCGCGCCGTTGTTCACCGGGCTGACCCTGGACGTCGTCGAGGCCGATGCGCTTGAAACGGACAACCGCGCGGTGCCGGTGCCCGAGGGCGACCCGCGGCGCGGGACCGACGCCGTCCGCTCGTTCGCGATCCTCGGGCCGCCGCTCGACGGGCTCGAGGCCGAGATCGTCGACGACAAGGGCACCGTTCTCGGAGAGCGCCAGGTCGGGGAGATCCGCCTGCGCGGCGAGGCCGTCACGCCGGGATACCTGACGATGGAAGGACCGCTCGCGACGCAGGACGAGAACGGCTGGCTGCTCACCGGCGACCTCGGTTACCTGATCGACGGCATGATCGTGATCTGTGGCCGCCGCAAGGACGTCATCATCATGGGCGGCCGGAACCTGTATCCGACCGATATCGAACGCGCGGCCACGTCGGTCGAGGGGGTTCGAGCGGGGAACGCGGTTGCCGTGCGGATCGACGCGGGCAGCCGCCGGGAGCGGTTCGCCGTCGTCGTCGAGTCGAAGCTCGCCGGGGATCCCGACACCGAGAAGGCACTGGCGAAGGAGGTCGCGGCCAAGGTGCGCGACGCGGTCGACATGCGGCCGTTCGCGGTCGTCGTGCTTCCGGCCGGAAGCCTGCCCAAGACGCCGTCGGGCAAGGTGAAGCGGGCCGCGACGGCCACCCAGTTCGCGGACAAGATCGCCAAGAACGCGGCGACCACCTGACACGAAAGGGCCGGGCCGGTGAACGTCACCGGCCCGGCCCTTTCGCGGCGCCTCCCGTGGGTCAGCGGCGTCGCCAGAGCGGCTTGCGGGTGTGGGTGTGCTCCAAGGCCGGCGCTATGTAGTAGTCGGCGGACTGGGAGAGTCCGGCAAGCGTGCCTTCGACATCCCGGAGGAAAGCGTCGACGGCCGCCGGGTCGTAGCCTCGTTTCGAGAGCGGCGCTCTGGCGAACGCCACATTGTGGACGTCCGAAACCGACAGGTCGTCGTCGCCGTCGAGGGTCGCCGCGACGCGTTCGAGGAAGGCGTCCACTGCGGGTTCGTGGTATCCCCGTGCGCCGATGGGTGCCCGGTCGAACTGCCGGGTTCTCGCCTCGAACGCGGTGACGGGCACTAGCGCTCCTGGACGAACTCGACAGGCCCGCGGTCCGGAACGGCGCGTTCGGCGGTCGCCTGGCCCTCTTCGCGCGCGCCGGGCACGCCGAGCGCCTGCTGACCGGTCCGGTGAGCGAGTTGTTCCTCGACCTTGTCGAGGAACTCGTCGACTTCGCGTTCGTCGTAGCCGCGCTTCCCGATCAGAGGGCGCGAGAACATGACGTGGTGGACTTCGGCCGCCGTCAGGTCGTCCCGGTCCGAGATCGTGTCCGCGATCCGCTCCAGGAACGCGTCGACCTCGTGTTTGGCGTATCCGCGCCGCCCGATCGGGGCGTTCGGAAAAGTGGCGCCGGTGATGTCTTCGGCCGTGAACGACATGAAACTCTCTCCGGTTTCGGTGGGGAATGCGATCTCCGCATTCCGTCCTAACGGGTTTGAGAGTTCCCCGGAAGAGCTCGCGCTATTCCACGACTCGATCAGGGGCGTGGTGAAACGCCTTCGAGTGATGAGATGTAACGCACCGCCATGTGAGCGGGTTCACCCAGCGTGGAAGGAGTTCTGGGCCGCCGCGAGCCCGGTGCTGATAAGCGCTTCAACTGCGTCGGCGCAACGATCTATCTCGAAAGCGAGCTCTTTGCGTTCGACCGTCGAGAAGTCTTTCAGCACGAAATCCGCCGGATCCTGCCGTCCAGGCGGGCGCCCGACACCGAAACGGACACGGTAGTAGTCCTTCGTGCCGAGAGATTTGGTGATCGAGCGGAGACCGTTGTGGCCGTTGTCGCCGCCGCCCAGCTTCATCTTGAGCGCACCGAAATCGACGTCGAGCTCGTCGTGGACGACCACGACACCCGCCGGGGGGATCTTGTAGAACCGGGCCACGCCCACCACAGGGCCGCCTGAGAGGTTCATGTACGAGCGCGGCTTGGCCAGGACCACTCGCTGCCCGGCGAGCCTGCCCTCGAGGACTTCAGCGCCGCTCTTGTGGGCCTTGAACTTGCCGCCGACGCGGGCGGCGAGCTCGTCGAGCACCATGAAGCCGACGTTGTGCCGGTTGCCTGCGTACTGGGGCCCGGGATTGCCGAGGCCGGCGAGCAGAATCTGCTCGCCGGCCCCGGGAAGTACTTCGGTCACACGAGTGACTTTATTCGGCGGCCTCGGCGGGGGTCTCCTCCGCCTCGGCCTCTTCGCCCTCGAGCGCGGCCTCGGACGGCGACTCGTTCACGGCGACGACCAGCGCGTCGGGGTCGGTGACCAGGGTCGCGCCCTTCGGCAGGGTGACGTCCGAAGCGTTGATCTGGGTGCCGGCGACGACGCCCTCGACCGAGACCTCGACCTGCTCGGGGATGTGCAGCGCCTCGACCTCGATCTGGATGGCGTCGAGGTCAGTGGTGACCAGGGTGCCGGGGCCGGGGGTGCCGGTGACGACGACCGGGATGTCGACGGTGACCTTCTCGCCGCGGATGACGACCAGGAGGTCGACGTGCTCGATGTAGTTCTTCAGCGGGTGGACGACGATGGTCTTCGTCAGCGCCAGCTCGCTCTTGCCCTCGAGGTCGAGGGTGATGACGGCGTTGCTGCCGTTCTCACGCACGACGCGGGCGAACTCGATGGCGGGCAGGGCGTAGTGACGGGGCTCCGAGCCGTGCCCGTACAGCACCGCGGGGATCTTGCCGGCGCGACGCGTGCGGCGCGCGGCACCCTTGCCGAATTCGGTGCGGGGCTCGACGGACAGGCGTACCTCGGACACGGTGTAGCACTCCTTCAATTCACCAACATGTTCAGCGAAATCATGCTGAGGTGGGGATGGTTCGGGGCGGTTCTGGTGTTCGGCGGCGAATTCCACAGGCGTGCTCGACCGCGTGTGGCCACTCAAGCCGCCGCGTCGATCACGTCGGGCACCAGGTGCTCACGGAACCCGCCTCGCCGAGACCGGGAAAGTGTAGACCAACCGGTCGCACCGGGGTCCCGCCGGGTGGCTCGTTCAGGTGACAAGTCGGTGACAGCTGCTTCCGGGACCCGCGGATGTGGTGGTGCGCGACCCCTTTTCTAAGGTGTGATCTCTTCGCACGCGAGACACAGGGGGCGGTATGCCGGCACGACGGTTGAGGATCGGCGTTGTCGCCGTCTTGTGCTGCCTCGTGGCCGGCTGCGACGTCGCGATCGACGGGGCGGCGGGGATCTCGCCCGCTGAGCAGCAGCGGGTGGATCGGCGCGCGGAGCAGCGCGGCGCTGTCGAGAGCGCGTTGAAGGTGCTCGAGCAGGCGCCGGCCGTTGTCTACAAGTCGACAATCAAGGACGCCGCGGGTAATCCCGCCGAATTGCTGTTCCGGATCACCCGCGCCGGAAGCGCGCTCGGCGCGCTGCCGGTCGACGGCCAGGCCATCCAGGTGATCTCGGCCGACAAGCAGCTGTACCTCTCGGCGACGCCGGAGTACTGGAAAGCGCACGGGCTCGGCAACAGCGACCAGTACGGCACCAGCTGGGTCCGCACCGACAGCACCGACCTGCCGGTGAACGCCGTCGAGGTGCTCAACCCGCGCAAGGCCGCGTCGACGCTCCGGACAGCGGTGTCCGCGATGAACCGGCTGACCGATCCGGTCCGTTCGAAGTTGCCCGACGGGACCGAGGTCTACGACGTCGGGAGCGGGCTCGGGATGCTGCGGGTGACCACCGCGGCGCCGCACCGCGTGATCAGTTTCGCGCCTTCCCTCATCGACGCGGCGGGCGGCAAGACACTCGGCGCCGAGATGCGGGTCGAGCCGCTCGCCGGGGACGCGCTCAAAAAACTCCAGACGGACCTGGACGGCGCGATCGGCGGGATCGGCCAGCCGTTCGACGCGCTCACCCAGGTCAGCGTCAGCGTCGTCAACGACAAACTGGACTGCACGGACTTCGTCGGGACCTGCCGGGCGACCATCGACGTCGCCAACACCGTCATCGGTGACGCGGGCGGGACGCCCGTGCATCTGACGCTGAGCGTCGAGTTCACCGCCCAAACGCTCGGTGCCCAGACCTGTACGACGGACGCCAACGCGGCGCCGGACACCACGACGCCCATGAGCTGCGAGGTCAAGTTCAGGCTGCCGAATCGGAACGCCAGCTATCAGGTGCAGGCCAAGCCGACGGCCCGCGGCGAGGTCCGTGCGCCGGTCGACGTCAACGGTGTCCGCGAGAAGCTCAAGGCCGAGTTCGCCGCGCTGGGCGGCTGACCTGCACACTCACCCCGGGGTGCGTTGCATACGTTGAAGTAGCCGATCTTGCGTTCTTAGCATCGGTGTCATCACCGACGTAAAGGAGAACGTGATGGCGAAACTGGTCGTGTTCGGAGGAACCGGGTACGCGGGCGGGAAGATCACCGCCGAAGCGCGTGGCCGTGGGCACGAGGTCCTGGCGGTGTCGAGGAACGCCGAAGGTGAGGGAACCCGGGCGGGGTCGCTGTACGACGAGGCCTTCCTGGCCGAGGTCGCCAAGGGTGCCGATGTCCTGGTCATCGCGGTTCACGGGCAGGGCGGCCTGCTGGACGCGGTGCCCTCGATCGCTCAGGCCGCGAAGGACAACGGCGCTCGGATCGGCGTGGTCGGCGGCGCCGGGAGCCTGCACGTGGCCGAGGGCGGGCCGCGGCTCATCGACACCCCCGAGTTCCCGGACGAGTACAAGGGCGAAGCAGGGACGCACGCGAAGGTGCTGGAAGCGTTCCGGGCGCTTCCCGAGGACGTCGACTGGTTCTACCTCAGTCCGGCCGCCGAGTTCGGCGCGTGGGCCGAGGGCGAGCGGACCGGCGACTTCCGGCTCGGGAACGACGTGCTCCTGACCGACGAGAACGGCGGGTCGAAGATCAGCGGCGCCGACTACGCGATCGCGTTCGTCGACGAGATCGAAAAGCCGCGGCATCGCCGTCAGCGTTTCTGCGTCGCCTACTGACCGGACAGTTCCTTCACGACCGGCGCGAACGTTTCCAGCATCGGTTCGAACACCGTGATGTAGGAGAAGCCGTACCGCTCGCGACGCTCCTGGAGTTGCCGGACGATCTCGTCGACGGTCCCGAACAGCAATTGTGGCGTTTCGAGCAGCCTGTCCACGTCGAGGCCGTCTTCGTCTTCTTCATGCCAGGCCTCGGCGGCCGCGCGCCGGTCGTCCGTGACGACGACGCGCTGGACGAGCATGTTCAGTTCGGGATCCCGGCCGTTCGTGTGGGAGTGGAAGAAGGCGACGCGTTCGTCCATGCGCTCGGCGTCGTCCAGGCGGAAGGTGCCCGGCGGCTTTCCCGGTGCTTGGCGAAGACCCGCGAAGCCGGCGATGTCGGCTTCGCGGGCGGCGAGGGAGAGCACGCCGTCGCTGTTGCCCGCGAGGAGCAGCGGCGGGGGCGTGACCTTTTCGTCGGCGAGGTGTTCGCGCAGGTGATCAAGGCTCTTGGTGAGGTATTCGATGCGTTCCTTGGCGGGGCTCCACGGCAGGCCGGCACCGTCGAACTCCGACTTCATGTGGCCGGAGCCGAGGCCGAGGTCCAGCCGGTCGCCGGTCATCTTCACCGTCGTCGTGACTTCGCGGGCGAAGAGCGCGAAGTTGTAGAAGGGGACGTTGGAGACAAGAGTGCCTACGCGCGGCCGCTGGGTCACCGCGGCGGCCATGGTCAAGGCCGGGAAGGGCGCGTTCCGTCCTGGGCCGAGATGGTCGGGCACGGAAATGACGTCGTAGCCCAGCGCCTCGACGCGGTGGCACTTCTTGACCCAGTCTTCGCGGTTCTCGGCGCCCCACAGGTTCACGCCGAACTTGAAATTCCCCATGAACGGCAACCTAGCCACGCGGGGTGCCTGTGCGCGCCCCGTTTCGCGAGGAGCCGAAAACGGAGCAAGGGACCTTTGCTCTCACTTTCCTGAGGAGAGTGAGAGCAAAGGTCCCTTGCTTCGCTGAGATCAGGCGTTGCCGTCGAAGAGGGACGTGACCGACCCGTCCTCGAAGACCTGCTGGATCGCCTGCGCCAGCAGCGGAGCGATGGACAGCACGGTCAGGCCCGGGAACCGCTTCTCCTCCGGGATCGGCAGCGTGTTGGTGACGATCACTTCGCGGGCCTTGCAGTTCGACAGCCGCTCGGTGGCGGGATCGGACAGGATGCCGTGGGTCGAGGCGATGACGACGTCGGCCGCGCCTTCGTCGAGCAGGGCTTCGGTGGCTTTCACGATCGTGCCACCGGTGTCGATCATGTCGTCGATCAGCACGCACAGCTGACCGCGGACCTTGCCGACGACGCGGTTCGCGACAGCCTGGTTCGGCTTGTCCGGGTCGCGGGTCTTGTGGATGAACGCGATCGGCCGGTCACCCAGCTGCGCCGCCCACTTCTCGGCGAGCCGCACGCGGCCCGAGTCCGGCGAGACGACGGTGATGTTCTCGCCGTGGTAGGTCTTGTTGATGTGCGCGGCCAGCACGTTCTGCGCGAGCAGGTGGTCGACCGGGCCGTCGAAGAAGCCCTGGATCTGCGCGGTGTGCAGGTCGACCGTCATGATCCGGTCGGCGCCCGCGGTCTTGAACAGGTCCGCGATCAGGCGCGCGGAGATCGGCTCGCGGCCCTTGTGCTTCTTGTCCTGCCGCGCGTACGGGTAGAACGGCATGATCACGGTGATCCGCTTGGCGCTCGCCCGCTTGAGGGCGTCCACCATGATCAGCTGCTCCATCACCCATTCGTTGATGGGCGCGGGGTGGCTCTGGATCACGAACGCGTCGGTCCCGCGCACCGATTCGTTGAACCGGACGAAGATCTCCCCGTTGGCGAAGTTGTGCGCGGTCTGCGGTACGACCGCCACGTTGAGGTGCTTGGCCACCTCCTCCGCGAGTTCCGGGTGCGCGCGCCCGGAAAAGAGCATCAGGTTCTTCTTCGGTGTGCCGGACTTCGAACTCATGCTGGCGACTCCCCGTCGTTTCCCTTATTTGAATCGGACACGGCGGTGGTGTCCTGCTTCGCGGCGGAAGCTGCTTCCGCCGCGGGTGTACCCGGCCTGCGCCGGGACACCCAGTCTTCGATGTTGCGCTGCGGCCCGGTCGACACGGCGAGCGCGCCCGGGGGCACGTCCTGCCTGATCACGGTGCCTGCCCCACTGTAAGCGCCATCGCCGATGGTCACCGGGGCGACGAACGTGTTGTCCGCGCCGAGTCGCACATGGGAGCCGATCGTGGTGTGGTGCTTGTTCACACCGTCGTAGTTGACGAAGACGCTGGAACAACCGATGTTGCTGTTCTCGCCGATGGTCGCGTCGCCGACGTAGGTCAGGTGCGGAACCTTCGTCCCGGCCCCGATGGTCGCGTTCTTCGTTTCGACGAACGCGCCGAGCTTGCCCTTGGTCCCCAGTTTCGTGCCGGGCCGCAGGTAGGTGAACGGGCCGACCTTCACGCCGTCGCCCAGTTCCGAATCGGAACCGTGCGTCCGCACCACCGACGCGCCCGCGCCGACGGCGACGTTCTCCAGGGTGCTGTCCGGGCCGATCTGCGCGCCTTTGCCGACCGACGTCGAACCCTTCAGCTGCACGCCGGGCTCGATGACGACGTCGCGCGAGAGGGTCACGCCCGCGTCGATCCAAGTGCTCGACGGGTCGACGACGGTGACACCCGCCCGCTGCCAGCCGCGGACGATCCGGCGGTTCAGTTCGGCGCCGAGGACCGAGAGCTGCACGCGGTCGTTGACGCCTTCGGTCACCCACGGGTCGTCGATGACCAGCGCGCCGACGCCCTTGCCGTCGCCGCGGGCGATGCCGAGGACGTCGGTGAGGTAGAGCTCGCCTTGCGCGTTGTCGGTCGAAAGCTTCGAAAGGCCGTCGACCAGTACCGAAGCGTCGAAGGCGTAGACGCCGGAGTTGATTTCGGCGATTTCGTGCTGTTCGGGGGTGGCGTCCTTCTGCTCGACGATCGAGGTGACGACGCCGTTCGCGTCACGGACGATCCGGCCGTAACCGGTCGGGTCCGCGACGACGGCGGTCAGCACGGTGACCGCGTTACCCGTCGAGGTGTGCTCCGCGACCAGGGAACCGAGCGTTTCGGTGTCGAGCAGCGGGACATCGCCGTAGCTGACGACGACGGTGCCGGTCAGTCCGCCCGGCAGCGCCGAGAGCGCGCACGAGACGGCGTGCCCGGTGCCCTTCTGCTCCTCCTGGACGGCGGTGACGACCTCGCGGCCGAGCGCCTCGCCGACCTTCGCCAGCTTCGCGCCGACCGAGTCGCGACCGTGGCCGATGACCACGACCAGATGTTCCGGGTTCAGCCCCGCGGCGGCCCGCACCGCGTGCTCGACCAGAGGACGGCCGGCGATGGGGTGCAGCACCTTCGGAGTGGACGAACGCATGCGGGTGCCCTCACCCGCGGCGAGGATCAACGTGCTCAGCGGGCCGGTCACGGCGCTCCCAACATTTCACCAACGGTGGTTGTCGGGCATTGATCCTACGTGGGCTGCTCGGAGTCCCACGCGGGGTCGGTCGGAGCATCCTCGCCGGGCCATCCGGTCACCGGATCGACGGCCATCGAGTTCACCGACGAAACCTGGTTCCCGCCGCCGCGTTTCGCCTGGTACATGGCCGCGTCGGCACGCGCCAGGACCTGTTCGGCCCGCTCCTGCGGGCGGAGCGAGACAAGGCCGACGGAGAGGGTGACGCCGTGCGAAAGGTGGCGTGGCAGAGATGCGACGGCATTCACAGAACGGCCGAGCGCCTGCTTCGCCGCCGACGCCGGAGCCCCAGGTAGAAGCACGATGAACTCGTCGCCGCCGTACCGGGCGACGACGTCGTCGCCGCGCAGGGCGTCGCGCAGCGTGCTCGCGATGACACGGAGCACGTTGTCGCCCTCGGCGTGCGACTGCTTGTCGTTGACGTCCTTGAAACCGTCGAGGTCGACCAGCGCGACCGCGAGCGGCTGGGCGTCCGCGGACGACGCCAGCGAACGCAGCTTCTCGTCGAGCGCGCGCCGGTTCGGCAGCCCGGTGAGCGGATCCTGCAAAGCCTGCTGGGTGATCGCGCCGTGCTCGGCGGACAGGCGTTCGTGTTCGCGGCGCGCGTTGAGCGTGGCGATCTGCGATTCCCGCAGCGACCACATCTCC
Source organism: Amycolatopsis sp. NPDC039088 (assembly GCF_055598845.1). NCBI lineage: Bacteria > Bacillati > Actinomycetota > Actinomycetes > Pseudonocardiales > Pseudonocardiaceae > Amycolatopsis > Amycolatopsis sp. NPDC039088. The sequence goes on along the minus strand of NZ_JBVKAE010000017.1, from coordinate 129,902 downwards.
GATTCCAGGATGGTCGCGTAGTCGATCAGCGACTGGCTCGCCCCGGACGCGTAGTCGGGGGTGGTGTCGAGCCTGGCCAGCTCACGGGCGAGATTCAGCCGCATCGAAGGCAGCGAGCCGTCCTCGTTGTCCTCGCGGACCTCTTTGAGCACCTGCAGCGCGTCCTCGCGACGGCCGGTGTTGTCCAGGCAGCGGGCCAGCGCGATGGCGATGATCTCGCGTTCGTGCGGGAACACCAGCTCCGGATGCAGCAGCGAGTTCAACCGTTCGATATGCGACGAATCGGGCGACGCCAGCGCGGCGGCCGCGGCGAGGACGCCGACCTGGTCGATCGCGGGCACCCCGGCCTTGCGCGGGAACAGCGACTCGGTGAACGGGCCTTCCGCGGCCTGCGCCATCGAGGCCGCGGTGCGGAACTTGTCCGCTCCCTCGTCGTACCGCTCGATGCGTTCGAGCCGCAGGCCCCAGCCCAGCAGCATCTTGACCCGGTTGATCAGCTGGAGCGCGATCTCGTGCGGGCTCGCGCTGTCGCGGATCGCCTGCGCGGCGCGGGCGATGGCCTCCTCGGCTGCCTCGTAGACGCCCAGCTGGTTCAGCACGAGCCAGCAGTCCACCAGGGTCGAGGACAGCATCCGGTCCCAGTTGCGCCTGCCGACCTGACGGTCCGGGACCGCGGAGTCGTCGAGGATGGCCAGTGCCCTGGCGATCTCGGTGAGGGCGGCGTCCTCCTGTTTGGCGATCACCAGCCGGCGTCCGCGCAGGGCGTGCGCGTCGGCCCGCATCAGCGCGAGACCGTGCCGCCTGGTGTGCGCGAGCATCTCGTCGAGCCTGGGTTCGGCTTCGGCGGCGAGGCCGCGGGTGACCAGCCTGGCCACCGCGGAGTAGCGCAGCAGCTGCGCGACCAGCAGCGGTTCGCCGCGGCGCTGCGTCTCGTCGAGGAGTTCGTCGAGGCTGGTCACGATGTCCAGTTGCTCGGCGAAGGCGACGCGCTGGATGGCCGCACCGAGTTCGCGCGCGCGACCGTACAGCCAGGCGTCGGACATCTCCGCAAGCGCCGGCCGCCTGCTACTGGTCGTCGGGTCGATCGCGTCCTCGGTCAGCCGCACACACCCCCACCGTTGGAAACGCCGCTGGTCATCTGTTCGTCTGCTCCGCCGCCAGGATTCGAACCTGAACTGTCAGAACCAAAATCTGAAGTGCTGCCGATTACACTACGGCGGATCGATCCTGGTCAGGATAGCCATGCCGGAGACGCACGCGCGCGCCCGGGGGTTACCTCACGGCCGCGGCCTCTCCACAGGGGGCGAAACCTCCTGTACCGTAACTTACGGCATCGTAGGTAAGGACACCCTTAGGCTCATCCTCGGGGTTGCACGGAGAAAAGAAGTGACTGCATGACGGCTACCCTCGACCGTTCCCAGACGCCCGCGAAGGGCCCCAAGCCAGTACTCGAAGGACACCGATCGAGCGGCGTGCAGCTCTCGGTCTACCTCGGGGTCATCTTCCCGCTCGCCGCGTTGCTCGCGGCCGTCCCGTTCGCCTGGGGCTGGGGATTGACGTGGGTCGACGTCGGCCTGTTCGTGGTCTTCTACGCGATCAGCGGACTCGGTATCACCGTCTCGTACCACCGGTACTTCACGCACGGCTCGTTCAAGGCCAAGCCGTGGCTGCGCGTCGTGATGGCGATCGCCGGCAGCATGGCCGTCCAGGGGCCCGTGATCACCTGGGTCGCCGATCACCGGCGCCACCACGCCTTCTCCGACCGTGACGGCGACCCGCATTCGCCGTGGCTGTTCGGGACCACCCCGGTCGCCGTCGCCAAGGGGTTCTGGCACGCGCACATGGGCTGGCTGTTCGACCGCGACCAGACCAACGCGGAGCGTTTCGCGCCGGACCTGGTGAAGGATCCGGCCATCAAGAAGGTCGACGAGCTGTTCTGGCTGTGGAGCCTGCTCACCCTGGTGCTGCCCGCGATCCTTGGCGGACTGATCACCTGGTCGTTCTGGGGCGCGCTGACCGCGTTCTTCTGGGCCGGGCTCGTGCGCGTCTGCGTGCTGCACCACGTGACCTGGTCGGTCAACTCGGTCTGCCACATGATCGGTGAGCGCCCGTTCGCCGCCCGTGACAAGTCGGCCAACTTCTGGCCGCTGGCGATCTTCTCCTTCGGCGAGTCGTGGCACAACCTGCACCACGCCGACCCGACTTCGGCCCGGCACGGCGTGCAGCGCGGCCAGATCGACATTTCCGCGCGGCTCATTTGGATCTTCGAGAAGTTCGGCTGGGCCTACGACGTGCGCTGGCCGACCCCGCAGCGCCTCGCCCGCATCGCCGCCGATAGCAAATAGCGACGTCGCGTTAGTCTTCTCGGATGGCGGGGAGACGGCGAAGCAAACGTGAAGCGGTCACCGGGGCGCGTCCTGTCGCCCCGGTGGCCCGGGTGCGCATGACGGGGACCGAGCGCAGGCAACAACTGCTCACCGTCGCCAGAGCCCTTTTCGCGGAGAAGGGTTTCGAAGGCACTTCCATCGAGGAGATCGCGCACCGCGCGAACGTCTCCAAACCGGTGGTTTACGAGCACTTCGGTGGCAAGGAAGGCATTTACGCCGTCGTCGTCGACCGCGAAACGCAGCTGCTGCTCGACCGGATGGTCTCCACCCTCCACGGCGGGCACCCGAGGGTGATGCTGGAGCAGGCGGCGATCGCGTTGCTCTCCTACGTCGAGGATTCGCACGACGGTTTCCGCATCCTGGTGCGGGATTCACCGGTCGCGAGTTCGACGGGCACGTTTTCCACGGTGCTGAACGACATCGCCAGCCAGGTCGAGCACATCCTCGCGCAGCAGTTCGCCGCGCGGGGCTACGACGAGAAGCTGGCCGCGCTGTACGCGCAGGCGCTCGTCGGGATGGTAGCGCTGACCGGGCAATGGTGGCTCGACGCGCGGAAACCGAAGCGGGACGAGGTCGCCGCGCATCTGGTGAACCTCGCCTGGAACGGGCTGTCCAATTTGGAGCACAAGCCCAAGCTGCGGGTGTACTGAGACCTGCGTCGCGCGGTCGTAACGTTTCCCGGTCCTTGAGCGCTAGGTCCCCCATAGAGATCATCTAGCTGGGGGAACCACCGTGGAAAACTTTCTCGCGCCCGCCGTGGAACAGGCGCCGCCGAAGAAGAGAACCTGGCTCAAACCGGTCATCCGGCTGGGCATCTTCGGTGTCGTCGCCTTGATCGCGTTCTTCTTCGCGAATCCGTTCACGGCGTCGAGCACCGAGGTCGGCTCTTGTCTCAAGGGCGATATCAACGACGCGAGCAGCGTCAAGAGTGCCGAGTGCGGGACGTCCGACGCGAACTTCAAGGTCGTCGGGAAACAGGATGGCAAGTCGGAAATCGGGCTTCGTATCTCAGGCGGCCTGGAATGCGACGAATACCCCAATGTGGACGCTTATCTCTTCCAAGGGAAGAAGGCGGCCACCGAAGGCGTGCTGCTGTGCCTGGAAGATCTCAAGAATCCTGGACAGCGGCCGCCGGTCGTCGGTGACTGCCTTCCCGGCGACGCGGATGAAGCGAAGAAGCTCGCGAAGGTCGACTGTGCCGCGGCTGGTTACAAAGTGCTCGCCGTCGAGAAGAAGCCCGCGGTCGCTTTCGAGGACAACACCTGCGCGCAGGTTCCGTCCACCGACGCGAAGCTCTCCTGGCAACGATCCGGTGGCGCGTTGCCGCAGGAGCGGGTGCTGTGCCTGGACAAGCTCGAGCACTAGCGGTCAGCGCGGGAGGCCGGTCTCCCGCAGGTGGTCGAAGATGATCTTGTCCACCGCGGAGACCCGGTCCCTGTCCGCGTAACCGAGCCACGCGACCTCGTCGATCTCGCTGCTTGCCGTGAGCGTTCCGGCGAAATCGGCGGTGTAGCACGTCATCCGCACCACGACGCCCGCCGTGTGCCCGTCGGCCTGCGCCTCGAAGACCCCGGCGGGCTCGATGCTCGCCGGGACGATCTCGACGGTCAGTTCCTCGCGGATCTCCCGGATGAGCGTCCCGGCATCGCTTTCGCCGGGTTCGCGTTTGCCGCCGGGCAGGTAGAACACGGACTTGCCGCGTGAGCGCGTGCTCAGGATCCGGCCGTCCCGCAGGTGGAGCCAAGCGATCTTGTCGATCACGGCTCAGCCCAGCGCCGCGGCGGTCTCGGCGGTCGTGAGCACGTCGCCCAGCCGCGGGAACACCTTCGTGATCGCCGATTCGTGGGAGATCGCGGCGATACCCGCCATCGCGTCCGAAACGGCGATGGTCTCGTAGCCGTGGTCGATCGCGGTGCGCAAAGTCGATTCGACGCCGTACTCCGTGGCGATCCCGCCGAACACCAGTGTCCGCACGTCGAGTCCGCGCAGGAGTTCGTCGAGTCCGGTGCGGTAGAACGCGCCGATCGTGTGCTTGGTGATCAGGTGTTCGCCCTCGCGGGGTGTCAGTTCGGCGACCAGTTCACTGCCGGGCGGTTGTTCGTCGACGTCCGGCCGATGCGCCCGCACATGGACGATCGGTGCGCCTGCCGCACTGAAGGCGTCGCGCAGCAGGACGGCGTTCGACACGACTTCGGTGCCTTCGATCGGCACGGTTTCGAGCGCGACGATCCGCGTCTGCAGGTCGATCAGGACGAGCGCGGTCGTCGCCGGGTCGATCTTCGTCATGCGGGAAAGCCTAGTGTCCCTATCCTGGAGATATGGGGAAACACAGGGAAGTTGTAGTCACCGGAGGCGGAACGGGAATCGGCTACGCGGTCGCGGCGGCGTTCGCCGCGCAGGGCGAACGCGTGACGATCACCGGCCGCCGCGAACAGGTCCTCACCGAAGCCGCCACCATGCTCGGCGCGAACCCGGTCCCGTTCGACGCGGCCGACCCGGACGCGGTGGAGCGGGCACTGGCGGAACTGCCGGAACGCGTCGACGTCCTGGTCAACAACGCCGGCGGCAACACCGATTTCCAGAACGGATCGGCCGAAGACCTCAAATCCTTCGCCGCGAGCTGGCAGGCCAATCTGGACGCGAACGTGTTCAGCGCCGTGCTGGTCACCCGCGCCCTGCGGGACAGGCTCGCCGACGGCGCGCGGATCGTCACCATCGGGTCCATCGCCGCCCGCACCGGAGCCGGTTCCTACGGTGCCGCCAAGGCCGCGCTGGAAGTCTGGAACGTCGATGTGGCACGGGAATTCGGGCCGCGCGGGATCACCGCGAACATCGTCGCGCCCGGTCTGGTCGGGGACACCGAGTTCTTCCACGGCAAGCTCTCCGACGAACGCCGCGCGACGCTGATCGGCAACACGCTGACCAAACGTGCCGGCGAGCCCGCCGACGTCGCCGACGTGGTGACGTTCCTGGCGAGCCCAGGCGCGCGGCACGTCACCGGCCAGGTCGTCCACGTCGACGGCGGCGCCTACTTCGGTCTCTAGGGCGTGACGCGCAGCAGTTTGTCGTCCGTGCCTTCCGAGGTCGTGACGTAGAGGGAGCCGTCCGGCGCGCTGCGGACGGCGCGCAGCCTGCCGAACTTGTCGTCGAACTCCGGCGGCAGCGTCACTTCGGTGACGGCGCCGGCGTCGTCGAGGCGGAACAACAGCAGCTTCTGCCCCTTGAGCGCGGTCACGGCGAGAGAGCCTTCGAGCGTGCCCCACTGCGAGCCGGTGAGGAATGCGGCGCCGCAGATCGCCTCGGTGATCTCCCCGGTAGTCCACAAAGGACGGACGGCGTCCGGGAACCGTTGCGTGTCGGTCATCGGCACGCTTTCGTCGTAGCTGGTCTCGGTGCCGCCCTTGGAGGGGTCCCAGCCGTAGTTCGCGCCCGCCCGCTCCAGGTTGACCTCGTCGTCGATGGTCGGCCCGTGCTCGGCGGTGAACACCTGACCGGAGCCGGGCCGGACCGTCACACCCTGGACGTTGCGGTGCCCGTAGGTGAAGACACGCTGTTCGTTCGGGTTCGCCGAAGTGATGAACGGGTTGTCCGGCAACGGGTTCCCGGTCTTCGCGTCGACGCGAAGCACCTTGCCGCCGAGGCTCGTGCGGTCTTGCGGATGCTGCGGGCGGGCGGTGTCGCCGGTGCCGACCAGCAGCGCTCCGTCCGCGCCGAACGTGGGACGGCAGCCCGAATGCCTGCCGCTGGGGTTCACCGGCAGCCCGGTCAGCAGGTCCTTGACCTTCGTGGCGTTCGCGCCGTCGTCGGAAAGGCGCCAGGTGACCAGCCGGATGTCGACGGCGTTGTCGCCCTCCTTGTGGGTCTGGCAGGTGATGAACTCGCGCGAGGTCGCGAAATCCTTGCTGATCACCATCCCCATCAGGCCGCCTTCACCGCGCACGTGGACGTCGGAGAAGTCGGCGGTGACGTCGCGCTTCGTGCCTCCGTCGACCAGGGCGAGTTTTCCGGGTCGCTGGGTGACGAGGATCTTCCCGTCCGGCAGGAAGCCGACGTCCCAGCCGTGTTCGAGGCCGGCCGTCACCTGCTCGACCTTCAGTTTCGACACGGCGGGTTTCGAGGTGACCGGTGGCGCGCTCTGCACCGTCTCGCTCGACGCCCCCGAACAGGCCGTGACCAGCAAGGACAGGGACGTGAACGCGACGACGGCGGTAGTGCGCATGCCATCAGCATGCCATCAGCGATCAACCCCCGGCGCGGACCAAACCGCTTTCGTAGGCGAACACCACGGCGTGGACCCGGTCGCGCAGTGACAGTTTCGCGAGGATCCGGCCGACGTGGGTCTTCACGGTCGTCTCGCCGATGTAGAGCTTCGCGGCGATCTCGGAGTTCGCCAGGCCGCGCGCGATGAGCGAGAGAACGTCCCTCTCGCGTTCGGTCAGCGTCTCGAGCCGCGTGCTCGCGGTGGAATCCCGTACTTCTCCCAGGTAGCGGTCGAGCAGTCGTTTCGTCACCGAGGGGGAGACCATCGAGTCGCCGCGAAGGACACCTCGGATCGCCACGAGGATTTCGTCGGCGGGCGCGTCCTTGACGAGGAAGCCGCTGGCGCCGGCACGCAACGCGGCATACGCGTACTCGTCGAGGTCGAACGTGGTGATCATCAGGACCCGGGTGCCCGGAAGCGACTCGCAGATCCGCTCGGTCGCCGCGACGCCGTCGAGTACGGGCATCCGGACGTCCATCAGGACCAGATCCGGTCGTAGTTCCTCGGCGGCTTCGACAGCCTCGGCGCCGTTGGTCGCCTCGCCCACGACGGTCAGGTCGTCCTGGCTCGTGACGATCATCCCCATCCCGACCCGCACCAGTTCCTGGTCGTCGCAGATCAATACCTTCGTGGTCATCCCGCCTCCACCACCAGGCTCGCGGCGACCCGGTAGCCGCCGTCGCGGGTCGGTCCGGTGTCGAGGGTGCCGTGGAACAACTCGACGCGCTGGGTCATGCCGGCGATTCCCCGGCCGGACGACGGGAGCCGCGGGGCGACGGGTTCGGTCCCGCCCGTGTTCGTCACCTCGATCCGGACGTCGCGGCGGTGGCCTTCGGCGCCGAAATCGATCTCGACCTGGCCGCTCGCGTCGCCCGGCGCGTGTTTGATCATGTTGGTCAACGACTCCTGGACGATGCGGTACGTCTGCAGCGCGGCGCTCGGCGGCAGCCCCTCGGCGTCCCCGGTGACCTGGAGATCCACGTCCCGCCCGCTCGCGCTGACCTGCGCGACCAGGTCGCGCAGCTCCGCGACGGTCGGCTGCGGGCTTCGGGCGGCCTCACCGGCATGAAGGACTTCCAGCAGGCGGCGCAGCTCGGCGAGGGCGTCGCGACCCGCCTTGCCGATCGTGTCGAGTGTCCGGTCGACGACGTCGGGATCCTTGTCGCGCATGAGTTTCGCGCCCTCGGCGTTGACCACGATGACGCTCACGCTGTGCGCGAGGACGTCGTGCAGTTCGCGGGCGATGCGGGTGCGTTCCTCGGCGACGGCGGCACGGGCGCGGGCGTCCTGTTCGGACGCGGCCAGTTCCGCCTTCGTCTCCTCTTCCGCCGAAAGCCGTTGCCGCGCACGGAAGAACTCGCCGAGCGCCCACGCCGCGACATGCAGCGGGAGCGTCGCGACGATGGCGAGACCGGCGCCCTGCTCGGTGGTCACTCCCCAGACGAGTCCCCACGTGATGTCCAGTGCGACGATCCAGACGGCGATCAGGGTGGCGAATCGGCGGTTTCCCGCACGGACCAGCGTGTAGAGCGCGACGGCCATCGCGAGCTCGCCCCGGCCGCGGTCGTAGGCCCAGATCTCCGTGGCGTACTGCGCGGTCACCCCGGCGGCGATCAGCACCGCGACGATCTCGGGGTGACGACGCCGCCAGAGCAACGGGACGAGGAACAGATACGGCACCAGCAGGACGGCCTTGGGCACCGGTGACGACCCTGTCGGCGCGAGGAACACGAACCACGCGTACAGGGGAAGGTCGGTCACCCACGGGTGGGCACGGAACCGGTCGAACAGCCTTTGCACCGTTCGAACGTAACTCCGGCCGGTACGAACGCGCGTCGTCCTGGAGTACTTCCGGGGTCCTCCCACGGGAGTACGGAACCGGCCGACGTGGCCGACGCGGAGCCACGAACACCGTTCCTAGCGTCGGGACCATGTCGATCACCAGGGAATTCTTCCGCCACCCCATCCTGACCGGAGCCGTCGCGGCCAGTTCACCGAAACTCGCCGAGGCCATGACCGCGGGCCTCGGACTGGAAAGTGCCGGGCTCGTCGTCGAGCTGGGCCCCGGAACGGGCGTGTTCACCGACGCCGTCGTCCGCCGCCTCCCGCCGGGCGCGCGGCTGATCGCGGTCGAGATCAATCCGCGGCTGGCGCGGGAACTGCGGTCCCGGCATCGAGACGTCGAGGTCGTCGAGGGCTCCGCCGAGAACCTGCGTTCGTACGTGGACGAGGCCGCCGACGTCGTGGTGTCCGGGCTGCCGTGGACGGTCATGCCCGGCGAACGGCAGCTGCGGATCCTCGACCAGGTCACGGAAATCCTAGCCCCGCACGGACGGTTCACGACGTTCGCCTACGCGCACGCGGCCTGGACGTCGCCCGCTCGCCGGTTCGCCGCCGCGTTGCGGGACCGGTTCGCGGTGACCGGCCGGACCCCGCTGGTCTGGCCGAACCTGCCGCCCGCCTTCGTGCACCGCGCGGCTTTGCCGCAGGGGACGGGGAGGCGTAGTGGACAGCCTGTTACGGCCGCTTCTTGAGGCGCCGCCTTGGGGTTATTTGAGAGGTAACTCAACGTGGCTTTCGCGACATGGGCAGTGGGCGCCGGCCACACCATATTTGCCCTACCCCTCAATAGCGGGTCAGGATCTCGGCGGTTTCGGCATCGGCGGGCAGGAACGTCTCCAGTTTCAGTTCCGACACCGTGACGTCGGCGGCGGTCGCGAACGTCGTGATGGCCGTGATCAGCCGCAGTTCACCGGCCGAAGTGGACAGGCGCATCGGGACGGCGAACCCGAGATGATCCGGCCCTGGCGGCCCGGGCTCAGGAACGTAGCCTTCGAGTTCGGCCAGCAGTGCCGCGAGCCGCTCGTCGGGGGCGTGCGCGATCTCCTGCGTCAGTCGCTCCAGGATGTGCCGGGCCCAATCCGCGAGGTTGCGTACGCGCGGCGCCATCCCCTTCGGATGGAGGGCGAGCCGCAAGGTGTTGACCGGTTCTTCCAGCAGTTCCGGCGCCACGTCCTCGAAGAGCAGGTCGAGCGCGTCGTTGTGGGCGACGAGGAGGCCGTAGCGGTCGACCACGATGGCCGGGTACGGCCGATGCCCGTCGAGCAGCCGCCGCATGCCGTCGAGGACCGGCTTCAACCCTGGGTCGTCCAAGGATGTCTCGGGAAAACTGGGTGCGAACCCGGCCGCGAGCAGCAGGCCGTTGCGTTCCCGCAGCGGGAGTTCGAGCGATTCGGCGACGCGCAGCACCAGGCCGCGGCCGGGGATCGACCGGCCGCCCTCCAGGAAACTCACGTGCCGCTGGGTGGTCCCGGCCCGAAGCGCCAGTTCCAGCTGGGACAACCGCCGCCGCTCACGCCAGCCACGGAGCGCGGGGCCGAATCCGGAAACCATGGTCGTCATCTTGGCCGAGTCGCGCACGCCGCCGCCATTCCCTCGAAGGAATTGAGCCGATTCCCCGCCGCGGCGATGCTTCCGGCATGAAATTCGGTCTGGTCGTCCCCACCTATCGGTCCATCCTCGACGCCGGGCGCACCGCGCCGGAAATGGTCGCCATCGCGGTCGAAGCCGAACGCCTCGGTTTCGATTCGGTCTGGGTCGGCGACACCCTCGCGAAGGCGCCCATCGATCCACTGACGTTGCTCGGCGCGTTCGCCGCCAGAACCGAACGGGTCACGCTCGGTACCGCCGCGCTGCTTCCGGCGCTGCGGGATCCGCTGCTTTCCGCGAACGCGATCCTTTCCCTCGATCTGCTCAGCCAGGGCCGGCTCACGCTGGGGGTCGGCGCGGGGTTCGCGGGCCGCAGCGAACCCGAGTTCGCCTTCACCCGCGTGCCGTGGGAACGCCGCCGCGCCCGGCTCGACGACATCGTCGCGTTGTGGCGGCACGTCTGGAGCGGGAAGAGCGGTCCGTTCCACGGCGAAGTCCTGCGTTACGACACCCTTCCGGAGTACCCGGCGCCCTACCGTCCCGGTGGTCCGCCGGTGTGGCTGGCCGCGTTCACCCCGGGCGCGCTGGAACGCGCGGGGCGGCTTTACGACGGCTGGCTGCCGTATCCGCCCGACGTCGCGGACTACTCCGACGGACTCGCGAAGATCCGCGAAGCCGCCGTACGGCCGGTGACGCCGGCGTTGTTCGCGACGGTGCTCATCGAGGATGACCCGATCAGGGCACGCGAACGACTGGAGGACTACGCGCAGCGGAACTACGGCGTCCCACTGGACTTCGTGGAGAAGATCCAGGTGCAGATCGCGGGCAGCCGGGAAGAGGTCGCCGCGAGGCTTCGCGAATACACCGACGCGGGTGCCGAACACGTGCTGATCCGCATCGCGACGCAGGAACCGGCCGAATTCGACGAGCAGCTTCCGAAGGTGGCCGAGACACTGGCCAGGTAATCGCGCGGCGGACTGTCGGTGGCCCCACGTAGGCTGGGACGGTGACAAACGCTCCATTGTCCGGACTCCTTCACTCCATCCTTCCCGATCCGGCCCTTCGCGGGGTCGTCGAGCGGGCCGGCGCCCCCTTGCTCGAACTGCAGGGCGCGATCGCGACCCGGCAGCTGGTCGTGGCCGCCCTCGCCGCGGACGAGGGCGCCGGCCGCCCCGTGCTCGCGGTGACGGCCACCGGCCGCGAGGCCGACGAACTGACCGCTTCGCTGACGTCGTTCCTCGGCGAAGGCGCCGTCGCCGACTTCCCGTCCTGGGAGACGCTGCCGCACGAGCGGCTGTCGCCGCGGGCGGACACCGTCGGACGACGGCTGGAGGTGCTGCACCGGCTCAAGACGGGTGACGACGACCTGCGCGTCGTCGTCGCGACCGTGCGCAGCCTGATCCAGCCGATGGCGCCCGGACTGGGGTCACTCGCACCGATCGACCTGGTCGTCGGCGAGGAGCAGAGTTTCGAAGGCCTGCTGGACAGGCTGGTCGAGCTGGCCTACACGCGGGTGGACATGGTCGAGAAACGCGGCGAGTTCGCCGTGCGCGGCGGCATCCTCGACCTGTTCGGGCCGACGGCGCAGCATCCGGTGCGGGTCGAGTTCTGGGGCGACGAGGTCAGCGAGATCCGCGCGTTCGCGGTCTCCGACCAGCGGTCGCTGCCGGGGGAGATCCGGCACGTCAGCGCGCCGCCGTGCCGTGAGCTGCTGCTCACCGAGCCGGTGCGCGCGAAGGCGGCCGAGCTGGCGACCACCTACGAAGCGGACGCGCAGCTCACCGAGATGCTCACCAAGCTGTCCGGCGGGATCCCCGTCGAGGGGATGGAAGCGCTCATCCCCGTGCTGTGCGAAGACGATCTGGAGCTGCTCACCGACGCGATGCCCCAGGGCACGCACGTGCTGCTGGCCGATCCGGAGAAGATCCGCGCCCGCGCGGCCGACCTGGTCCGCACCGGGCAAGAGTTCCTCGAAGCGTCCTGGACCACGGCCGCCGCGGGCGGTCAGGCGCCGATCGACCTCGGCGCGTCCGCGTACCGGGGCCTCGCGGAGGTCGCGAAGCACGCTCAGGAGACGAAGCGCCCTTGGTGGACGCTGACGCAGCTGGCCAGCGACGATCCCGACGTCTACCGCGTCTCGATCGAGGCCGCGCCGAACTACCGCGGCGAGGTCGAGCGCGCGACGACCGATCTGCGCGCGCATACGGCCGCGGGCGGGACGGCCGTGCTCGTCGTCGCCGGGCACGGCACCGCGGCACGCGCGGTCGAGCAGCTGTCGGCGGGGGACGTCCCCGCGACGCTGGCGGAAGGGCTCACCGGCCCGCCGGCCGCCGGTGTCGTGACAGTGACCTGCGGCGGTCTGTCGGACGGCTTCGTGTCGCCGGAGCGCGCGCTGGTCGTGCTGTCCGAGTCGGACCTGACCGGACGTGGCTCGGGTGCCGGAACGTCCACAAAGGACTTCAGCACCAAGATGCCGTCGCGGCGCCGCAACGCCGTCGACCCGCTCGCCCTCAAGGCGGGCGATTACGTCGTGCACGACCAGCACGGCATCGGGCGGTTCGTCGAGATGGTGCAGCGCACCGTCGCCGGTGCCACCCGCGAATACCTGTTGCTGGAGTACGCCTCTTCCAAGCGCGGGCACCCGGGCGACAGGCTGTTCGTGCCGACCGACCAGCTCGACGAGGTTTCCCGCTACGTCGGCGGCGAGCTGCCGACGCTGAACAAGCTCGGCGGCTCCGACTGGAAGAACACCAAGGCCAGGGCGAAGAAGGCGGTCAAGGAGATCGCCGCCGAACTGGTGCAGCTCTACGCCGCGCGGCAGGCCGCGCCCGGGCACGCCTTCGGACCGGACACCCCGTGGCAGAACGAACTCGAGGACGCCTTCCCGTTCACCGAGACCAACGATCAGCTCGCCGCGATCGACGAGGTCAAGTCGGATATGGAACGCGGCGTCCCGATGGATCGGGTCATCTGCGGCGACGTCGGCTACGGCAAGACCGAGATCGCGGTGCGCGCGGCGTTCAAGGCGGTGCAGGACGGCAAGCAGGTCGCGGTGCTGGTGCCCACGACGCTGCTCGCGCAGCAGCACCTCAACACCTTCACCGAACGGATGAGCTCGTTCCCGGTGAAGATCAGGGGCCTTTCGCGGTTCACCAACAAGACCGAGTCGGACGCGATCCTGGAGCAGCTGGCCGCCGGTGACGTCGACATCGTGATCGGCACGCATCGCCTGCTGCAGACCGGGATCCGGTACAAGGACCTCGGCCTGGTGATCGTCGACGAGGAGCAGCGGTTCGGTGTCGAGCACAAGGAGCACATCAAGGCGCTGCGGACCCACGTCGACGTCCTGACGATGTCGGCGACCCCGATCCCGCGGACGCTGGAGATGTCGCTCGCCGGGATCCGTGAGATGTCCACGATCCTGACGCCGCCCGAGGACAGGCACCCGATCCTGACCTACGTCGGCGCGTACGACGACAAGCAGGTCGGTGCGGCCATCCGGCGTGAACTGCTGCGCGACGGCCAGGTCTTCTACGTCCACAACAGGGTTTCCTCGATCGAGAAGGCCGCGAAGCGCCTTCGCGAGCTGGTGCCGGAGGCGCGCGTCGTCACCGCGCACGGGCAGATGAACGAGGACAAACTCGAGAAGATCATCGAGGGTTTCTGGGAGAACGAGTACGACGTGCTCGTCTGCACCACGATCGTCGAGACCGGGCTGGACATCTCGAACGCCAACACGCTGCTGGTGGAACGCGGTGACCTGCTGGGCCTCGCACAGCTGCACCAGCTGCGCGGCCGGGTCGGGCGAGGACGCGAGCGCGGGTACGCGTACTTCCTGTACCCGCCGGAGGCACCGCTCACCGAGACGGCGCACGACCGGTTGGCGACCATCGCGCAGAACACCGAACTCGGCGCGGGCATGGCCGTCGCGATGAAGGACCTCGAAATCCGCGGCGCGGGCAATATTCTCGGCGCGGAGCAGTCCGGGCATATCGCGGGCGTCGGTTTCGATCTGTACGTGCGCCTCGTCGGCGAGGCCGTCGACGCGTTCCGGCGGCACGCGGGCGCGGACACGCCGGAGGAGGAAGAACTCGCCGACGTCCGGGTCGACCTCCCGGTGGACGCGCATATCCCGCACGACTACGTCCCGGGGGAGCGGCTGCGGCTGGAGGCGTACCGCAAGATCGCGGCCGCGCCCGACCAGGCCGGGCTCGACGCGGTGCGCGAAGAACTGGTCGACCGCTACGGCCAGCCGCCCGCCGCGGTGCGCAGGCTGCTCGCCGTCGCCGCGTTCCGGCACCACTGCCGGGCGGTGGGCGTCACCGAGGTCGCCGTACAGGGCACGTCGATCCGGTTCGCGCCGCTGCCGCTGGCGGATTCGCAGCTGGTGCGGCTGAAGCGCTTGTATCCCAAGGCTCTCTTCAAGGCCGTGACGAACACGGTTTCCGTGCCGAAGCCGACCGAGGGCGCGGCCGGTGGCCGCATCGGCGCGCCCGCGCTGCGGGACGAGGAGCTACTGGACTGGTGCGCGAAACTGCTGACGAATCTGATGAAGTCACCGGCGCCCGTCGCGTGACCGACCGAAATCCCGAGCTACGACCTGGTTCTCACACCGAGGCCGGTATGAGAGGGTATGCGCTGTGATGCGGATCATGGGGCGCCGTCGCGCGCTGGTCGGGGTTCTTGCCGGTTCTCTCCTCCTCGCCGGATGCAATGCCGGACCGGGGCAGGTCGGCGCGGCGGTGATCATCGACGGCGCGTCCGTCTCGGTGGATCGCGTGCAGCAGATGATCGACAAGGCCGTCCGCGAACATCCGTACGGGGCGCAGCTCGCCAAGGAGCACAAGCTCGATCTGGTCGGCCGGGAGATCGTGCGGCAGGAGGTCCTCCACAAGCTCACCGAGCGCGCCGCCCAGCGTGAGGGGATCCGGGTCGACGAGTCCCTCGTCGTGGCCGCGCTGCAGAAGGATCCGCTGGCGATTCCGATGGAGGCCCAGCAGCAGGACGCGCCCGAGACCAGCGTCGAGCAGCTCGTCGCCCGCGTGCGGGATCATCGCGAAGCCCTGATCGACGCCGCGCTGCAGAGCCAGCTCGGGCTGAAGTACCTGGACAAGCTTTCCGTCACGTTCGATTTCAGCTCGGTCTCGTCGACCGACGCCACCGGTGGTGACGCGGACAAGCTGCGCGAGGAGGCGATCGAGAAGGCACGGCGCTTCGCCGCGTCGCCGAACGCCGCCGCCGAGCTGATCGCCCAGGACCAGAAGACAAGCGACACGCAGGCCGGTGCCGGCCAGAAGCTGCCGGCGATGCAGTCGCCCGCGACCGCGGCCACCGTCCTGTTCGGTATCCAGCCCAACACCGTCGCCGCGTTCCAGCCGTCGCCGCAGCAGCCGCTGTGGGTCGTCGTCGTGATGCGTGAGCGGTCCGCCGACAAACCCGTCGCGTCGGATCAGGCCACCCAGCCCAGTGCTCAGCAGCTGGCCAAGGTCGGTGTCCGGCTCCTCCAGCCCTACCTCGACCAGGTCGACCTCAAGGTCAACCCGCGTTACGGCGTGTGGGATGTTGTGGAGATGGACCTCGCGGCCAACGAAGCTTCGAAGAAGGGCATCGTGCTGCCTGTGCACGGTGCCACCCCGCAACAGCGGTGAGCACTGCCGTAGTCGTGGTCGCCCGCGGGGCGACTCTGCCCGCCGCGGCACTCCCGATCTTGCGAAGCAGCGATGCCGTGTACGCGGCCTCCGACGTCGATCCCGCCGTTTTCGGCGTGCCCCCGCTCGGTGACGCACCGGTGCGCGATCTCGTGCTCATCGCCGGTTCGCGAAGGGAACCGAAAGCGGCGGCCTTGATCAGGTCCGGCGCGCGGGTGCTCGAAGCGCCCGTCGCCCCGCTCGTCGAGGCCGCCGAGGTGATGGACCGCCTTCGCTCGCCGGGCGGCTGCCCGTGGGACGCCGTCCAGACGCACGAGTCGCTGCGCCAGTACCTGGTGGAGGAGACCTACGAGCTGCTCGACGCCATCGAAGAAGGCGATCGGGCCGCGCTGCGCGAGGAGCTCGGCGACGTCCTGCTCCAAGTGCTGTTCCACGCGCGGGTGGCCGCCGAGGACGCGGGAGATCCGTTCGGGATCGACGAGGTCGCGGCCGACCTGGTCGCGAAACTCGTCGGACGTCACCCGCACGTCTTCACCGACGCCCCACGGGTCGAGAGCGTCGATCACCAGAACCTCAAATGGGAAGAACTGAAACAGGCAGAGAAGAGCAGGCAGTCCATTGTGGATGGCGTCGCGCTCGGTCAGCCCGCCGTGGCGCTGGCCGGGAAGCTCGGACAGCGCAGCGGCCGTGCCGGAATTCCGCTCGACCTGTTCCCCGAAGGTTCCGAAGCGGCGGCTCAGTTGTTCCGGGTGGCCGCGACCGCCCGCCGGGCTGGCGTCGATCCCGAAGGTGAGCTTCGCGCCGTCGCGAAACAGTTCGCACGCGACATCCGCGATGCGGAACAGGCCGCCCGCGACGCCGGTCTCGAACCGACGACGCTCGAAGCCGACGGCTGGCGCAAGTTCTGGCCGAGCTAAAGGGTCAGTACGAGCTTGCCGCGAACGCGGCCGGACTCGCTGAGTTCGTGAGCCTTCGCCGCCTCTTCGAGCGGCAGGACGTCGGTGACCGAGACCCGCAGTGAACCCGCGTCCACCGTTTTCGCGATTTCCGCCAGATCGGCGCCGGACGGGGCGACGTAGAACTCGGTGAAACGTAGGCCCAGTTCGTCCGCTTTCCGGCGGACCTCCGTCCGATCCGGACCGTGCCCGACGACGTCCACCAGGGAACCGTCCGGTTTGAGCGTGTCCAGTGAGCGAGGGCCGTACTCGCCGGAGATCGGATCCAGCACGAAGTCGACGTCCCGCGATTTCGCGAAATCGCTGGTCGTGTAGTCGATCAGTTCGTCCGCGCCGAGGTCGCGCAGGAAGTCGTGCTTCGCCGCCCTGGCGGTCCCGATGACGTACGCACCGCGTGCCTTCGCGATCTGGACGGCGAGATGGCCGACGCCGCCCGCCGCGGCGTGGACGAGCACCCGGTGCCCTGGGCCGACCGGGAAGACCCGGGTCAACGGCTGCCAAGCGGTCAGCGCCGCGATCGGGAGGGCGGCCGCGTGGACGTGATCCACACTTTCCGGTTTCAGCGCGATGAAGTCCTCGCTGACCGCGACGTACTCGGCGTACGAGCCGTTCGGCGGGAAAGTGACGCCGTAGACCTCGTCGCCCGGCCGGAACCCGGTCACCCCGGTGCCCACCGATTCGACGACGCCCGAAAGATCGAGTCCGACGGTCAGCGGAAGGTCGCCGGTCACCAGCCCGTTCCGGATCTTCCAGTCCGCCGGGTTCACTCCCGCCGCGTGGACACGCACGAGGACCTGACCCTCGCCCGGCACGGGCTTCTCTGCTTCGACGAGGTCGAGGACCTCAGGGCCACCGAAGGAAACCTGCTTGATCATTCGCATGGAACGAGCATGGCGAACCTCGGTACCTATTGAGAAGTAGGCACTCGAATGGTATCTAGGTACCTCATGGGTACCTTCGCTGAGCGGCGGATGTTCGAAGAATGGGTGGCTGTGCACGGGCGTAACTGTCCCTCTCGCACGGTCATCGAAGTCCTGGCGAACAAATGGGCGCTGTATGTCCTCGGCGCGATCCGGCGCTATGAGCGGCCGATGCGGTTCAGTGAACTTCGCCGCCTGCTCGACGGGATCACGCAGAAGATGCTGACCCAGACGTTGCGCTCGCTGGAACGGGACGGACTGATCCGGCGCGAGGTCTACCCGACCGTTCCGCCGAGGGTCGAGTACGGCCTCACCCCGCTGGGCGTCGACGTCGGACGGCTGACGAACGCTGTCGCCGAATGGGCGGTCGAAAACGTCGACCAGATCTTCGCGGCGCGCGTCGCCTACGACCAGAAAGCGAACGAAGCCACGATGCCGCTGTGACGCGGCACACAATCGGGTGAGAACCGTTTCCGCGATCCCGGCGTCTTGCCGGTTGTGAAGGGAACGGAACCGGACGAAGAGCAACTCGTCCGCCGCACGGCGAAGGGTGACCGAGCGGCGTTCGAGGAGCTTTACCGCCGCACGTCGCCGTGGCTGGCCGTGCGCCTGCGTCGTCGTTGCGCCGACGAGCAGATCGTCGCCGAGGTGATGCAGGAAACCTATCTCGCCGTTTGGCGCGCGGCGGGGGCGTTCGCCGGTTCGGCCGTCGGCGGGAGCGCCGTCGGCTGGTTGTGGACGATCGCCGCTCGGCGGCTCGTCGACGCTTTCCGCCGCCGGGCGCGGCACGCGCAGCCGCTGCCGGTCGCGGAAACCGCCGTCGCGCCGGCCGCCGAGGACGAGGCGCTGGCCGGGTCCGTCGGCGACCACGTCGGCGACGCGTTGCGGCGACTCGCTCCCGAACTACGTCAGGTCCTGCAGGCCATGGTGCTCGACGGGCTGACCGTCCGCGAGACCGCCGTCCTGCTCGGCCTGCCGGAAGGAACCGTCAAAACCCGCGCCAGGCGGGCTCGGATCGCGATGCGGGAGGCGCTGTCGTGAACAAGGAACACGTGTCCCAACAGCTCCTGACCGATTACGTTCGCGGGAACGACGGTTTGGCGGGCGACCACGTCTGGGCGGTCGAAGCCCATCTGGAGTCGTGTGCGGAATGCCGGGGACGGCTCGCCGCGCTCAGCATGCCCGCGGTGTCGGCTTTGGTGGACGACGTCTGGGCCGGACTCGGCCCGAAACTGGCCGAAGCGGGACCGCAGCCGATGCGAAGCCGGTGGGCCGGACGGCTGCACACCTGGGTGACGCCGGTGATGCTGCCGTGGCTGCTGATGATCCTGCTGATCCCGGGAATCGGCTTCGCGCTGGACTGGATGGGGTTCACCAAGAGCGAGGACTTCTCGTTCGTCCAGCTCTTTTCGCCGGTGCTGCCGGTACTCGGCGTCGCGGTGTCGTGGTCCAAGGGCCTCGATCCCGCCTACGAACTCGTCACTTCCTCGCCGCGGGGCGGCCTGTACCTGGTGCTGCGCCGCACGACGGCAGTCCTCGCCGTCGTGCTGCCGACCCAGGCTCTCACGGGCTGGCTGAGCGGTGCCGGATTCGGGCTCGGCCTCCTGCCGAGCCTGGCCTTCACCACCGGGACGCTCGCGCTCGGCGGGCTGATCGGAGTGACACGGGCGGCCTACGTCCTGGCCGGGATCTGGGTGGCGGTGATCCTGGCGCCCGCGGTGGCTTCCGAAGGGCAGGTCGCCGCACTCGAACCAAGGCTTCTTCCGGTGTGGGGCGCGATCTTCGCGCTGACCGCGGCCGTGGTGGCGTTCCGGCGGAACGCCTTCGGCGTGCTCACCGGAACCGAACGATGAACGAAGGGGAGAACATGATGCGTGCTGTCGGGGCCGCGGAGGTCGCGCCGACGACCTACGCGTGGCAGATCAAGGCGGAGGGGCTGAAGGTCCGGGTCGGCAAGCGCAAGTTCGCCGTGAACGGGCTCGACCTGGAACTGGGTACGGGGGTGCACGGTCTGCTCGGCCCGAACGGGGCCGGGAAGACCACGCTGATCCGGGCGCTGGCGACGGTGCTCCGGCCGGCGGAGGGAGGGCTGGCGCTGCTCGGCGATTCTGTCGGGGGACTCACCGATCAGCGCCGCCTGCGCCGCCGGATCGGCTACCTGCCGCAGAATTTCGGTTTCTACAAGCGCTTCACCGTCCGCGAGTTCGTCGAGTACATCGCCTGGCTCAAGGAGATGGCCCGAGAGGACATCCCCGCAGCGGTGCAGCGGTCGATCGAACGGGTCGGCCTCGCCGATCGCGCCGACGACAAGATGAAGACGCTGTCGGGCGGGATGGTGCGGCGGGTCGGGATCGCGCAGGCGATCGTGAACGATCCCGACATCCTCCTGCTGGACGAGCCGACCGCCGGGCTCGACCCGGCGCAGCGCGTGCGGTTCCGGGATCTCATGCAGGAACTGGGGCGGGACGCCTGCGTCGTCGTCTCGACGCATCTCGTCGAGGACGTCGCGACAGCCTGCACCGACGTCGTCCTGTTCGAAGACGGAAAGCTCGTTTTCCAGGGGACTCCGGACGAGCTGGCCGCGGCAGGGAGCGAGGAGTACGTCGGCGACAGCCCGATCGAGCGCGGCTACTCGGCGCTGCTGGGGCACGAGCCGGGCAGGGGGAATTGGTGAACACGCGCGTTTTGCGGATCGAACTCCGTCGTTCCATCGCTCCCTGGGCCACACTCGCGATCCTCGTCGTCGCGTTCGGGTTCCTGTACTCGTTCAGCGGGCCGTGGTCGAAGGCGCCCCTCGCCTGGGACGAAAACTGGGTTCCCGCCGCGAAGTGGAGCCGGTTCCTGCTGGTCTTCCTGTGGCCGATCGCGATCGGCGCCGGTGTCATCCAAGGCATGCGCGACAGCCGGTCCGGCATGGTCGAACTCCTGGCCACGATGCCCCGCCCAGGCTGGCATCGTGCGGCGAAACTCGCCGGTGCGCTGGGTGGTCTGCTGGTGCTGGGCTATCTGCTGATCTTCGCCGTCGGTGCCGTGCAAGTGGGCTTCAGCGGCGCGTTCTTCACCTTCGGCTGGCTGCCGATCGTCGGGGTCGGCGTGCTGGCGATGCTCGCGGGCGCCTGGATCGGACTTGGGATCGGCCGGTTGCTGCCGCATCCGCTGACCGCTCCCGCGGTGGCCGTCGCCGCTTTCGTGACCGTGATCGTGTTCCAGATCGCCGGGTCGGAGGGAAGCGTGCTCGTAGGCGCTGTTCCGGCCCGGGTCTCGTTGCTCTCTCCCGCGATGGAGGTCACCACCGATCCGTTCACCACCACCGCGAACCGGATGGATCTCGGGCAGGGAATCTGGCTCGTAGGGTTGGCCGTGGCCGGGTTCCTCCTGTTGGCGGCCGGCTCCAAGCGGGCGAAGGCGCTCGCCGTCGTCCCCGCGCTGGTGGCCGCCGCGATCGCGGTACCGGTCCTGCCCGCGACCTTCGCCGAGGCCAAGACCGTGGACCCGCGCGCGACGGCGATGGTCTGTGACGGTCCGGTCTGCGTCCCCCGCATGCTGGAGCCCGAACTCGCCCGTCTCGCCGGACCCGGAAAGGAAGCGTTGCGGCTCTTGGGAACGCTGCCGGACGCACCGGGCAAGGTCACGGTGTTGGATCGGCGGCTGGACTCCGACGAGGTGCCGCCGCGTGCCGCGGACACCGTTTTCGTCGACCTGCTGGATTGGTCCATCCGTTCGACGATGAATTCGGACAACATGACGCGGACGCTGGTCGCCGGTGCCGGGACGCCGACTTGTTACACCCTCCAAGGCGCAGACAAGTCCTATTTGGACGAACTCACCGCTCGGTCGATCACGTCGAGCTGGTTCCTCGGCGAGTGGGCGATGCTGGGGAATTCCTGGCTGAGCGACGAGACGAAGAACGAGGTCGCCCGGAAGTCGGAGGCGTTCCGCGCGCTGCCGCCCGACGTCCAGCGCACCCGGATCATCGCGCAGCGCCAGGCGGGCCTGACCTGCCAGGGCAACCAGCTCGACATCCTCCTCGGCGGCGCTCGATGAGGTGGGCGGTGCTGTACGCGCGCTCGCGCGCCATGCCCGCGTCGTTCGCGGCGCTGGTGGTGAGCATGGCGGTGCTGTGGTTGCTGGCGAGGGATTCCTGGTCCCTGATCCCGGTTTCGCTGGCACTGACGGTGGCGGTCGCGGTGCCCGCCACCGGTCTGAGCGGGCAGGACGCCGACCTCGACCGGACCGCCGCGATCCGCTGGCGGCCCCGTCGCGGTCTGCATCTCCTGCTGATCGGTGGCCTCGCTTTCGGTGCCGTGCTGCTGCCCCGGCTGTGGGAGGCGGAGCGGGTCCCGGTGGAGATCATCGCGCGGAACGCGGGCGGGTTGCTCGGTCTCGTCGGGATCGCCGCGGTGCTGTTCGGCGGGGCCTACGGGTGGACGTTGCCGCTGTTCGCTTTCGCGGTCGCGTTCTTCACCCCGCCGGGGAAGGACACGGGGACACTGGTGGCGACCTGGCTCCTGCAACCCGCGGACGTGGCCGCGGCCACGTGGACCGCCGTAGTGCTCGCCGTCGCCGGACTCGGGACCTACGCGGTCTTCGGTGGCCGTCGCTGACCACACCGGGGTCCCGTCAATCACTGACCACGGTGGCCGGATAGGGACTCCTCATCACGCCGAAGTAAGCCTCGGGCGCTCCGTCGAGGTGCTCAGGAAGTTCGGCCATGAAGGCGCGCAGGAGTGGAGTCGCGTTGTGCCGGTCGAGGTCCTCCTGTGAGCGCCAAACCTCATAGAGGAAGAACCGGCCGTCTTCCTGTTCGTGGAGGTGGTACTGAAGGCTGCCTTCGTGCCCTCGAGACGGCTCGACGAGGTCCATCAGGAGCTTCCTGAATTCGTCGGCGTGCCCGGGCTTGGGAGTCAGGAAGCCGTAGAGCGAAACGGGTGCTGGTGCGGTCGAAATAGTCGTCATGCGATCGACGTTAGGAGCTGACATCAATGTCAGCTTCAAGTCGGTTCCGTGTGAGGTGGGTCATATGAAGATCGGGGAGCTGTCCCGCGAAACAGGCGTGGCCGTACGTCTTCTTCGCTACTACGAGGCCCGGGGGCTGCTCACCTCCCGCCGCAGCGAAGGTGGCCACCGTCATTACGACTCCGCGGCTCCCGCCACCGTCGCCCGCATTCGCACCCTGCTCGCCGCCGGACTTCCTACCAAGGTCATCCACGAACTCATGCCCTGTTTCGTCGGAGACGGCACCGAGCTCCAGGCCTGCGTCCTCGACCACCTCAAAACCCAGTACGCCGAGCTGGACTCCCGTATAGCCGGCCTCACCCAAGCCCGCGCCGCTCTGGGCGACATCCTCGAAGCCTCCAGTCACGCCTAGGTCGGTGCTCAACGTACAGAACAGAAGTACGTGATGGCCCCCTTCCTTGCGTCTGGCGCAAGGGTCCCGGAAAGTCGAGGACGAACCGAGGTGGGGCAGGCCTGGTTCTGGATGTCGGCCGGGCTTCAGTGTCCACAAAGGACATCTCCGCGCCATTGCGTGTCTGAGTGATGTCTTTATATGCGGTTCTGCGTGGGGGCGTGAGTGTTAAAGAGGGTTATTGGGGAGTAAGGCAAATGTGGCGTGTTGCGTGCGATATCGGTTTGCGCCGCGTCCGTTGTCCCCAATGCCACATTGGAGACATGCCCGGCTCCCGAAGTCTTCACCGAGGTGTCGTGAAAGTCACTTTCGGGACATGTGGTGTCCTGAAAGTGGCTTTCGCGACATGATCGGCGGCAGCGGCTTCGGGAGAATGCGACTTTGCCGGGACCCTTGCGTCAGGACGCAAGGAAGGGGGCCATCACGTACTTGAAAGAGGGCCGCCGTCACACGTTCCGGTTGTGCGGAACGAGATCGAGCGGGTCGTGGTCCGGGTCGTCGACGCCGAGGCTGATGATCCGCGAGGGGTGGATCCGGATCACGGCTCCGTCGAAGTGACCATCGGCCGTGCGTGCGCCGGTCAGCGCCTCGGCCCGGCCGCGGATTTCGAGGCAACGGATCCTCGGCGGGTCCTGCGAAGGCATGTCGTCCACCACGAACGCGGCCTGCCCGTTGGCGGCCACGTTCCGGAACTTCTTGCTCTTCGCCAGTTCGTAGCCGCTGATGTCGATTGTGCGGGTTTCGGGGTTGTAGGCGTAGCCGACCGGGCTGACCTGCAGGGTCCCGTTCGGCTGCGCCGTCGCGAGCCGCCCGAGACCCTGGGTGGCGAGGTAGTCGAGTTCCGCTTCACTGAACATGGGATCCAGTGTGCGACCTCCACTTAACTGGAGGTCAAGAGAACAAACCCTCGCCCCAGAAACCGCCTTCGCGCACGCCCGGAGGCACGGCGAAATGGGCGGATCCGGTGTGCTGCAGATACTCCATCATCGCGTCCTTCGACGACAACGCCTGCTGCATCGGCACGAACTGCCTGCGCGTATCCCGGTTGAACGCGAGGAAGAACAATCCCGCTTCGAGGTGCCCGACACCGTCGGAGCCGTCGACGAAGTTGTAACCGCGGCGCAGGATCCGCGCCCCGTTCAGGTTCTCGTGCGAGGCCAGCCGGACGTGCGAGTCCTCCGGGATCAGCTTCTCGCCGCCGGCGCCACCCACGTGGAAATCGGGCTCGTCGAACTCGGCCGCCTGGCCGAGCGGGGCACCGGCACCCTTCGACCGGCCGACGATGCCTTCCTGGCCCTGCAACGATTCCCGGTCCCAGGTTTCGATGTGCATCCGGATCCGGCGGGCCACGAGGTACGTTCCGCCCGCCATCCACGGCTGGCCGTCTTCGGCCGCCGCCCACACCTGGTCGCGCAGGACGTCGGTTTCCTCGGCCTTGATGTTGCGCGTCCCGTCCTTGAAGCCGAACAGGTTCCGTGGCGTGGACTGCGCCCGCGACGTCGACGAACTGCGGCCGAACCCGAGCTGTGACCAGCGCACCGCGGTGACGCCGAAGCCCAGTCGCACCAGGTTCCGGATCGCGTGCACCGCGACCTGCGGATCGTCCGCGCACGCCTGGACGCAGATGTCGCCGCCGCCGCGCGCGGGGTCGAGTTTGTCCTGCGGGAACATGGGGAGGTCGATCAGCGCGGCCGGGCGTTTGGCCGCCAGGTCGAACCGGTCGTCGAACAACGAGGGACCGAACCCGATGGTCAGCGTCAGCGAAGACGCCGCCAGATCGAGCGCCTCACCGGTGTCGCTCGGCGGGGCGGCGGGCGCGCCACCGACGGCGCCGCCCGTTCCGACCTCCTGGCCCGCGGTCATCCGCCGGGCCGCGTCCGTCCACGTCCGCAGCAGCTTGACCAGCTTTTCGCGGTCCTTCGTCGTCACGTCCAGCGCGACGAAGTGCAGGTTCTCCTGCACCGGCGTGACGATCCCGGCCTGATGCTCGCCGTGGAACTCGACGACGTTCTGTGCCGCCTGTGCCGGGTTGTCGCCGCCGAGGAGCCTGTCGGCGCCGTACGCGGCCGCCGCGCCGGTCCCGACGAGAGCGGCACCCGCTCCCGCCATGCCGAACAGCTTCCGGCGGGTGACCCGCGTGTGCTCCGCCTCGCTCATTGCGCCGCGACCTCGGCCACCTTGCTCAGCGGTTCGCCGAGCGCGTCGACAGCCGCCGCGAATTGCTTGATCTGGTCCTGGCTCAGCGTGGTGTACAGCTTGAAGCCGTCACCTTCGCGCTGCTTGTCCAGCAGCGCCTGCACGTTGCCGAACTCTTTGTCCAAAGTGGATACCAGAGCCGGGTCCTTCGCCGCCAGCAGCGGGCGCAGCGAGTTGATCGCGGCCTTCGAGCCGTCGAGGTTGCCCTGGAAGTCCGAGAGATCGGTGTGCGAGAACGCCTCCTCCTCGCCGGTGATCTTGCCGGTGGCGATCTCGTCGAGCAGTTCCTTGGCGCCGTTGGCCAGGTCGAGCGCGTTCAGTTCGAGCGCCGCCGACTTGGTGACCAGTTCCTTGACGTCGGCGAGCAGCTGGTCGGCGATCTGGGCGGCGTCCGGCTGGAGCCCGGTCACCCACAGGTCCTTCTCCAGCCGGTGGAACCCGGTGAACTTCTGGCCCGGCTCGAGGTCGGCCTCGCGCGCGTCGATCTTCGGGTCCAGGTCGCCGAACTTCTCGGCCACCGGCTCGACCCGCTCGAAGTAGACGCGGGTGCGGGCGTACGCGGCCTTCGCCTCGTCGGCCTTGCCCGCCTTCACGAGGGCGACGAACTTGGTGGTCTCTTCGTCGAGGGCCTTGGTGTTGTTCGCGACGTACTCCGCGTAGCTCTTGACCGCCTGCGCCTTCTGCGAGTTCGGGTCGGCCTGCTTCGCGGCGCCGCCGGTGACGGTGAACTCGCCCCGGATGCCGCCGCCGGTCATGCCCGGCTTGCACGCGGTCTGGTACTTGCCCGCCTCGGCGACCTCGACGATCAGCCGCCGGTTCAGCCCCGGCGCGATGTTCTCGACCTCGCCCATGATCCGGTCGCCCTCGGCGTAGAGGTAGAACTCGGTGACCTTGCTGCCCTTGTTGGTGATCTCGAAGGTCACCGGGCCCGCGTTCGCGGTGGTGGCCGAGACGGCGCACGCGGTGTCCGAGGCTTCGACCTTGATCGGCCCGCCCGCGGCGGCGGGCTTCTCCTCGCCGCCACCACAGGCGGTGAGCACCAAGGCGCCGACGCCGGCGAGGGCGGCGAGCGGGAATCGACGAGACACGGTCACTCCTTAACTGCGGCCGCGGCGGGAACCGCCACGACCTTCTTCTTGGGCCTGAGGAACAAAGGCAGCACGATGGCCACGTACGCGACCCATGCGACGGCCTGGAGCACCGTCGTCTGCTGCGAATAGTTGAAGATCCCCTTGAGCAGCGCGCCGTACCAGCTCGTCTCCGGCAGTACGGCCGACGCGTCGAACGCGAGCACGGTCAAACCGGGAAGGAAGGCGGCCTCCTGCAGGTCGTGCAGGCCGTAGCCGAGCACGCCCGCCGCGACGAACACCAGCAGGACCCCGGTGATGGTGAAGAACTTGCCGAGGTCGAAGCGGACGGCGCCGCGGTAGATCAGGTAGGCCAGCACGATCGCGACGAGGATCCCGCCGGTGAAGCCGATCAGCGGTTCGGTCGTCCCGCCTTGCGCGGTCTGCACGCCTGCGTAAAAGAACACCGCCGTCTCAAGGCCTTCCCGGCCGACGGCGAAGAACGACAGGACGAGGACGGCGAGCGGGCCGACGTCGAGCGCTTCGTCCAGTTTCCCGCGCAGTTCGGCGGCGATCGTCCTCGACGCCTTGCGCATCCAGAAGATCATCGCCGTCACGAAGCCGACCGCGACGATCGAGAGGGTGCCGCCGAGCAGCTCCTGCTGTTCGAAGGACAGCTGCGCGGTGGAGTAGGTGAGGATCGCGCCGACCCCGACCGACAGCAGGATCGCCACGCCGACACCGAGCCACACCCAGCGAAGCGCGTGCCGCCGTTCGGTCTTGACCAGGAACGCGACGAGGATGCTGACGACGAGGGCGGCTTCCAGACCTTCTCGAAGGCCGATGAGCGCACTCGCGAACCACACGTCGTTCTCCCTGGTCGTCCTGACTGAACCTCCTGGTTTTAGGTAAGGCTTCCCTGAAAGTCCAGGGGGAGTGACGCGACCCGTAAGCGGACGAAACGCTTGAAGGGGCCTTGATCGGACACCGCTGTCGTAAGCATCCGCAGGTCAGGGTGGCCTAAGCTCGGCACATAACGAATCGGCCGCCGAGGACCGATCGTCGATCCTTTTTACCGACAGTTGGCTTGGCCGCCCGAACGGGGCTTCGCTCGGTGGTGTGGCGAAGTAACCTGACCGGGTGGCCGAAACCACCCAGTCGAGCGTCGACACCCCCGAGCCCACTTCGCGTCCTCTGCCGCCTTACGTCCCCAGGCTCGCTTTCGCCGGTGGGCTCGTGCTCACCGGCGTGGTGCTGATCATGACCGTCGGGGTGCACCGGCCGGGTGGGGAGGAGCCACCCCCGCCGCCGCAACCCCAGCCCGCGCTGGCGGTTCCCGACCAGAAGCCGCAGCCGGGGGTGGCAACACCGCGAGCCGGGCTCGCCGCGCCGCCCGACCGGCCCACGGTTTCCGACGCCGCCGAACTGGAGACCTGGGCGAAGCGGGTGGCCTCGAAGACCCGGCTTCCCGTCGCCGATCTGTCCGCTTACGGCCGGGCCGAGATGTGGCTCCGGCGCCAGAAGCCGGGCTGTCACCTCTCCTGGGCGACCCTCGCGGGGATCTCCCACGTCGAGGCGGCGCGGGGCAGGCCGGACCCGATCCCGCTCGCGCCCGACGTCTGGGCCGAACACGCGATGCGCGCCACCGGTGACGGCAAACGGCCGGATACGAAGGACCTCGACGACGCCGCCCTCGCCGCCGCTCGCTTTCTGTGCGCAGACGGCGACGACACCGCCACTCCGGCGGGCTGGTGGAAGGCGATGCGGGTCTTCGACCCGGCCGTTCCCTACGCCCAGGAGGTCTTCAGCGCGGCCGACGCCTACGCGGACGCCAGCGTCGCGCCCTGATCCTCGAGCACGAGATCGAAGTTGAGCGTCGACGCCATCTTGTAGGCCTCCCCGGCCGCGACGACCAGCTGCGCCATCGGATCGACGACGTTCCCCGCCGCCCAGACGCCGTCCACGTTCGTACGGCCCTGCGCGTCCACCGCGACGAAACCGTCTTGGGTGCGCTCGCAGCCGATCTGAGCGAGAAGCTTGTCGTGCGGGACGAACTTCGGGCCGACGAACACGACATCGCGTTCGACGAGGTCACCGTCGACGAGCCGGACCCCGGCCAACCGGTCGTTTTCGACGGCGAGTTCGGACACCTTCCCGTCGACGACCCGGATGCCCAGCCCGGTCAGTTTCGCCCGGTCCTCGGGCGAGATCTGCTGGGTGTGCGTGAAGAACGTCAGGTCCTTGCTCCACTGCCAGACGATCAGCGCCTGGTGGATCGATTTCCCGGAGGTGGCCAGCACGCCGAAGCGCTGATCGCGCACTTCCCATCCGTGGCAGTACGGGCAGTGCAGCACGTCGGTGCCGAAACGCTCCGCGACGCCGGGGACGTCCGGCAGTTCGTCCGCCAGCCCGGTCGTCACCACGATCCGGCGTCCGCTGATGACCCGCCCGCTCGCCAGTTCCACCGCCTTGTCGCGCCGTAGCCGGTGGACGACGTCCTCGACGATCTCGACGCCGTATCCGCGGACTTCGTCGCGGCCTATCGCCAGCAGTTCTTTGGGTGGAATGCCGTCCCTGGTCAGGAAACCGTGCGCGTGCGCGGCGGGCGTGTTGCGCGGGGTGCCGGCGTCGATCACGACGACCTTGCGCCGTGCCCTGCCAAGGACCAGTGCCGCGCTGAGACCCGCGACGCCGCCACCGATGATCACTACGTCGAATTCGTTGCTGTTCATGCTCCCGAGCATCCGGATCCCGCGGAAGTCTGGCAAAGTTCTTTGCCGATTTGGCAAACTGGGGTCATGCAGGACATCGAACGGCGGCTCGCCGAGGTCGGCCCGAGGCTCAAGCAGCTTCGCAAGGAACGGGGCACCACCCTCTCCGCGCTCTCGGAGGCGACGGGGATTTCCGCCAGCACGCTCTCCCGGCTCGAATCGGGCTCGCGGAAGGCGACCTTGGAACTGCTGCTGACGCTGTCGGAGGCGCATCAGGTCCCGCTCGACGAACTGGTCGGCGAACCCGAACCCGCCGACCCACGGGTCCGGATGAAACCGCGGAAATTCGGCCGGTTCACCGCCTGGTCACTGAGCGCGCAGCCAGGGCAGCCGCAAGCGTTCAAACTGCTGATCCCGGTCGAGGACGTCGAACCGGTGCAACGGACACACGAGGGCTACGAGTGGATGTACGTCCTCAGCGGACGGTTGCGGGCGGTGCTCGGCGACCGCGATTTCACGATGGGGCCGGGCGAGGCCGCCGAGTTCGACACGCGGGTGCCGCACTGGTTCGGCAGCGCGGGGCCGGGGCCGGTGGAACTGCTGGTGCTGTTCGGCAAGCAGGGTGAGCGCGCTCACTTGCGGGCCAAGTCCAGTTGAGAGCAAAGGTCCCTTGCTCCCCTGGCGGGGTCCCGGCAAAGTCGCAGAGTTGCTGGTCGGCACTGTTCTTGGTGGTCCGGATGTGGCATCGCTGATGCCTGCGGGGTTCGAGTGTGGAGGATTGGGGACGGTGAACGTCCCCAATCCTCCACACTCGAGGTGCACCAGGTTTACGGGCATGCCCCTGAAGCTCTGTTGATCAAACTTCGCAACCGGGTGCGGCCCCGTGTCCATGAAGGAATTGGGACACTCAACGTCCCAATTCCTTCATAGACGTCGGCCTGCGCCATGACGAAGAGGTCCCCGACCTGCACGGTCCCGACTTTGCCGGGACCCTTGCTCCCCTGGCGGGGTCAGTCCCGCAGCGCGATCCGCGCACTGACCTCGCTGATCGCTTCCAGATACTCCGGGATCGGGTGCATCGCCGACGCGATCCGCATCTGCGCGAGCGCCTCGGTCAACCGGCCGAGGCGCTGGAGGGTCCGTCCGAGCACGAACCGCGCGTAATGATCGGTGGGATCCAGTTCCAGCACCCGGGTGAAGGCGCGCTCGGCCCGTCGCAACTGTGCGGAGTGGAAGTACGCGCGACCGGCCAGCAGCTGCACGCTCGGTTTGTCGGTTTCGTCCTCCAGCAGCGGCTCGAGGGCCTTGAGGGCGTCGAGCGGCCTGCGGCTTTCGACCAGCGCCTCCGCCTGTCGGAAGGCGCGGAACCGGGATTCGCCGGACGAGTCCGGACCGGTTTCTGGGGCGGGTTCGGCATCCATCATGGTCCGCTCCACGATACGCCGGGGCAGGGCCGTTCACGAGGCGCTGAAACGGTCATGGTGGACTGTCTCGCCATGAGCAGTGCCGAAGCGGATAGGCCCGAGAACGAGCCCGGCTACCTCGGACTCGCGCCGTACCTCTACTACACCGACGCGACCGAAGCGGTCGAGTGGCTGGTCAGAGTGTTCGGGTTCACCGAGGAGGTGCGCTTCGCCGATGCCTCCGGCGAAGTGTTCCAGGCCACGCTGTGCGCCGGTCCGGCGAAGATCCAGCTGGCCGGGGTCGGTCCCGAGTACTGGGAAGCCAAGGGTGTCGACGGTCCGGTCGGGCAGCTGAACATCGTCTACGTTCCCGACGCCGACGCTCAGTACGAGCGGGTCCGCGCCGCGTTGGGCGACGACGCCGACCTCGACGCTCCGCAGGATCAGCCTTACGGCGCCCGCGTGTTCACCGTCTCCGACATCGGCGGCAACAGCTGGACGTTCTGGCAGCAGTTCTCCGACACCGTCGAGCTTCCGTCGGGCTGGCGGGAGATCCGGTCGGACGAACCACCCGCGGAGTGAGCGATGTGGCGCGTGCCTCCAACGGGTGAATGGCGCCGACGGCTAGGCTGGGGCCCGTCACCGCAGGCACAACCCACATGAGGAGCATGGCGTGGCGCTCATCGAGCAGGTAGGCGCTCGCGAGATTCTGGACTCGCGAGGCAACCCGACGGTCGAAGTGGAGGTGGCTCTCGACGACGGCACGCTGGCGCGGGCCGCGGTCCCCTCGGGTGCGTCCACCGGCGAACACGAAGCCGTCGAGCTGCGTGACGGCGACACCGGCCGGTACAACGGCAAGGGTGTCGAGCGCGCGGTCGCGGCCGTCCTGGACGAGATCGGCCCGGACCTCGTCGGCACCGACGCCGTGGACCAGCGCATCGTCGACCAGAAGCTGGTCGACCTCGACGGCACCCCGGCGAAGTCCCGCCTCGGCGCGAACGCCATCCTCGGTGTCTCGCTCGCCGTCGCGAAGGCCGCCGCCGAATCGGCCGAGCTGGAGCTGTTCCGCTACCTCGGCGGGCCGAACGCGCACGTGCTGCCGGTGCCGATGCTCAACATCCTCAACGGTGGCGCGCACGCCGACACCGATGTGGACATCCAGGAGTTCATGATCGCGCCGATCGGCGCCGAGTCGTTCCGCGAGGCCCTGCGCTGGGGCACCGAGGTCTACCACTCGCTGAAGTCGGTGCTGAAGGGCCGCGGCCTGGCCACCGGTCTCGGCGACGAAGGCGGCTTCGCGCCCAGCCTGAAGAACAACCGCGAGGCGCTCGACCTGATCCTTCAGGCGATCGAGAAGGCCGGATACGCCCCTGGCCGCGACGTCGCGCTGGCGCTCGACGTCGCCGCGACGGAGTTCTTCTCCGACGGCGCGTACACCTTCGAAGGCGCGAAGAAGAGCGCCGAGCAAATGTCGGCCTACTACGCCGAACTACTGCGCGACTACCCGCTCGTGTCCATCGAGGACCCGCTGAGCGAGGACGACTGGGACGGCTGGGTCCAGCTGACCGCCGAGGTCGGCGAGAAGGTCCAGATCGTCGGCGACGACCTGTTCGTCACCAACCCGGACCGCCTCGAAGAGGGCATCACCCGCCGCGCCGCCAACGCGCTGCTGGTGAAGGTCAACCAGATCGGCACGCTGTCGGAGACCCTCGACGCGATCTCGCTGGCCACCTCCTACGGCTACAAGTCGATGATGAGCCACCGGTCCGGCGAGACCGAGGACACCTTCATCGCCGACCTCGCCGTCGCCACCGGTGTCGGCCAGATCAAGACCGGCGCCCCGGCACGCGGCGAGCGCATCGCCAAGTACAACCAGCTGCTGCGGATCGAGGAGACCCTCGCCGACGCGGCGCGTTACGCCGGCGACCTCGCCTTCCCGCGGTTCACCCCGGAGGGATGAGGCGGAAGTGGTTTTTGATCTTTTGAAGTCGCGGCTCAGCGGAGAAGCGAAGGCGCGATAGAGATGATGGCGGACCGGGGGAGGGCGCGGACCCGTCGTAGCGGGCGCGCGGACGGCGGTGGCTCCAGCAGGGGCCGCCGACCGGAGCGCGCCCGGCGGACCACGACGACGGAGGTCCGCGCCCGAACCCGGCTGCGCCGCAGCCTCGCGGCGAAGCGGGCGTCGGGCGCCGCGAAGGTGCTCGGCATGTCCACCACCCGCCGGGCCGCGGTGGTGGCGATCGTGGTGTGCGCGCTCGCGTTCACCATCGCCGTCCCGCTGCGCACGTACCTCAGCCAGAAGTCCGAGGTGAACGAGCAGCAGCAGTTGCAGTCCGAACTGCAGCGGAGCGTCGCCCAGCTGGAGGCTCGCAAGGCCGAGTTGAGCGACCCGGCGCAGATCGAGGCCGAGGCCCGCAAGCGGTTCGGTTTCGTGAAACCCGGTGAGACGCCGTACATCGTGCAGCTGCCCGAGGACAAGGCGCCCGAGCAGGGCGAGCAAGGTCAGCAGCCGGTGCCGTCGGGCTCCTGGTACGAGAAGCTGTGGGATCAGGTCGCGGGCGGCTGAGCTCCGGGCCCCGGTTAGCCTTAGTGGCGTGAACAGCACGGAAAAGTCTTCTTATGAGCCTGTGACCGACGCCGACCGCGAGATCATCGCGGAACAGCTCGGCCGGGCACCCCGTGCGCTGCGCGCCGTCGCCGCGCGTTGCCCGAGCGGCCACCCGTCGGTCGTGCAGACCAGTCCCCGCCTCGACGACGGCACTCCCTTCCCGACGCTCTACTACTTGACCTGCCCGAAGCTGACTTCGATGGTCGGCACCCTCGAGGCGTCCGGGCTGATGAAGGAGATGACCGACAGGCTCGCGGAGGACCCCGAGCTGGCGGCCGCCTACCAGCGGACCCACGAGAGCTACCTCGCCGAACGCGACGCCATCGATTCGCTCGGCCACGAGGTCAGCGCGGGCGGGATGCCCGGCCGCGTCAAGTGCCTGCACGTCCATCTGGCGCATACGCTCGCCGTCGGTCCCGGCGTGAACCCGTTCGGGGACGAGACCCTCGCGCTGCTCAAAGCGAACGGGTGGCCGTCGGGCGACTGCCAGGGGTAACACCTACCCCGGATGTACAGATAGTTCCTCCAGGTGGGTTAATTCACCCGATGAAGGCCAACTGGTCCTCCCCAATGGGGTGAAACCGGTCACCGCATGCGGCAGGCTGGGCACCAGGTGTGGGTTTTCGGGTGGGTAAGGAACGGATTCGCCGAGTCGCGATCCGCCGGGAGGGTTCTGAGGTATGCGCGTGAGGCACGTGCCAGGCGCGGTGAACGGTCATGTCCGGAGACTCTGTCTCCGGCACCGTACGATCGCCGCGGTGGCCGGAGGTGTCCTCGCCATCGTCCCGGCCGGTGCCGCGGTCGTCGGTGCCGGCAGCTGGGCCGCGACGGCGAGCACGATCCATTCCGACGACGTCGCCCTCGTAGGCGGCTATGACCCGAAGAACCCGCTCGTCCAGCAGATCGGCGTCGACGGCAGTCTGCCGAACGCGCCGACCCCGCTCCCGCTTCCCGCGGACGAACTCCCCAACGGACCGCTCGGCATCCCGGTGACCGCGCTCGCCGCGTACCGCAAGGCCGCCGACATCCTCATCGCCGAACAGCCCGGTTGCCATATCGACTGGGCGCTGATCGCGAGTATCGGCCGGATCGAGTCCAATCACGCGCGCGGCGGTTTCGTCGACGCGAAGGGCAACACCCTCGAACCCATTCTGGGTCCGCAGCTCAACGGTGCCGGTCCGTTCGCGGCCATCCCGGACACCGACGGCGGCAAGTACGACGGTGACACCGTCTGGGATCGCGCCGTCGGCCCGACGCAGTTCATCCCGTCGACTTGGGCCCGCTACGCCTCCGACGGCAACGGCGACAACGAGTCCAATCCGAACAACATCTTCGACGCGGCGCTGGGCACCGGCCGGTATCTGTGCTCCGGCGGACTTGATCTGTCCAAACCGGACCAGTTGCGCGCGGCCGTCTTCCGCTACAACAACTCCGAGACCTACGTGAACACCGTGCTGATCTGGGCCGAGGCCTACCGCACGGGGGTGCTGCCGACGCCGGACAGCAAGGTGCCGATCGGCGCGCCGAACGCCGCGGCCGCACCGCCGCCCGCTTCGGTCCCGCCGCCTCCGGTGCCGCCGACGCCGCCCGGTTCGGCGACGCCGCCGCCTTCGAGCACGTTGCCGGGGACGAGTTCGAGTTCGTCGCCGTCGAAATCGTCGACGAGTCAGAAGCCGCCGCAATGTCCGACAGTCACCGTGACGGAGACGCAACCGACTTCGAGTACGAGCCCGACGTCCACGAGTCAGACCCCACCGCCGCCGACCACATGTAGCTCGCCGACAACGACCACAACGACGACGACGGTGTCGTCATCGAGCAGCAAAGCCGCCGCGGACCCCACTTGATCGGCATTGTCTAAGCTCAAGGCATGCCTCGTGTTGCCGCGATCGACTGTGGGACCAACTCCATCCGTCTGCTCGTCGCCGAGCTGACCCCTCGCCACGACGGGACGGTCGACCTGCGCGACCTGCACCGCGAGATGCGGATCGTCCGCCTCGGCCAGGGCGTGGACGCCACCGGCAGGCTGGCCCCCGAGGCGCTCGAACGCACCCGCAAGGCGCTGGCCGACTACACGATCGCCGCGCGCCGCAAGGGTGTCGAGAAGGTCCGCATGGTCGCGACGTCGGCGACCCGCGACGCGAGCAACCGCGACGAGTTCTTCGCGATGACGCGTGAGGTGCTCGGCACCGAGGCCGAGGTCATCAGCGGCGACGAAGAGGCCCGGCTGTCCTTCACCGGCGCCGTCGGCGAGCAGGACCCGGACGACGGCCCGTTCGTGGTGGTCGACGTCGGCGGCGGCTCCACCGAACTCGTCGTTGGCACCTGGGACGGCCGCCAGGCCGAGGTCATCGCCGCGAAGTCGGTCGACATCGGCTGCGTGCGGATCACCGAACGCGCGCTGAAGTCCGACCCGCCCACCGCCGCCGAGATCGCCGAAGCCCGTGAGCTGGCCGCGAAGGTGCTCTCCGAAGCCTTCGACGTCGTGGACGTGTCCACCGCGAAGACGTGGATCGGTGTCGCCGGTACGGTCACCACGCTGACCGCCGTGGCACAGGGCCTGTCGGAGTACGACTCCGAGCGCACGCACCTTTCGAAGCTCTCCCACGCCGACATCGACCGTGTCGCGCAGTCGCTTCTCACGGCCGACCACGCGACCCGTGCCGCGAATCCGGTGATCCACCCCGGCCGGGTCGATGTGATCGGCGGCGGGTCGGTGATCGTGCAGGTGCTGGCCGAACAGTTCGCCACGCGCAGTGGTCCCGGCGAACTGGTGATCTCCGAGCACGACATCCTCGACGGGATCGCGCTCTCGCTGGCCTGAGAAAGCCGTTTTCTCTTATGTGCGGCCATTTCTTTCGGTGATCACTTGGTGACCTCCTGTCCGGGTTGGGCCGTTCGGCGCAACGCGGTTGCTACCAACGTTGTGCTCTAACCGGGTGGTCGGGGAGACCGTCACACATTTGCAACACCAACGCACTGTGATCGGCTTCACGTGTCCCATAGCGTCGTCTCACCTTCTGGACGGCAGGGCGCGACCAGCGCTCGCCGGACGATCCGACGACGAGAGTTGGAGTGGACATGCGGGCTTCACGCGGGTTCTGGGGAGCGACGGCGGTGGTGGCCACGGCGGCCATGCTGCTGACGGCCTGTGGAGGTGGTGGATCCAGCCAAGACAAGGGATCCGGCGCCACTGACGCCAACGCGGCGGTCTCGGTCTACGGCACCGAGCCGGAGAACTCGCTGATCCCCGCCAACACCAACGAACTCGGCGGGTCCAAAGCCCTCAAGCCGGTCTTCTCGGCGCTGGTCGGCTACAAGTCCGACACGGCCGAGCCGTACAACCTGATGGCCGAATCGATCACCACGACCGATTCGAAGGTCTTCGACATCAAGATCAAAAAGGGCTGGAAGTTCCACGACGGGACCGAAGTCAAGGCGAAGAACTTCGTCGACGCCTGGAATTACAGCGCGAACGGCAAGAACGGCATGCAGAACGCGTCGTTCTTCGAGCAGATCCAGGGCTACGACGAAATCAGCGCCAAAGAGCCGACCGTCAAAGAGATGTCCGGGCTCAAGATCGTGAACGACTACGAATTCCAGGTCACCCTCAAGGGTCCGTTCTCGGTGTTCGCCACCAAGATCGGCTACCTCGCTTTCGCGCCGCTCCCGGACAAGTTCTTCGCCGACCCGGAGGGGTTCGCCAAGGCCCCCATCGGGAACGGCCCGCTGAAATTCGTTTCGCGCACGCCCAACCAGAACATGAAGCTCACCCGGTTCGACGAATACCAGGGCGAGGACAAGGTCAAGTTCAAGGACCTGGAAGTCCGCATCTACACCAGCCAGGAAACCGCGTACCAGGACCTGCTGAGCAACCGCCTCGACTTCATGGAGGCGCTCCCGCCGGCGGCGAAGGCCGGTGGGAAGTACAAGACCGACCTCGGTGAGCGTCTGGTCGAAGGAAACCTGCTCGGCATCAGCGCGCTCGCCATCCCGTACTACGTCCCCGGTTACAACAACCTGGACCTGCGTAAGGCGATCTCGCTGGCCATCGACCGCGAGCAGATCGTCAAGACCGTCATGAACGACACCTACTCGCCCGCCGACGGTTACGTTTCGCGCGGTATCGAGGGCTACCGGCCCGGCGTTTGCGAGTTCTGCAAGTTCGACCCGGCGAAGGCCAAGGAGTTCTGGGCGAAGTCCGGGTACACCGGCAAGCTGACCATCGCCTCGAACGCGGACGGCGGCCGTAAGGAACCGCTGGTCGCGGCGTGCAACAGCATCAAGAACGCGCTCGGCGTCGAATGCGACTTCGTCCCGGCGACCGACTTCGGCCAGTGGCGCAGCATCGTCAACGGCAGGAAGCTGACCGGCATGGGCCGCTCCGACTGGTCGGCCGACTACCCGTCGATCGAGAACTACCTGAACCCGCGCTACAAGAGCACGGGTTCCTCCAACGACTCGACGTACAACAACCCGGCCGTCGACGCGCTGCTGAACCAGGCGGACCAGACCGCCGACAAGGCGGCCGCGATCAAGCTGTACCAGCAGGCCGAGGACCTGATCGCGAAGGACCTGCCGCAGATCCCGGTGTGGGAGGAGAAGGGCGTCGGTGGCAAGTCGAACCGGCTGAAGGTCGCGAAGCTCGACTTCGGCCGCCTCGCGGACTACTCGTCCATTGAGGTCGCCGCGAAGTAGAGCACCGCGCGGGACTGGCGTGCGTCGTGGGGGGGGGGGGGGGGGGGGGGGGGGAGAAACACCACCCCCCCCCCCCCCCCCCACCCCCCCCCCCCCCCCCCCCCCCCCCCCCGCCGATCCCACAGCTCCCACCACGCGATCTCCAGGACGGCACGCCCATGTCCCAGTACATCCTCCGTCGCCTACTTCAACTGATTCCGGTCTTCTTCGGCACCACGTTCCTCATCTACGCCCTCGTGTGGGCGGTGCCCGGTGACCCGTTCGCGGGCAAATGCGGTCAGGTCGCCTGCCCGCCCGCCTACGTCGAGATGATGACCGCGAAGTTCAACCTCGACGATTCGATCTTCGTCCAATACTTCAAATACCTCGGCAACCTGTTCACCGGTGACTGGGGTGAGACCTTCAACGGCGTCTCGGTCGGTGAGCTGATCTCGAACGCCTACCCGGTCACCGTCCGGCTCGCGCTCATCGCGGTGGCCATCGAGGCGATCATCGGACTCGCCGCCGGCATCCTGACCGGGCTGCGCGGCAAGGGTTTCCTCGACAACCTCGTGCTGATGTCGACCACGTTCCTGATCTCGATCCCGGTGTTCGTCACCGCGATCGTGCTGCAGATCATCCTGGGTTCGGAACTGGGCCTCATCGAGGCGAGCGTGTCCGAGGACGCGACGGTCGGCGAGCTCATCGTGCCCGGCATAGCGCTGGGCAGTCTCTCGATGGCCTACATCGCCCGGCTGACCCGAACGAGTATCGCCGAGAACCGGCACGCCGACTACGTCCGCACGGCCGTCGCGAAAGGACAGCCGCGCAGCCGTGTCGTCGGTGTTCACCTGCTGCGCAACTCGGTGATCCCGGTACTGACCTTCATCGGCACCGACATCGGCGCGCTCATGGGCGGGGCCATCGTCACCGAAGGCGTGTTCAACATCAACGGCATCGGCGGGCTCATCTTCCGCGGTATCCAGAACCGCGAGGGCGCCACCGTCACCGGCGTCGTCGTCCTGCTGGTGATGGTCTATCTGCTGGTGAGTCTCACCGTCGACCTGCTCTATGCCGTTCTCGACCCGAGGATCCGTTATGACTGACCCCAACGTGGCCGGTGGCGTGTCCTCTGTGGACGTCGCCGCCGCAGGCGTCGCCGACGACTCCGCGCTGGCGTACAAGCCGCGCAGCCTCGGCGGTGACGCCTGGCGGATGCTGCGCCGCAAACCGTCCTTCATCATCTCTTCCGTCATCATCCTGCTGATCGTGCTGATCGCCATCGCGCCGGACCTGTTCAGCTCGCGTCCGGCCGGGTTCAGCGATCTGACGCACGCCAACGAAGGCCCGTCCGCGGACGCCTGGTTCGGCTACGACAACCAGGGTTACGACGTCTACGCGCGGACCATTCACGGCGCGCGGGCGTCGTTGCTGGTCGGTGTCTTCGCGACGGTGCTGACGATCCTGATCGGTTCGATCGTCGGGATCGTGGCCGGGCATTACGGGCGTCTCATCGACAGCCTGTTCTCCCGGGTCGGCGACATCTTCGCGGCGTTGCCGTTCGTGCTCGGCGCGATCGTCATCCTCACGACGTTCAACGCGCCCGGTACGAATCCCGGCGCGGTCACCATCATCGTGCAGGTGGTGTTCTCGATCGCGGCGCTGAGCTGGCCGGTGGCGATGCGCATCATGCGTTCGGCGACGCTGGTGGCCAAGCAGCTCGACTACGTCAAGGCCGCTCGCGGTCTCGGCGCGAGCACACCGCGCATCGTGCTCCGGCATCTGCTGCCCAATACGGTCGCGCCGGTGCTGGTCTACGGGACCATCGCGCTCGGTGCCTTCATCGGGGCGGAGGCGACCTTGGCCTACCTCGGTGTCGGCGTGCGGCCGCCGGTCGTCTCGTGGGGCGTGATGATCAGCGACGCGCGGGACTATTT
The DNA here is from genome assembly GCF_055598845.1 of Amycolatopsis sp. NPDC039088. Classification (NCBI taxonomy): domain Bacteria; kingdom Bacillati; phylum Actinomycetota; class Actinomycetes; order Pseudonocardiales; family Pseudonocardiaceae; genus Amycolatopsis; species Amycolatopsis sp. NPDC039088. Next base: position 90,295 of record NZ_JBVKAE010000017.1, on the reverse strand, counting down.
CCGGGTCATCCCGCATATGTTGTTGTTCCCCGCCGGATTCGTGACCGTCACCGTGCTCGCGTTCGTCATGCTCGGTGACGGCATCCGCGACGCACTCGACCCGAAGGCCCGGTGAGTGGTCGTGGACAACGAATTGCTGCTGGAAGTGGAAGATCTCCACGTCGAGTTCCGGACCTCGGACGGCGTCGCGACGGTGCTCAACGGCGTCGACTACTCCGTGCACGCCGGGGAAACCCTTGCCGTGCTGGGCGAATCCGGTTCAGGCAAGAGCGTGACCGCGCAGACGGTGATGGGCATTCTCGACAGCCCGCCCGCCGTCGTCACCGGTGGCGCCGTCCGGTACCGCGGCGAGAATCTGCTCACCGCCACCGAAGAACGGCGGCGTGAGGTGCGGGGCGCGGGGATCGCGATGATCTTCCAGGACGCGCTTTCCGCGCTGAACCCGGTCTTCACCGTCGGATTCCAGATCGAGGAACAGTTGCGCGTCCGGCTCGGCATGTCCAAAAAGGACGCACGAAAGCGGGCGATCGAACTGCTCGACATCGTGCGCATCCCGGCCGCGGCGCGCCGGATCCGCGAGTACCCGCACCAGTTCTCCGGCGGGATGCGGCAGCGCGCGATGATCGCCATGTCGCTCGCGCTCGATCCGGATCTGCTGATCGCGGACGAGCCGACCACCGCGCTGGACGTCACCGTGCAGGCCCAGATCATGGACCTGCTGGCGGAGATCCAGGCCGAACGGCGGATGGGGCTGATCCTCATCACCCACGACCTGGCGGTGGTCGCCGAGGTCGCCGACCGGATCGCGGTGATGTACGCGGGCCGGATCGTCGAACAGGCCGACGTCGCCGAGTTGTTCCGCTCGCCGGGGCATCCCTACACCGAGGCGCTGATGGCCTCCCTGCCGCGGCTGGACCTCAAAGGACAGACGCTGAAGACCATCACGGGCCTGCCGCCGAGTCTGCTGCACGTCCCGCCGGGCTGTCCGTTCCATCCGCGTTGCCCCCGGGCGGTGGACCGGTGCGAGTCCGAACGGCCCGCGCTGCACAGTCTCGGATTCGGCAGGGTCAGCGCCTGCCACTTCGCCGAAGAGGTGGTGAGTGAGCGTGTCTGAGCCCATTTTGCGGGTCGAAAACCTGGTGAAGTACTTCCCGGTGCGAGCGGGGATCCTGTTCAAACGCACGATTGGTCACGTGAAGGCTGTCGACGGCGTCTCGTTCGACCTCATGCCGGGCGAAACCCTGGGTGTGGTCGGGGAATCCGGTTGCGGCAAGTCCACCTTGGCCCAGGTGCTGATGCGGTTGGAGGAACCAACGGGCGGGGTCGCGACCTTCGAAGGCCGTGACCTCTTCGCGTTGCGGGGCGCCGAACTCAGGAAAATGCGTCGCGAGATCCAGATCGTGCTGCAGGATCCTTACACGTCACTGAATCCGAGGATGACGGTCGGTGACATCGTCGGTGAACCCTTCGAGATTCACACCGATGTGGCTCCGAAGGGCTCGCGGGCGGCGAAGGTGCGGGACCTGCTCGACGTCGTCGGGCTGAACCCCGAGCACATCAACCGCTATCCGCACCAGTTCTCCGGCGGGCAGCGGCAGCGCATCGGCATCGCGCGGGCCTTGGCGTTGCGGCCGAAGGTCATCATCTGTGACGAACCGGTTTCCGCGCTGGACGTTTCCATCCAGGCACAGGTGATGAACCTGCTCGGTGAACTGCAGAAGGAATTCGGCCTTTCCTATGTGTTCATCGCACACGACCTGTCGGTTGTCCGTCACCTTTCCACGCGGGTCGCGGTGATGTATCTGGGCAAGATCGTGGAAATGGGGACGGAAGAGGAGATCTACGAGCATCCCTCGCATCCCTACACGCAGGCGCTGCTGTCGGCGGTGCCGGTCGCCGACCCGGCGTTGCGCGGGCAGCGGCAGGTGATCCGCCTGGAAGGCGACGTGCCGAGCCCGCTGGATCCGCCGTCGGGCTGCCGGTTCCGCACCCGGTGCTGGAAGGCGCAAGACATTTGCGCCGACCAGGAACCCGAATTGATCACCCGGACCGGTGGACATTTGTCGGCCTGTCATTTCGCGGAGGAAAAAACCGTCGTGCCCGGACTTTAGTAGGGACTTCGTTGAAGGCCGACGGCCAGTGACGTAGTTTGCACGAATCGTTTTCTTCAGGAGGCATGAAGTGAAAAGATCGAGATCTCTCGTCATCGCCTTGGCGGTCCCGTTGTTCGGCGCGATCGTCGCGGCGCCGGTGGCGTCCGCGCAGCCACAGCTTTCCGGTGCGCCGACGGAATTCTCCGTTCTCGCCCGAGCGGGACAGAGTGTCGCTTCGGTGGAGCGCGCGATCCGTGCCGCCGGTGGCACGGTCGTGACCAGCAACGCCGCGGTCGGCCTGATCACCGCGACCGCGCCCGCCAACGGTTTCGCCGAGCGGGTCTCCGCCGACCGTTCGGTGTTCGGTGCGACCAAAGCGAAGCCGATCGGCTCCGCGCCGAAGAGCAGCAAGGCGAAGGTCAAGCCGAACGTCGTCGAGAAGGAGAGCCGAGGGGCGGCTTCGGCACCGAAGGCCGCTTCGGCCCAGTCCGCCGGGCTCGATCCGCTCGACAGCCAGCTCTGGGGTCTCAAGTCCGTCCGTTCGGACCTTTCGCGCACCGTGCAGCCGGGCGACAAGCGGGTGAAGGTCGGCATCATCGACACCGGTGTCGACGCGAGTCACCCGGACATCGCCCCGAACTTCGACCGGGCGTCGTCGCGGAACTTCACCAAGGACATCGTCGCGGACGTGAACGGTGAGCCCGTCGACGGACCGTGCGAGTACCGCGGCTGCGTCGACCCCACCGACGTCGACGACAACGGACACGGTACGCACGTCGCCGGCACCATCGGCGCCGCCGCGAACGGTTTCGGGGTCTCGGGCGTCGCGCCGAACGTCACGCTGGTGAACCTCCGCGCCGGCCAGGACTCGGGCTTCTTCTTCCTGCAGCCGACCGTGGACGCGATCACCTACGCCGGCGACGCCGGTGTGGACGTCGTCAACATGAGCTTCTACACGGATCCCTGGCTCTACAACTGCTCTTCCAACCCGGCCGACTCGGCCGCGGAGCAGGCGGAACAGCGCACCATCATCGAGGCGACGACCCGCGCGTTGAACTACGCGCACCGCAAGGGCGTCACCCAGGTCGTCTCGCTGGGCAACCAGCACAGCGACCTCGGCGCCCCGCAGCCGGACGCCTCCAGCCCGGACTACCCGTCGAACAGCACGCACCCGCGGCAGATCGACAACGCGAGCTGCCTCTCGCTGCCCGTCGAGGGCCCGCACACCATCGGCGTCTCGTCCTTCGGCCCGTCGCAGGCGAAGGCGGACTACTCGAACTACGGCGTCGAGCAGATCTCGGTCTCCGCGCCCGGCGGATACTTCCGTGACGGCTTCGGCACCCCGTGGTTCCGCACGCTCGAGAACGAGATCCTCTCGACGTACCCGCGCAACGTCGGTGTCGCCGAAGGCAACATCGACGCCGCCGGGAACATCACGCCCGACGGAGTCACCGCCGGAATCCAGAAGGCGACCGCTCCCGACGGCCGCGTCGGCTACTACCAGTGGCTGCAGGGAACGTCGATGGCGTCACCGCACGCGACCGGCGTCGCCGCGCTCATCGTTTCGCAGTACGGCAAGGGCTCGCGCGACTTCGGGATGGACCCGGACGCGGTGCAGCGGGTGCTCGAAGGCACGGCGTCGGACATCGCGTGCCCGGTGCCGCGGACCGTCGACTACCTCAAGGAAGGCCGGGACGCGTCCTTCACCGCGACCTGCGTCGGCGACGCTTCGTTCAACGGCTTCTACGGTCACGGTGCCGTTGACGCGTGGTCGGCCGTGACGCGGGGTTCGCAGTACCTGCGAGGCTGACCCCTCGTTTCCGCCAGCTACTGCAATGAAGGGGCCTTTCATAGCAAAATTTGCTATGAAAGGCCCCTTCATTGCACTGAAGTGATGCTCAAGCCGCGCGCTCCTCCCGGGCGACGAAAATACTGGGTCGTGGTCGTTGGGCGGCGGCCGCTGCGGCGGCTCGAAGTTCTCCGATGACCTTGTCGGGCTCATCGCGTAGTCGGGCGGGAAGCGTTTGCACGACAACGATTCCTGCTGCAGCGTAACGATTGTTACGATGAAGCGTTTTGTCGAAGGCATTCCTGCCGAAGTGGAAGGAGTACGAATCGATCTCCCAAGCCATGGCGAGTTCATCGCACCATGAGTCGGGTTTGCCGATGTAGTTGCCGTGGACGTCGTAGACCTTGACGTTCCGCTCGGCTGGAGGAAGACCGGCGCGCTGCCAGATCGAAAGCGAGGCGGCTTCAGGTACGGAAAGGACATCGGCTTCGAGTTCGCGAAGTACCGCACGGGGTAGTGCCGTGCCGCGCTTGCTGCCTGACTCGAGCTCGGCTTGTAGTTGATCCAGTGTGCAGAGCCCCTTTTCGATTGCCTCAAGCAACAGCGCGCGTACCGGGTCCAGCTCGCGTATGCGCCTGAGTCCGTCGAGTACCGCGCGAGGCGGAGCCGCGAGCGGTACGCCACTGAGCAGTCGACGATCTGGCATGTGGATCGTTCTCTCGACGATCGTGAACTTCGCGCTTCTGATGTGATGACGCTGAGGAATGAGGATATGGACTGCTTCTCCTGAGGGCGTCTGTCGAAGTCCATAGCGACGCGCGGCCTCGAATCCAGTCACGATCCCGTGACCGTCAGTGTGCATCAGCGCGGCTTCGACGCGCTGTCGGGCAGTCGGCCTGGCCCGGGACAGGAGAACGATGCCTGGAAGCAGGTGAGTCCACTTGCCTCCAGGCTGGCATCTTCGATACGAGGTACTTTGTGAAACCCCTAGTTGTTCCAGGGTGGCAACGCGGATGACGCCGTCTCGACTGTACTGCCGGAGGTAGGAGTCGGTGAGTGGGTTCTTGGATAGGTACATGGTCGTCATAGTGACCCGACGGACCGACAGAATACGCCTCGGTAGTGCAATGAAGGGGCCTTTCATAGCAAAATTTGCTATGAAAGGCCCCTTCCTTTCCCTCCCCCAACCCTCCCCCGTTCCCCAGAAATCTTCCCGACCCTCCCCCGGGCCTCCTACCCTCTCCCCCC